>NZ_CP009434.1:1566896-1880276 GCF_000960995.1 Burkholderia glumae LMG 2196 = ATCC 33617 | reverse complement strand
TGTCGGCGGGCACGTCCAGGCGCAGGAACTTCTCCTCGTGCAGCGCGAGCCAGTGGCTGATGAGCGCCTGCGCGCGCAGCGTGTCCGGCGCGATCACCGGGCCGATCACATGGCCGCGGCCGAAGCGGCGGAACAGCGCGAAGCCGAGCAGCTCGCCGTCGCGATCGAGCGCGATGCCGTTGGCGTGCTCGAGCAGCGCCTCGATCACCGCGCCGCGCTCGTAGCCGGCCGCGCGTGACGCGAGCGCGGCCAGGCGCGGGCCATCGTTGATGCCGAGCGGGCGCAGGCGCTCGCCCGGCGGCAGCGAGACGAGCGGCGGCCGGAACGCCGCGCCCTGGTGCTGATCGACCGCGCCGATCGCGCGGAAACCGAACTTCGCATAGAGCGGCTCGCCGGCCGGCGTGGCATGCAGGAACACGGTGCGCGTGCCGAGGCTGTCGACCACGCGCGAGAACAGCTCGCGGCCGATGCCGCGGCCCTGGTGCTCGGGCGACACGATCACCATGCCGAGCGAGGCGTGCGCCTGGCCGAACGGCCAGCCGAGCGCGGTGCCGATCACGCCGGTTTCGTCCTCGGCGACGAAGCCGCTGCCGAGCCGATGCACGAAGCGCCAGTCGTCGAGCCGGTGCGGCCACTTGACTGCCGTCGACAGCTGATGCGCGGCGGCCAGATCGGTTTCGGCGAACGGGCGATAGGTAAGCGTGTGGGAAGGATCGAGGTCGGCCACGCGGAACTCCAGGACGGTAGGAATGACCTGTCACTCTGCCAGCCCCGCTGCGGCCCGGATAGGACGATTCGCCTGTTTTGCCGGCGCCGTGCCGGCACCGCCGCGGCGTTCACGGGCAGGCCGCGGCGCGCTCGCGACGGCCGCTGGCCGGCTGCGCCGGCGCGCGGCCGGGCCGCGCCGCAGATCGTGCTGTCCGCGCTCGGCAACTCGCGGCGAATCTGCGTTTCGCGCGGCGGCAAACGATGTGCGAACGGCTTTTTGCCCTGTTCCAATCTCGTTGAACCCAGCCCGTCCCCGGCCCTGCCGGGGCTTCATACCGACAGGACGTCACCATGATTCAATTTGAGCCGAAGTACATCACGTTCGACTGCTACGGCACGCTGATTCACTTCCGAATGGCCGAGATGGCGCGCGAGGTCTATGCCGACCGGCTCTCGCCGGTCGCGCTCGAGCAGTTCGTGCGCGCGTTCGCCGCCTACCGGCTCGACGAGGTGCTCGGCGCCTGGAAGCCGTTTCGCGAGGTCGTCGTCAATGCAATTCGGCGCACCTGCCAGCGGATCGGCGTGAAGTTCGACGAGGCCGAAGCCGAGCGCTTCTATCTGGCGGTGCCGACCTGGGGCCCGCACCCGGACGTGCCGGCGGGCCTGTCGCGGCTCGCGACCAAGTACAAGCTGGTGATCCTGTCGAATGCCTCGGACGACCAGATCATGAGCAACGTCGACAAGCTCGGCGCGCCGTTCCATGCGGTCTTCACCGCCCAGCAGGCGCAGTCCTACAAGCCGCGCATGCCCGGCTTCGAATACATGTTCGACCAGCTCGGCTGCAAGCCGGAGGACGTGCTGCACGTATCGTCGAGCCTGCGCTACGACCTGATGACGGCCGACGATCTCGGCATCCGCCACAAGGCGTTCGTCAATCGCGGCCACGAGCCGGGCACGCCGTTCTACAACTATTACGAAGTGTCCGACATCGGCCAACTCGCCACGCAGCTCGGCCTGTAGGTCGGCCTACAGGCCGCCTACAGGCGGCGCCCGCGCCGGCGGGTCGCGCGGAAATGGGACAGACCGGTCTGGTGCACCTGCCGGCCGAAGCCGCCGGCCGGCGCCATGCCGTGCCTGCCGAAGCGGCCGCCGGCGCCTCGCGATCGCGGCCGGCCTCGCGCCGGCCTCGCGCCGGCGCTCGGCGTCGCGCCCACCTCGCGCCTTGCCAATGTCTCTCGCGCCGCGCCGGCAGGCACCGGGCGCCGCGGCTCGCGGCTCGCGGCTCGCGGCCGGCCGGCGGCGCGCCGCGGGCACGCAGCAAATCATGCTGCGCGGGCGGCTCAAAACGGTCGATTCGGATGGTGCGGGCGGCCCGAATCGCGACAAACCGCATTTTTGCGATGCTTAAATGATTTCGCGTCGGCATGACGTTGCGCCCGCCACCAGCAGCCGGGCGCGCCGGCAGCGAAGCGCCACGCTGGACCCCAGGACCCACTTACCACAGTCAGGAGCAGTACGGATGAGCGACGATATCGACAATGGCGGCGGCAAGGCCGGCTTCACGCGCCGCGACATGATGCGGATCATGGCGGCGGGCTGCGTGATGTCCGCCGGCGCCGGCGGACTGCTGGTGGCGCCCCGGGCGGCCCACGCCGCGAGCGCGCCGAAGCGCGGCGGGAAGATACGGGTTGCCAACGAATCCAGTTCGACGGCCGATACGCTGGACCCGGCCAAGGGGTCGAACAGCGCGGACTACATCCGCTTCTTCATGTTCTACAGCGGCCTCACGCAGCTCGATCAGAGCCTGACGCCGCAGATGAATCTCGCCGAGTCGCTGCACACGACCGACGCGAAGACCTGGGTCATCAAGCTGCGCAAGGGCGTCACGTTCCACGACGGCAAGCCGGTCGGGCCGGCCGACGTGCTGTATTCCCTGATGCGCCACAAGAACGCGGCCACCGCCTCGAAGGTCAAGACGCTCGCCGACCAGTTCGCCGAGGCGAAGGCGAGTGGCCCCGGCGAGGTCACGCTGACGCTCGCGAGCGCCAACGCCGACCTGCCGGTGATCCTCGCCACGCCGCAGCTGGTGATCGTCAAGGACGGCACGACGGATTTCAGCGCCGGCATCGGCTGCGGCCCGTACAAGCTGAAGTCGTTCCAGCCCGGCGTGTCGACCGTCGGGGTGCGCAACGACAGCTATTTCAAGGCGGGGATGCCCTACCTCGACGAGATCGAGCTGATCGGCATCAGCGACAGCGCGGCGCGCCTGAACGCGCTGCTGTCGGGCGACGTGCATCTGATCAACGCGGTCGATCCGCGCTCGACCCAGCGGGTGGATGCCACGCCCGGCTATGCGCTGAAGGAAACCAAGTCGGGCCTCTACACCGACCTGATCATGCGCAGCGAAAACCCGATCACCGCGAAGCCCGAGTTCGTCGAAGGGATGAAGTACCTGTTCGATCGCAATCAGATCCGCTCGGCGGTGTTCCGCGGCTACGCGGTGGTCGGCAACGACCAGCCGATTCCGCCGGAGCACCGCTATTTCAACGCGTCGCTGCCGCAGCGCCCATACGACCCGGACAAGGCGAAGTTCCTGTTCCAGAAGGCCGGCGCGCTCGGCACCACGCTGCCGCCGATCTATGCGACCTCGGATGCGAACGGGTCGATCGAGATGGCGGTGCTGCTGCAGCAGGCCGGGCAGAAGATCGGGCTGAACCTGCAGGTCAATCGCGTCTCGTCGGACGGCTACTGGTCGAACCACTGGATGAAGCATCCGCTCGGCTTCGGCAACGTCAACCCGCGCTCGAGCGCCGACGTGCTGTTTACGCAGTTCTTCAAGTCGGACGCGCCGTGGAACGAGTCGGGCTGGAAGAACGCGCGCTTCGACCAGTTGCTGCTGGCCGCCCGCTCCGAAACCGACGACGCCAAACGCAAGCAGATGTACGGCGAGATGCAGGTGATCGTGTCGCAGCAGGGCCGGGTCGGGATTCCCGCCTTCATCAGCTTCCTCGACGGGTACGACAAGCGCATCGGCGGCCTGGGCTCGATCCCCACCGGCCCGATGATGGGCAGCATGTTCGCCGAATACGTCTGGTGGAATGCCTGAGGCCGTCGCCCGCCGCCGCCACGCTCGACCTTCTCGGGAGTCTTGCTTCATGAACCGGACCCTCATCGGCCTGATCGGCCGGCGCATCGCGGTGACCGCGCTGACCCTGCTGATCGTCTCCGTGATCATCTTCACGATCACCAACCTGCTGCCGGGTGATGCCGCGCAGGCCGCGCTCGGCCAGTCGGCCACGCCGGAGACGGTCGCCGCGCTGCGCCTGCAGTTCGGCCTCGACCTGCCGGCGCACGTGCGTTACCTGCACTGGCTCGCGGGGCTGCTGCACGGCGATTTCGGCCGTTCGCTGTCGGGCGACCTGCCGGTGTCGGAGATGATCGGCGGGCGGCTCTCGAAGTCGCTCACGCTCGCGGCGATCACCACCGCCGTGTCGGTGCCGGCCGCGCTGCTGCTCGGCATCGCCGCCGCGGTCAAGCGCGAGTCGCTGGTCGATCGCGTGATCAGCCTGGGCACGCTGTCGCTCGTCGCCACGCCGGAGTTCCTGATCGCGACGATCGCCGTGCTGCTGCTGGCGGTCAAGCTGCACTGGCTGTCCGCGCTGTCGTACAGCGGCCCGATCGACGGCCTGCACGACTTCCTGCGTGCCTATGCGATGCCGGTCATGACGCTGTGCGCGGTGGTGATCGCGCAGATGGCGCGCATGACGCGGGCCGCGGTGATCGAGCAGTTGAGCGCGTCCTACGTCGAGATGGCCGTGCTCAAGGGAGCGAGCCCCAGCCGCGTGGTGCTGCGCCATGCGCTGCCGAACGCGATCGGGCCGATCGCCAACGCGATCGCGTTGAGCCTGTCGTACCTGCTCGGCGGCGTGGTCGTCGTGGAGACGATCTTCAACTATCCGGGCCTCGCGAGCCTGATGGTCGATGCCGTCGGCAATCGCGACTTTCCGCTGATCCAGGCCTGCACGCTGATCTTCTGCGTGGCCTACCTGATGCTCGTGCTGTTCGCCGATCTCTGCTCGATCGTGTCGAACCCGCGACTGCGCACCTGAGTGCTTCGTTTTTCCTCCGAGACGCCTCCTATGCAACCGTTCGAACCCACTCGACGCGACAAGGCGCTGCCGCCTTCCGGCGACCGGCGCCCGCCGTGGCGCGGCGCGACGCCGCCCGCCGCGAGTTCCCCCGACCAGCCGCGCAGGCGCCGCGTGATGCGCCTCGGCCTGACGGCGGGCGGCCGCGTCGGCCTGGCGATGGTGGGCCTGATGCTGGCCGTGGCGGTGTTCGGGCCGCTGCTCGCGCCGCACGACATCGGCACGCTCGTCACGAGCGACGTGTTCGCGCCGTTCAGCGCGAAGCTGCCGTTCGGCTCCGACTACCTCGGCCGCGACATGCTGAGCCGCATCCTGTACGGCACGCGGCTGACGGTGCTGCTGGCGCTGGCCGCGGTGCTGCTCGCCGCGCTGACCGGCACCACGCTCGGGCTGCTCGCCACCGTGTCGGGCCGCGCGCTCGACGAAACCATGAGCCGGCTGCTCGACGCGCTCACCTCGATCCCGTCGAAGATGTTCGCGCTGATGTTCGTCGCGGCGTTCGGCTCGTCGCTGCCGCTGCTGGTGCTGACCGCCGCGGTCAGCTACATGCCGGGCTCCTACCGGATCGCCCGCGCGCTGGCGGTGAACCTCAGCACGCTCGAGTTCGTGCAGGTCGCGCGGGCGCGCGGCGAGAGCGCGCTGTACATCGCCTGCGTCGAGATGCTGCCGAACATGATCCACCCCATGCTGGCCGACACGGGGCTGCGCTTCACCTTCGTCGTGCTGCTGCTGAGCGGCCTGAGCTTCCTCGGGCTCGGCGTGCAGCCGCCGTATGCGGACCTCGGCTCGCTGGTGCGCGAGAACATCGCGAGCCTGGGCGACGGCTCGGCCGTCGCGATCGTGCCCGCGGTCGCGATCGCGATCCTGACGGTGGGCGTCAACCTGCTGATCGACGGCTTGCCGCATCGCGGCCGCCGCCGCGGCGCGGTCACGGGAGAACACTGATGCGCGATCAATCGACTCCGCTCGTCGAGGTGCGCGGCCTGCGCGTGGTCGGCGGCCGCCCCGGCGGCGCCGAAACCACCATCGTCCACGACCTGGACTTCGAGATCGGACGCGGGGAAGTGCTCGCGCTGATCGGCGAATCCGGCTCCGGCAAGACCACCGTCGCGCTGTCGCTGATGGGCCATGCGCGCGCCGGCTGCCGGATCGCCGGCGGCTCGGTGAAGTTCGCCGGCACGGACGTCCGCACGCTCGCCGCGCCCGCGCTTGCCGCGCTGCGCGGCCGCCGGATCGCCTACATCGCGCAGAGCGCGGCGGCCGCGTTCAACCCGTCGCGCACGATTCTGGACCAGGTGATCGAGAGCGCGCTGATCCACCGGACCGCGAGCCGGCGCGCAGCGCAGGCGAAGGCCGTCGAGCTGTTCCGCGCGCTCGCGCTGCCCGAGCCGGAGACGATCGGCAGGCGCTATCCGCACCAGGTGTCGGGCGGCCAGCTGCAGCGGCTGATGGCGGCGATGGCGCTGATCACCGATCCCGACCTGGTGATCCTCGACGAGCCGACCACCGCGCTCGACGTGACCACGCAGATCGACGTGCTGCAGGCGTTCAAGCGCGTGCTGCAGCGCAGCGGCACCAGCGCCGTCTATGTCTCGCACGACCTGGCGGTGGTCGCGCAGATGGCCGACCGCATCGTCGTGCTGAGCGAGGGCGCGATTCGCGAGGTGGGCGAGACCGCGCAGATCCTGCACGCGCCGGCGCATCCCTATACGCAAAGCCTGATCGCGGCGGTCACGCCCGGCGGCGGGCCGCGCGCGTCGCGACCGGCGCCCGCGGCGCCCGCGCCGCTGCTCGAGGTGCGCGGCGCGGTGGCCGGCTACGGCGGCCGCGACCGGCAAGGGCGGCCCGCGAAGACGATCCTGCACGAGGTGGACCTGCGCATCGGGCGCGGCCAGACGGTGGGCGTGATCGGCGAATCCGGGTCCGGCAAGACGACGCTCGCGAAGATGATCGCCGGGCTGGTGCCGGGCACGGGCGGCCAGATCCTGCTCGACGGCGAACCGCTCGCGCTCGATGTCGGCAAGCGCAGCAAGGAGCAGCACCGGCGCGTGCAGATCGTGTTCCAGAACGCCGACACCGCGCTCAATCCGGTGCACACGGTCGAGCGCACGCTGGCCCGGCCGCTCGCGTTCTATCACGGCATCCGGGGCGCGCACGCGCGGCAGCGGGTGGCGCAGCTGCTGGAACTCGTGCGGCTGCCGCAGGCGCTGGCCGCGCGGCGCACCGGCGAGCTCTCGGGCGGGCAGAAGCAGCGCGTGAACCTGGCGCGCGCGCTGGCCGCCGAGCCCGACCTGATCCTCTGCGACGAGGTCACCTCGGCGCTCGACACGGTGGTCGGCGCGGCGATCATGGATCTGCTGCGCGACCTGCAGGCGAAGCTCGGCGTGTCTTACGTGTTCATCACGCACGACATCGCCAAGGTGCGCGCGATCAGCGACGACATCGTCGTGCTGTATGCGGGACGCCGCGTGGAGACGGGCAGCCGCGATGCGCTGTGCGCGCCGCCTTATCACCCGTATTCGCACCTGCTGGTGTCGTCCGCGCCGGAGCTGCGCGCGGGCTGGCTCGACGCGGCGTCCGAGCGCTGCCATCGCCCGCTGGTGCCGATCGGCGAGCGCGCCGACGATGCCGAGCTGTGCGCGTTCCTGGCGCGCTGCGCGATGCGGGTGGACGGCGTGTGCAACCGCACCGCGCCGGCGCTGCGCACCCTCGATAACGGCGCGCAGGTGCTCTGCCATCGCAGCCAGGCGGACCTGATGCGGTTCCAGGCCGAGCCGGCCGGTCAGGCATAGTCTGCTGCCGCGGCCGCGCAAAACAGCGCATCGGGCGTGTGCCGCCTGCGAATACGCAGCAACCGCGCTTTTTATCGGTGATTAAATGATTCTCGACGAATCGCCGTCACCGGCATGCAAACGAAGGATTCGATGAAACTGGAATCGTACTGGCTGGATACCCGTCCCGCGTTTCGCGCCGGCAGCGAGGGCCCCGTCGAAGGGCACGCGGACGTGGTGGTGATCGGCGGCGGCTTCACCGGGCTGTCGGCGGCGCTCGCGCTCGCGCAGCGCGGGGTGGCGGTGACCGTGCTGGAGGCCGCGCAGGTCGCGGGCGAGGCGTCGGGCCGCAACGGCGGCCAGTGCAACACCGGCGTCGCGCAGGATTTCGCCTCGCTCGCCGCGCGCATCGGCATCGAGCCCGCCAAGCGCTTCTATCTCGCCTACGAAAGCGCGGTCAAGAGCGTCGAGACGCTCGTCGCCGAGCAGGCGATCGACTGCGATCTGCGGCGCGCGGGCAAGCTGAAGCTGGCCGCGAAGCCGCAGCATTTCGCCGGGCTTGCCCGCAGCTTCGAGGTGCTGCGGCACGGCGTCGATCCCGATATCGAGCTGATCGAGCCGGCGCGGATTCGCGACGAAGTGGCCTCCGACGGCTTTCACGGCGGGCTGCTGCAGCGAAACGGCGTGCAGATGCACATGGGCAAGTTCGGCGTCGGGCTCGCCCATGCCGCGGCGCGGGCCGGCGCGCGGCTCTACGAGCACGCGGCCGTCACGAAGCTGGAGCGGCTCGGCGGCGAGCGCCACGCGGTCACCAGCACGCGCGGCACGATCCGCGCCGACCGGGTGCTGGTGGCCACCGGCGCATCGCAACAGGGGCCGCTCGCATGGTTCCGGCGCCGCATCGCGCCGGTGGGCAGCTTCATCGTGGTCACCGAGCCGCTGGCCCAGGCCCGGCTGGACCGGCTGCTGCCGCAGCGCCGCGCCTACGTGACCTCGCGCCAGATCGGCAACTATTTCCGCGTGACGCCCGACAACCGGCTGCTGTTCGGCGGGCGCGCGCGCTTCGCGATGTCGAGCCCGCGCTCGGACGCGAAAAGCGGGGAGGTCCTGCGCGCCGGGATGCTGGGCTATTTTCCCGAGCTGGCCGACCTGAAGCTCGACTACTGCTGGGGCGGGCTGGTGGACATCACCGCCGACCGCCTGCCGCGCGCGGGCCAGCACGACGGGCTGCACTACTCGATGGGCTATAGCGGCCACGGCGTGCAGATGTCGGTGCACATGGGCCGCGTGATGGCCGACGTGCTGTACGGCGCGACCGCGTCGAATCCGTGGCGCGAGCTCGACTGGCCGGCGATCCCGGGTCATTTCGGGCGCGCGTGGTTCCTGCCCTTGGTCGGCGCCTACTACCGGGTGCAGGATTTCCTGCACTGAGGCGGGCGCCGGGGAGAATTCGACATGACAGTGCAATCCGGCGGGCCGCCTCGCGTCGCGCAGCCCATGTCGCCGGCGATCGGCGACGTGCTGCGCACCATCGAAGCCTCGTTCGCGCAGCCGCTGAACCTCGACACGCTCGCCGCGGTGGCGGGCCTGAGCGTGTCGCGCTTCACCGCGCGCTTTCGCAGCGAAACCGGGCTGTCGCCGCACCGCTACCTGTGCCTCGTGCGGGTCCGGCGCGCGCAGGACCTGCTGCGCGCGGGGCTCGCGCCGTCGGTGGTCGCGACCGACGTCGGCTTCTTCGACCAGAGCCACTTGTGCCGGCATTTCCGGCGCGTGCTCGGCATCACGCCGCGCGACTACATGGCCGCCCGGGCGGGCGGCGCGGCGGCGCGCAGGCCGCTGGCGCGCCCGCCTGCCGGGCGCCGCGCCGCGGCCTGCCACGCGGCATGAGGCGCGGCATGGGGGGCACGGCCGCCCCGGCGTCGCCGGCCGGCGAGCCGGTGAACGACGATCGACGATATCGCGCGGCGGCGCTCAGCCAAGCCGCCGCGCACCGCACAGGAGCAGAAATGACCGCAGCGTTCGTATTGCATCGTGCCGACGGCACGGCCCCTTCGACCGAGTTCCGCAGGCAGGCGTTCGGCGCGCACGATCCGTTCGCGTCACATCGCGAGATCGCGTGGCAAGGGCCCGACGCGATGGCCGCCGGACGCCTGAGCCTGGTCGGCGAGTTCGAGCTGGCGGGCTTTCCGCACATCGAGACGATCGTGGTCGTCGACGGCGAGCTGACGCTCACGGCGCACGGCGCCGCGCCTCGCGTGCTGGGCCCGCGAGAGGGCGCCGTGATCGGCGCCGGCAGCGCGCTGCGCCTCGCCGCGCGCGCCCCGGTGCGGCTGGTGTTCTGCGCGGCCGCCTGCGCGGCGCCGACCCGGCGCGGCGTGCTTGCGCTGCGCGCGGAGGCCGACTTCAAGCCCTCGGCGACGCTGCCGCCGGAAGTGCTGCTCGGCCCGGCCCCGCAGTGCCGCAGCGACAACGTGTTCGACGACGACGCGGCCGCGTACTGCGCCGGCATCTGGGATTCCACGCCCTATCACCGGATCGTGCGCCCCCATCGCGTCAACGAGTTCATGTTCCTGCTGGCGGGCGGCGTGCGGCTCGCCGCGCCCGACGGCAGCGTGCTGTCGCTCACGGCCGGCGACGCGCTGTTCCTGCCGCGCGGCACCCCGGTCGGCTGGGAAAGCAGCGAACGCGTGTCCAAGTTTTATGTCGTGCAGAACGTCGCCGCCTCTACCGCCCGAGACTGAACCATGTCCCCTCCGCTTCGCCATATCGAAACCCTCGCAACGCTGCCGGCCTCGGCGGATGTCGTCGTGATCGGCGGCGGCATCGTCGGCGTGTTCACCGCCTACTACCTCGCGCGGCGCGGCGTATCGGTCGCGCTCGTCGAGAAAGGCCGGATCGGCGCGGAGCAGTCGAGCCGCAACTGGGGCTGGTGCCGCCAGCAGAACCGCGACGAGCGCGAATTGCCGATGGCGAGCAAGAGCATCGACCTATGGGAGCGCTTCGCCGCCGAAACGGGCGAGGACACCGGCTTTCGCCGCTGCGGGCTGCTGTATCTGAGCAACGACGAGGCCGAGCTGTCGCGCTGGGCCAGCTGGGGCGAGTTCGCGAAAACCGCCGGCGTGACCACCTACATGCTCGACGGCAAGCAGGCCACCGAGCGCGGGCACGCCACCGGGCGGCCCTGGAAGGGCGGCGTGTTCTCGCCGAGCGACGGCACGGCCGACCCGGGCAAGGCCGCGCCGGCGGTGGCCGCCGCGCTGATGAAGCTGGGCGGCAGCGTCCACCAGTCCTGCGCGGCGCGCGGCATCGAACTCGAGGGCGGGCGGGTGGCCAGCGTCGTGACCGAAGCCGGCGTGATCAGGACCCGGACCGTCGTGATGGCCGGCGGCGCCTGGGCGTCCTCGTTCTGCCGCCAGCTCGGCATCCGCTTTCCGCAGGCGTCGATCCGTCAGTCGATCCTGAGCGTGGCGCCGGTCGCGCGGCCGCTGCCGGAGGCGATGTACACCTCCGGCGTGTCGGCGACGCGCCGCAGCGACGGACGCTACGCACTGGCGATCAGCGGCCGCGCGCGGGTGGACCCGACGCCGCAGTTCCTGCGCTTCGCGCCGCAATTCGTGCCGATGTTCGCCAAGCGCTGGCGCAATCTGCTGCCGGGCGGCCTGGAAGGGGTGCGCGGCGGCCACGAAACGCTCAAGCGCTGGCGGCTCGACGCGCCCACGCCGATGGAGGCGGTCCGCATCCTGGACCCGAAGCCCGACATGCCGACGGTCAGGGAAACCTACCGCCGCGCCGCCGAGCTGCTGCCCGAATTGGGCGACGCGAAGATCACGCATGCCTGGGCCGGCTTCGTGGACAGCACGCCGGACGGCGTGCCCGGCATCGGCGAGGTGGCGGGCGTGCCGGGGCTAATCCTGGCGGCCGGCTTTTCCGGCCACGGCTTCGGGATCGGGCCAGGCGCCGGCCACCTGATCGCCGATCTCGCCACGGGGGCGCCGCTGCTGGTCGACCCGCTGCCGTATCGGCCCGGCCGGTTCAACGATGCCGCCTGGGGCAAGGTCGCCGATTTCTAGCCGGCCCGGCGCGAGGCGATCGCGCGCAGGCGGGCGGCGGCCCCTGGCGCGGGGCGGATCGATCCGCCTCGCGCCGGCGCGGCAGCCGGTTCTGACAGATTGGGAGTGCCTGATGCATTTCAGTTCCTACTGGCTCGATACGTCGAAGCCGTTCGCGAGCGGCTCGGCCGAATTGCGTGAGCGGCACTGCGACGTGTTGGTGGTGGGCGGCGGTATCACCGGCTCGGCGGCGGCCCTGGCGCTGGCCAAGAAAGGCGCGCGCGTGACCGTCTGCGAGGCGGGCACCGTCGGGCAGGCGGCCTCGGGGCGCAACGGCGGCATGTGCAACAACGGCTTCGCGCAGGATTACGCGTCGCTGGCGCAGCGCATCGGCCCGGAACTGGCCAACCGGCTCTATCTCGCGTTCGATGCGGGCGTCGACCTGGTCGAGCGGCTGGTCAGGGAGGAGTCGATCGATTGCGACTTCGTGCGCAGCGGCAAGCTCAAGCTCGCCGCGAAGCCCGAGCACTACGACAAGCTCGTGCGCAGCCAGGCGCTGCTCGCGGCGAGCGTGGACCCCGACACCCGCATGCTGAGCAAGGCGGCGCTGCGCGACGAGATCGGCTCGGACCGGTATCATGGCGGCCTGCTGTTCGGCAAGAGCGCGGGGATGCATGTCGGCCGCTACGTGCGCGGCCTGGCGAGCGCCGCGCAGGCCCGCGGTGCGCAGATTCTCGAGCACGCGCCGGTGCTCGGCCTCGAGCGCCGGGCGGACGGCGGCTACCTGGCGCTGACGCCGCTCGGCGAGATCCGGGCGTCCCAGGTGCTGCTTGCCAGCGGTATTTCGCAGCTCGGCCCGTTCGGCTGGATTCGCCGCCGGGTGGTGCCGGTCGGCGCGTTCATCATCGTCTCCGAGCCGTTGTCGAGCGAACGGCTCGACCGCTTGCTGCCGACGCGCCGGATGGTCACCGACACCAAGCAGTTCGTCAACTTCTTCCGCGTCACGCCGGACCAGCGCATGCTGTTCGGCGGGCGGGCGCGCTTCGCCACCTCGAACCCGCGCTCGGACCAGAAGAGCGGGCTGATCCTGCGGCGGCAGATGGCCGCCGTGTTTCCGGATCTGGCCGACGTGCGCATCGACTATTGCTGGGGCGGCATGGTGGACATGACGGCCAACCGGCTGCCGCGCGCCGGCGAGCGCGACGGCGTGTATTACTCGATGGGCTATAGCGGCCACGGCACGCAGATGGCCACGCTGATGGGCACGCTGATGGCCGAGATCATGGACGGGCGTGCCGATCTCAACCCCTGGAAGGATTTCGACTGGCCGGCGATTCCCGGGCATTTCGGCAAGCCCTGGTTCCTGCCGCTCGTCGGCGCCTGGTATCGACTCAAGGACACCCTGCAATGAACTCCCCCGTTGACCTCCTGCGGCAAGCCGGCAGGCTGGATCGTTTCTTCATCGACGGCAGCTGGGTGCTGCCCGAGGGCGGCGACCGGTTCGCCGTGGTGTGCCCATCCACCGAAGCCACGCTCTGCGAGATCCCGCTCGGCGGCGCGCCCGACGTCGAGCGCGCGGTGCGCGCCGCGCGGCGCGCCTTCGAGCCCTGGGCGGCCACCCCGCCGCAAGCGCGCGCCGCGGTGCTCGACCGCATCCATGCCCTGATCCTCGAGCGCGCGGAGCGCTTCGCCACCGCGCTGGCGATGGAAATGGGCGCGCCGATCGGCTATGCGCGTGCCGCGCACGTGCCGCTCGCCGCCGAGCATATCCGGGTCGCGCGCGACAATCTCGCGAGCTATCCGTTCGTCACGCGGCGCGGCACCACCGCCCTCATGCGCGAGCCGATCGGCGTGTGCGCGCTGATCACGCCGTGGAACTGGCCGATCTATCAGATCACCGCGAAGGTCGGCCCGGCGCTGGCCGCCGGCTGCACGGTGGTGCTCAAGCCGAGCGAGCTGTCGCCGCTCAGCGCGCTGCTGTTCGCCGAGGTGATCGACGACGCGGGCGTGCCCCCCGGCGTGTTCAACCTGGTCAGCGGCAGCGGTGCGCAGGTGGGCGCCGCGCTGTCGGCGCACCCGCAGGTCGACATGGTGTCGATCACCGGATCGACGCGCGCGGGCGTGCTGGTGGCGCAGGCGGCCGCGCCGACCGTCAAGCGCGTGGCGCAGGAGCTCGGCGGCAAGTCGCCGAACCTCGTGCTGCCGGATGCGGACCTGGAGCGGGCCATCGCGCCGGGCGTGGCCGCCGCGTTCCGCAACCTCGGGCAGTCGTGCAGCGCGCCGACCCGCATGATCGTGCCGCGCCACCTGCTCGGCGCCATCGAGGCGCGTGCCGTCGCGGCGGCGCAGGCGCTGGTCGTCGGCGATCCGTTCGCCGAGGCGACCACGCACGGGCCGCTCGCCAACCGCGCGCAGTTCGGGCGGGTCGCGCAGATGATCGAGGCCGGCTGCGCGGAGCGCGCCAAGCTGATCGCCGGCGGGCCGGGGCGCCCCGCCGGCCTCGACAAGGGGTTCTACGTGCGGCCGACGATTTTCTCCGAGGTGCGCACGGACATGACGATCGCGCAGCAGGAGATCTTCGGCCCGGTGCTCGCGATCCTGCCTTACGATACCGTGGACGAAGCGGTCGCGATCGCCAACGACACCGTCTACGGGCTCGGCGCGCACGTGCAGGGCACCGACATGGCGCGCGTGCGCGCGGTGGCCGCGCGCATCCGGGCCGGGCAGGTGCACCTGAACTATCCGGCATGGGACCCGCAGGCGCCGTTCGGCGGCTACAAGCAGTCGGGCAACGGCCGCGAGTACGGGATCGAAGGGATGGAGGAGTACCTGGAGCTCAAGTCGGTGCTGGGCTACTACGACTGACGCGGCCGCGGCGCGCCGATGCGCCGGCAGGGCAGCAGGCAAGCCGTTTATTTTTCGAAGGTGCCGAAATTGGAACACGCCGTCATTTCCGACACGTCGCTGAGCACGCATCAGGCACACTGGGCCGGATTGCGCCGCGATCTGCACGCGCATCCCGAGCTGCGGTTCGAGGAGCACCGCACCGCCGACGTCGTCGCCCGCGAACTGGAGTCGCTCGGCTATTCGGTGGCGCGCGGGCTGGGCGGCACCGGTGTGGTGGCCAGCCTGGCCGGCACCGACCCGGCACGCGGCATCGTGCTGCGCGCCGATCTGGACGCGCTGCCGATCCACGAGGCCAACGATTTCGCGCATGCCTCGTGCGCGCACGGGATCATGCATGCCTGCGGCCATGACGGCCATACGGTCATGCTGCTGGGCGCCGCGCGCATGCTGAAGTCGCTGCCGCCGCTGCCGGGCAGCGTGCATTTCGTGTTTCAGCCGGGCGAGGAGGGCGGCGCGGGCGCGCGCAAGATGATCGACGACGGGCTGTTCGAGCAATATCCCACCGAAGCGGTGTTCGGCATGCACAACTGGCCCGGCTTGCCGGCCGGGCAGTTCGGGCTGCGCACCGGGCCCATCATGGCCGCGGGCTCGCGCTTCCGGATCACGGTGCGGGGCAAGGGCGCGCACGCGGCGCAGCCGCATCTGGGCATCGATCCGGTGCCGCTCGCCTGCCTGATGGTGCTGCAGTGCCAGACCATCGCCGCACGGCACAAGGACCCCGTCCAACCCGCCGTGATTTCCGTCTGCATGTTCCAGGCGGGCACGACCGACAACGTCATTCCAGACACGGCCGAGCTGCGCGGCACGATTCGCACCCTGTCGTCCGAGCTGCAGCAGAGGCTGCAGCGCGACGTCCGGCAGGCCTGCGAGGGGCTGGCCGCGGCGCAGGGCGCGCAGGTCGAGGTGGAGTTCTTTCAATACTATCCGGCGACGGTCAACACGCCGGCCGAGACGGCGCTGTGCGAAGCGGTGATCCGCGACACGTTCGGCGAGGCACGCCTGCACCGCGAGGTGCCGCCGAACATGACGTCCGAGGACTTCGGCTTCATGCTGGAGGCGCGGCCGGGCGCCTACGTGCTGATCGGCAATGCGCCGGACGGCGCGGCCGCGGCGGCGCTGCATCACCCGAAATACGATTTCAACGACGCCATCATTCCGGCCGGCGTCCGGTACTGGGTGGCCCTGGCGCAGCGTTACTTCGGCCGCGCGGCCTGAGGCGCCGGGGCGCCGCGACCGGCCGGCCAGGCCGCATGGGGTGACGGCCGGCGGCGGCGGTGCCTTGGCGGCCGCCTCAGGCCGTCACGCCCTCGATGCCGAGGATCGCATCGATCTGCGCGGCCAGCGGCCGAGCGCCGAAGGCATGCCGGAACAGCGCGCTGCCGACCGTGAAGCCCCATGCCGCCGCATCGCGCATCGCCCTCACGCGCGCCGGCCGGTCGATGCTGCCGGCCGCGATCACCGGCAGCTCGACCGCTTCGACGACGCGCCGCGCCAGCTCCGCGGGCGCGCCGCTGCCGGCCAGCCGATAGGCCAGCAGGTCGAGACCGTGGACGCCGGGCAGCGAGGCGAGCCGGCGCGCGTCGTCGACGATCTCGTCGATGCTCCCCTCCAGCACGGTCGGATGGCCGACGGTGCGCCCCGCGAACGGAAAATACCGGATCGGCGCGCCGCGCAGCAGCGGCAGCGCGTCTTCGACATGGCGGCCGCCGAGCAGGTAGTCCACGCCGATCTCGAGCGCCGCGCCGATCGATGCCAGCTCCGCCTCGCGGCTGGTGGCGACCACTTCCAGCACGACTTCGCGGCCGTCGGCACGGATGCGCCGCGCCAGTTGCACGAGCATCGCCACCGGCAGGCCAACGTCCTTGAAGCCGACGAATCGCAGCGGGCTGTCGCGCAGGCTGTCGTAGACGGCCAGGGCGTCGCCGACGGTTGCGTCGTTCTCGGTCAACATCAAAATGAAGTGGGACACGTCAGGCTCCGGTGACGGGTGAAGGGCCGCGTGGCTGCTGATCCACGAGATGCCGCATCATTATCCGACGGGCGGGCCGCGCCCGACGCCGAGCCAGCCCAGCCAGGTGCCGTGGCCGGTGCAGAGGCGGGCCGAGGGCCGGCTCACGGCGGGGGGAGCCGGATCGGCATGCGCGTCGCCTACGGCGCGGCGCACCGCGCGAGCGGCGCCGGGTGCCGCGAGGTTCGCGGCTTCGCGAGGCGGGCCTCGGCGGCCGGCCGGGTCAAGCCCGCCACGGCACGGGGTCGAAGGCGCGCTTCGCCGCATCGAGGAATACCCGCTGACGAATCGTCAGCCCCTGGCGGGTGGGCGTGAGCGCGATCACGGGCGCCGGATCGAGCCGCCATGCCGGCAGGACGCGCACCAGCCTGCCTTCGGCGAGCAGCCGCACGCAGTCCCATTCGGAGCGGGCGACGACGCCGAGCCCGTCCGCCGCCCAGTCCCTCACCACGGTGCCGTCGTTCGACGACAGGACGCTCGTCAGCCTGACCGTCACGGCCTTGCCCGCGCGCCTGCCCGCGGCGTCGTGCTGTGTGAAGCGCAGCCGGGTGACTTCCTCGTCGTTCTCGCGCAGCGCGAGGTACGGGTAACGGCCGAGTTCGGACGGATGCCCGAGTTCGGACAGGCTGCGCGCCAGGGCGGGGCCGGCGCACAGCAGGCGCTCGTTCGGCGCCAGCCAATGTCCGACCCACGAGGAGCCCTTGATGGGGCCGATGGAGATCACCACATCGGCACCCGATGCCGCGGCCAGCGGACTTTCCACCAGGATCAGCGAGACCGCGAGCCGGGGATGCGAGCGGTGCAGGCTGCGGATCAGCGGCGCCACGTAGGCGCGCCCGAACCCGAACGGCGCCACCACGCGCAGGTGGCCGCTCACGCCGTTGGCTTGGTCCGAGAGGCGGGACGGAAGCGACTCGATCCGCTCGAGGATGTCGATGGCCTCCTGGATCAGGCGCTGTCCCTCGTCGGTCAAGGAAATGCCCCTCGCCGCCCGCGTCGCGAGGCTCACGCCCACCCGTTGCTCGATGCGCCGGAGCCGTACCGTGACGGCGGGCGGCGTCAGGTCCAGCAGCCGTGCCGCGGCCGCGAGCGACGGCGAGGCGCCCAGCGCGCGCAGCAGTTGCATGTCTTCGAGTTGAAGCATTCACCCCCCATCGATGATTCGCTCATCCCATAGTAGACAGGCCAAAATATCTTTTCCTGGATTGGCGCCGGGCCGGCCGCGCCGGCGCTGGCCGTTCGGCCGCGAGGCGGGCGCGGTTTGCCGCCGGGCGCCGAACGGCGCCGCGAGTCACCAGCCATAGAATCGCGGCCAGGTCTCGATGCTTCCGTCCGGCTTGACGGCCTGGTAGGCGGGATGCTGCGCGCCGGTGGCGCAAGCGTGGTTGGGGAGGATGCGCAAGCGCGTGCCGATCGGCAAGCGCTGCTCGATTGCGTGGTCCGGCGCGCCGGAGCGCGACACGATGCCGTGCTCCTGGTTCGCGCCGCTCATCAGGTAGCCGTCCAGCACCTCGCCGTTCTCGAGGCAAACCAGTCCGTAGCCGAAGTCGCGCTTCTGGCGCTGGGTGCCGCGGTCCCGGCTCATCGCCATCCAGCCGGCGTCGACGATGGCCCAGCCTTTTTCGCGCTGGTGGCCGATCACCGTGGTCAGGACGCTCAGCGCCAGCTCGGACAGCCGGCTCACGCCCACGTTGTGCATGACGAGATCGAACAGCACGTAGACGCCCGCGCGCACCTCGGTCACGCCGTCCAGCCGCTCGGCGGCCAGCGCGGTCGGCGTCGAGCCGATGCTGACGGCCTGGCACGACAGGCCGGCCGAGCGGATGCGTTCGGCGGCCCGCACGCTGCGCGAACGCTCCTGCTCAGCCAGGCGAACCAGGGCGTCGTGGGTATCGTGCTCGTAGCTGGAGCCGGCGTGCGCCATCACGCCGCCCAGGTGCATGCCGCCGCCCACCAGCGTCGCCGCGACCGCGAGCAGCGCCTCGTCCTCGGGATCGAGGCCCGAGCGGTGGCCGTCGACATCGACCTCGATCCAGACCTCGAAGCTTTCCCCGTGCTGGCGGCCGAACGCGACGATGGCTTGGGCGCAGGCGACGCTGTCGGCGACGATCTTCAGGTCGCAGCCGCGCCGGCGCAGGGCCAGCGCCTGCGCGAGCTTCGCCGGCGCGATGCCGACCGCGTAGACGATGTCGCGAACGCCGAGCGCGAAGAACTGTTCGGCCTCCTTGAGCGTGGACACCGTGATGCCTCGCGCGCCGGCCTCGAGCTGCGCCGTGACGACCGGCGCGCACTTGCTCGTCTTGATGTGCGGCCGGAAATTCACGCCGAGCGCGTTCATGCGCTGCTGCATCCGTTCGATGTTGCGGTTCATGCGCGCGACGTCGATCAGCGCGGCGGGGGTATTCAACGACTCCAGATTCATCTCTCGCTCCGGATCATGCGGCACACGCGGCGCGGCACCGGCCTCGCGCGTTCGGATCGGCCACTATACGAGCGGATCGAGGCTTTGTGCTTAACGGCCGATAAAGCGCTCGTTAAGCCCGGCTGAAGGCTCGGCCGGCGGCGCGCGGCGCATGTCGGCCCGGCTGCCGGCCGGGGCGGGGCGCCAGCGCCCCGCGCTACCGCCGGGCGCGAGCAGGCCGCGGCCGGCAAGGCGCCGGCGCCGAACCGCGCCGCGCCGAAGCCGTCATGGTCGTGCCGCCTGGCCGCGGCGCTCGCGCGCCTCGATGACCTCCGGATCGCCGCCGTCATGCATGGCGTCGACCAGCGCGGCGCGATGCTGGAGCACCGCGCGCTGGTTGATCGAGCCTTTGTCGGTCACCTCGCCGAGATCGAGCGAGGGCGGCACCGCCAGCAGCCGCAGCCTGGCAATCAACGTCGCGCTGCCGGTGGCGTGCTGGTTGAGCTTGTCGAGCAGCGCCGCGAAGAACGCCCGCACCGCCGGCGCGTTGAGCACGTCCGCCACGCCCGCGTCCCGGCCCAGGCCCGCGAGCGAGCGGCAGGCGTCGACACGGGGAAACACCATGGCGCCCACTTCGTCGCGATTCATGCCGGTGATGACCGCGTCCTGCACATAGGGCGCGCCCTCCGAGATGATGCGCGCGCGCATCGGCCCGACGCTCACGAAGGTGCCCGAGCCGAGCTTGAAGTCCTCGGCGATGCGCCCGTCGAAGGCGAGCCCCAGTTCCGGCCGCTCGCTGTCGACGAAACGCACGGCGTCGCCGCTGCGGTAGTAGCCTTCGTCGTCGAAGATCTCCGCGTTGGCGGTGGGCATGCGCCAGTAGCCGCGCATCACGTTCGGCCCGCGGAAACGCACCTCGAACTTGCCGTCGACCGGCGCGATCTTCGCCTCGCAGCCCGGCGCGGGCAGGCCGATGTACCCCGCGCCCGATACCGGGCCGGTGGTGAACAGGCACGAGGGGGCGGTCTCCGTCATGCCGAGCCCCGCCATGATGCGGATGCGCTCGCCGCAATGCGCCAGCGTCACGCGCTCGAGCCGGTCCCAGGCGGCCTGGGACAAGCCCGCGCCGGCAAAGAAGTACAGCTTCACGCGCGAGAAAAAGCGCTCGCGCAGCGCCGCATCGGCTTCCAGCGCGGCCGTCAGTTCCTCCCAGCCCTTGGGCACGTTGAAGAACACGGTGGGCGCGATCTCGTGCAGATTGCGCACCGTCTCGTCGAACTTGCCCGCCACCGGCTTGCCGCCGTCGATATACAGCGTGCCGCCGTTGTACAGCACGATGCCGACGTTATGGCTGCCGCCGAACGTGTGGTTCCACGGCAGCCAGTCGACCAGCACCGGCGGCTCGATACCGAACTGCGGAAAGGTTTCGAGCAGCATCTGCTGATTGGCGCACAGCATCCGGTGCGTGGTCGGCACCGCTTTCGGCAGACGCGTCGAGCCGGAGGTGAACAGAAATTTCGCGATCGTGTCGCCATCCACCCGTGCGTGCGCCGCATCGACGTCGCGCGGGAGCGTGTCGAGCAGCGCCGCAAACGGCGTGGCGCCGCCCGCGCCGGGCGCCACGCCGACCCGCTCGACGTCGCGCGGCAAGGCCGCGTCGAGGCCGGCCGCATAGGCCGCGAGGTCGTCGGCGAACACCAGGCCCGGCGTGAGCAGCTCGAACACGTGGCGCAGCTTGCCGAAATCGCCCGAGATCAGCGAATAGGCGGGCGAGACCGGCGCATAGGGGATGCCCGCCCACATCGCGCCCAGTGCCATTTGCAGGTGCTCGATGCTGTTGCCGGACAGGATCGCGAGCGGCCGCTCGGCGCTCAGGCCGCGGCCGAGCAGGGCCTCGCCGATCGCGCGTGCATTCTCGAGCATCTGCGCGTAGCTCACGCCGCGCCAGGCGCCTTGCGCGTCGCGCTGCGCCACCAGCAGCCGGTCGGGGTGCGCTTGCGCGCCACTGACGAGCCGGTCCGTGAAGCGCGACGGATAAGCGCCGAGCGGCGCGCTCGCGCGCAGGTACCAGCACTCGCCGCGACGCTCGACATGCGGTGCGCTGGCCTGGATGGCGACATGCCGGTATCCGGCTGGGTTCGCCAATCCAAGGCGGTGGTCCGTTTCCAAGGCCTGTCTCCTGGTTGGGCCGCGGCGTTTGCCCCGTCGCGTCGCTGCGATCGCGGCGGGGCGCGCGGCATGGCATGCTCGCTCGCGGCGCGGGCGCCGCAGCCGGCTTCAGATCGGATAGTGGCGCGGCGTGGTCTGCACCGTGATCCAGCGCAGTTCGGTGAATTCCGCGATCGACGCCTTGCTGCCGAAGCGTCCGTAACCGCTCGCCTTCACGCCGCCGAACGGGATCTGCGCCTCGTCGTGCACGGTCGGGCCGTTGATGTGGCAGATGCCGGATTCGATGCGCCTGGCGAGGTTCATCGCCCGCCCGAGATCGCGGCTGAACAGGGCGGCCGAGAGCCCGTACTCGCTGTCGTTGGCCACCCGCAGCGCCTCCTCGTCGCCGTCCACGCGCTGCACGGTCACCACCGGGCCGAACGATTCGTCCGCATACAGCTTCATCTCGCGCGTGACGTTCTCGACGATCACCGGCTGCATGATCGCGCCGCGCACCTCGCAGCCGAGCGGCAGCCGCGCGCCTTTCTCGCGCGCGTCTTCGACGAGCGCCTGGATGCGCCGCGCCGACGCCTCGCTCTCGAGCGTGCCGAGAATCGAGCCCGGCTGCGACGGGTCGCCGGCCTTCAGCGTGCGCGCCTTGGCCACCAGCTTGTCGACCAGCGCATCGCCAAGCTTGCGATCGACGATCACGCGCTCGGTGGACATGCAGATTTGCCCCTGGTTGAAGAACGCGCCGAACGCGATGCCGTCCACCGCCGCGTCGAGATCGGCATCGTCGAGCACCAGCACCGGAGCCTTGCCGCCCAGTTCCAGCAGCGCGGGCTTCAGGTGCCGTGCGGACAGCTCCGCGACGATGCGCCCGACGCGCGTCGAGCCCGTGAAGTTCACGCGCCTGACGAGCGGATTCGCGATCAGCCGCTCGACGATCGCGGGCGCATCATGCGGCGCGTGCGAGAGCACGTTGACGACGCCGTCGCCGAGCCCCGCCTCGTGCAGCACCTGGCCGATCAGCCGATGCACGCCCGGGCAGCCCTCCGAGGCCTTCAGCACCACGGTATTGCCGCAGGCGAGCGGCATCGCGAGTGCGCGCGTGGCGAGTATCACCGGCGCGTTCCAGGGCGCCATGCCGAGCACCACGCCGCATGGCTGCCGCACCGCCATCGACAGGCTGCCGGGCACGTCGGACGGGATCACCGCGCCGTCGATCTGGGTGGTCATGGCCGCCGCCTCGCGCAGCATGTTGGCGGCGAGCATGACGTTGAAGCCGTACCAGTTCGCCATCGCGCCGGTCTCGGCGGCACCCGTCGCGATGAACTCCGGGGTGCGCTCGTCCATCCGGTCGGCCGCCGCGAGCAGCCGCTTGCGGCGCTCGGTCGGCGACAGCGCGGCCCAGCCGGGAAACGCGCGGGCCGCCGCCGCCACGGCCGCGTCGGCATCCTCCGGCGTGGCCGCCGCCGCGCGCGTGGCCACCGCGCCGGTGGCCGGGTTGATACGCTCGAAGGTGCCGCCGTTCGACGCCGGCCGTGCCTGACCGTCGATCAACAGACCGATCTCGTTCATGGTGTTGTCTCCTCCGTGTGCCCGCTCGAGCCGGCCGTATCAGCGCTTGTAGGCTTGCAGGCCCGGCTTGATGCTCTTGTCGTCGAGAAACTGCTTGAGGCCCTTTTCGCGGCCGCCTTCCTTGTCGCGATAATTGGCCTGGTCGAGCTTGGCGTACAGGTAGTCCTCGTTCTGCTCCCAGGTCAGTTCGCGGCTGCGCTTGAAGCCGTGCTTCGCGTTGCGCAGCACCACCGGGTTCTTGTCGAGCAGCTTGGCCGCGAGCGCGACGGTCGCCTCGCGCAAGGCCGCGCGCGGCACGCTCTGGTTGACCAGGCCCATCTGCGCGGCCTGCTTGCCGGTGAAGGTGTCGCCGGTCATGATGTAGTAGAGCGCCTGGCGATGGCCGACGGTGTCCGCCATGGCCTTGCTCACCAGGTTGCCGGGGGGAATGCCCCAGTTGATTTCGGACAGGCCGAAGGTGGCCTCGTCGGCGGCGATGGCGAGATCGCAGGCGACGAGCGGCGAAAACCCGCCGCCGAAACACCAGCCGTTGACCATCGCGATGGTCGGCTTCGAATACATGCGCAGCAGTTGCCATTGCCAGCGGCTCGCGTCGCGGCGAATGCGCTCCTGCACCACGTCCGAGGCCGCGTCCACCTCGCGGAAATATTCCTTCAGGTCCATGCCGGCGGTCCACGCATCGCCTTCGCCGGTCAGTACCAGCACCTGCGCCTCGTCGTCGAGCTCGAGCGTTTCGAGCACGTCGATCATTTCCTTGTTCAGCGTCGGGCTCATCGCGTTGCGCTTCTCGGGGCGATTCAGCACCACCCAGCCGATGCCCGCCTCGACCGTGACCTTGACCGTTGTCCAGCGACCTTCGTAGCTCATTGAATTTCTCCGTGAATGGTGCCGCGACTGCGGCCTGACGACAATTTAATATCAGGCTGCCTGATAAGTAAAGCGGAATATCGCCGTGCTGGTAAAAACCCCGAAGCGCGCCGGCAGCGCGGTACGGGCGGCGCCGCAACGGCTGCCGCGGGGCAGGGGAGCGCCGGCTCGCGGCACGCGGCGCCGGCTTCGGCGTGGATTATGATGGCTGCTGTCCAAGCCCTCGAACCCACGCTAACCGATGACCACGAAGCCCCGGGCATCCACGAAAAAGACCAGCCCCGCCGCCGCGCCCGCTGTTGCCGCCGCAGCCGATGTCGTCGCGCCGGGCGGCGCCGCGCCCGCCGCTCATGCGCCGATGCGGCTCACCTACCTGATCGGGCAGCTCGACCGGATCGTATCGCGCCGTCTGACCGAGGTGCTCGCCGCCCACGGCCTCACGCTGCCGCAGTTCACCGCCTTGTCGGTGTTGAACGGCCGCGGGCGATCCTCGAATGCGCAGCTGGCCGAGCGCTCGTTCATCACGCCGCAGTCGGCCAACGAAGTCGTCAAGACCATGGAATCGAACGGGTGGGTCACGCGTGAGCCGGACCCGGCCAATCGCCGGATCGTGCTGCTGCTTCTGACGCCCGCGGGCAAGGCGCTCTTGAAGCGCTGCAATGAAAGCGTCGATCAGATCGAACGGTCGATGCTCGGCGAGATGAGCGCCGACGAGCCGGTGCTGCGCGCGCTGCTGCACGGCTGCGTGAAGAATCTCAGGGAGCGCTGAGCGCAGCGGTGCGCCGCGCCGCCGCCGGCGCGGCGCACCGCAAGGCCGCTCAACTGCAGACGAAGCTGCTCGCGCTGTTCACATCGCCGCCCGTATAGCGCGCTACCTTCGGGTAGGCGCACAACGGCCGGGTGCGCCCGCGGCCCCAGTTGGCCGGCACGTCCGGATTCGGCGTGGCACTGCTGGCGTCGCGCGCGGTGGCCGTCACGCGGTCCGGGGCCTTGCCCTGCTCGACCCAGGCGACCAGGGGCGTCAGCATGTCGAACTGGTCGGTGCTCGGTCCGCCGCTGCAATGATCCATGCCGGCAATCGTGTAGAGCCGCGCGAAATTCGACGCGTCGCCGCCGTTCGCGCTGGCGAGCCGCTGATACCAGTCGGTCGTGTCGTTGGACGAAAACACCGGGTCGCTCGTGCCGTGATAGACCATCAGCTTCGCGCCGCGCTGCTTGAAGGCGCTCAGGTTGGTTTCGTCCGGCGGCGTCATGAACGACCACGCCGATTCGGCGTAGACGCCGCTGGTCGCGAAGATCGCCGGCGCGTCGCGGTCCATGCTGAAGTTCAGCGCATACGACGAGAGCTGGCTCAGCAGCGACGCGCTGTGCGGCGGCGACGAGAACACGAAGGCCGCGGCGGCCGGATCGAGCGTGATCGAATTGCCCTGCTTCCAGGCCGACCAGCCGGCGCCGAGCCCGGCGTCGTAGGGAAAGCTCGCATAAAGCGCGTTGCCCGCGCTGTCGCGGGCGCCGGCAAACAGCTTGCCGATCGCATCCTTCTGCGCGCTGGTCAGGCAACTGCCGTCGCGCAGGTTCCCCGCGCAGGTGGGCACGTCGTCGGCGAGACTGAAGTTCGCCTGGCATGCCTTGATGTCCTGGATCAGGCCGTCGGCGACGCCGTCGAGCGCGTCGCATTTTGCGAGGATTCTCGACGCCACCATCTGGCGTTCGGCCGCGGTGAAACCGGTGGTGATGTCGGGCAAGCCGTTCGCGCCGGTCGCGGTCGCCACTTTCGCCAACTGCTGCGCGCCCCACATCTCGCCGATCGCCGCCTTCGGCAGGTGAAAGCCCGGATCGCCGGCGATGATGCCGTCGTACTCGCCCGACGAACGCGCGGCCGTGACCATGGCATGGCGGCCGCCGTTCGAGCAGCCGCCGAAATAGCTGCGGTCCGGCGCCTTGCCGTAGGCGAGCTTGATCACTTGCTTGGCCATCGGGGTCAGCGTGTCGACGGCCGCGTAGCCGTAGTCGCGGCGCGCCTGCGGGTCGAGCCCGAACAGCGGATTTTGCGACGCGCTATGCCCCGAGTCCGAGCTGATCACGGCGAAGCCCATGTTCAGCGCGTCGTTGCTCGGGCCGCCGCCGCCGATTTCGCCGGTGGCGGTGACCACGATGCCGTCGAGCCCGCCGTTGGCCTGGTAGAAGAAGCGCCCGTTCCAGGCGAGCGGCAGGCGCATCTCGAAGCCGATCGCGTAGGTCTGGCCGTCCACGGTGCTGACGCGCTGATTCATGCTGCCCTGGATCAGGCAGTGCTCGGCGATCGGCTTGCCCGCCACCGTCAGCGTGCCGGCGGCCACGTCGGTCACGGAACTGAATACCGTGTTGGCGAACGCGAGCCTCGCGCCCAGCGCCGCGCACGTGCCGGCGAGCGTGCCGGGCGTGGCGGCGCTCAGTTGCGGCAGCGTGCTGCTGCCGCCGGAAGCATTCGGGGCGCTGCCGCTGCCGCCGCAAGCGGCGAGCGAGAGCGTGAGCAAGGCCGCCACGGCGGTGACGATCGAGGTAGGGTGCATGGCAGGAACTCCGGAAGGTCTAGAACGAGTGGCGCATGCCGAGCATCACGCCGGTCTGGCCCACACCGGCCGCGGGCGTCGTGCCGCCGCCGCCGCCGCTGACCGAATAGCGGGCCTTCGCGCTGTTGCCGAGATAGGAGGCCTGGGCATAGACGGCCGTGCGCTTCGACAGCAGATAGGTGCCGCGCAGCGTGCCCATCGTCGCGCGCGTGTCGTGCTGCGGGTTGTCGATGTGATAGACCTCGCCGTCGACGATGAAGGCGGGCGTGACGAAGTAGGACGCGCCGACGAAGAACAGGTTGGTGCGCACGCCGGCGAGCGACGCCGCGAGCGGCTGCACGCGCCGGTTCAGCCAGCCGAGGCCGAGTTTCGCCTTGCTGCCGAGGTTCGCGTATGCGCTCACGTGGGTGCGGATGTCCTTGTCGGCGGCATCGGCCAGCGGCGTCGGCGCCACGCCGTCGAAGAAATTCGCCGCCGCGTTGCTGCCGCCGCGCTGTTCCTCGTAGGAGGCCGCGACGCCGAACAGCGGCGTGTCGTACTTCAGCATCAGCGACCATTCGCGGCACTCGGTCGGGCGTCCCGCCACCGATCCCGTGCAGGTGCCTTGCCCGGGCGAATTGCCGGTGCCGGTCGAATCGCGGCCGAACGAGTAGTTCGCGCCCAGCGTGACCCCGGCGTAATTGCCCAGGTAGGTCACCGAGTTGTCGGCGCGCGCGTTCGGCACATAGGCATCGAACGAGCCGAGCCCGTAGATGTCCGGGCCGATCAGGTCCGCGCCCATCAGGGCGAGATAGGTCATCGTGTACTGGCGGCCGAAGCTCAGCGTGCCATACGGGCTCTTGATGCCGACGAACGCCTGCCGTCCGAACAGCCGGCCGCCCTGGCCCGAATCGCCGGCACGGACGTTGAAGCCGCTTTCCAGCGTGAACACCGCGCTGTAGCCTCCGCCCAGATCCTCGCTGCCGCGCAGGCCCCAGCGCGACGGCAGCTCTCCCGTGACGCCGGGCATGCGCAACAGGCTCTTGCCCGCCGCGTTGGCGTGCGAGACGTATTCGATCCCGGTATCGATGATGCCGTACATCGTGACGCTCGATTGCGCCGCGGCCGCGCCGCTGATCGCGCACAGGGCGCCGCAAAGTGCCAGATTGGCGGATGCTTGCATGAGTGGTGTCTCCAAACCGTTGAGGAACTGCCGGATTCGCAATGTCGTTGGTGGTTATGGGTGTCTGGTGCGGGGGCGCGCGTTCAGTCGGCGGCTCGCGGGCGACGCACCAGCAGCAGCGCGGCGGCGGCGGCGATCAGCGTGACGGGGATGGACGCGCCGATCACCGTCGACGAGCTGCGGCCCATCGCCAGCAATTGGCCGGCCGCGAGCGGCCCGACCACCGAGCCGAGGCGCCCGACCGCCACCGCCGCGCCGACCCCGGTGCCGCGCATCGCCGTCGGGTAGAACTGCGCCGACAGCGCATAGAGCACCGATTGGCCGCCGACCACGAACATGCCGGCGAAAAAGGCCGCCGCGGCGAAGGTGCCGAACCCGGGCGCCGTTGCCAGCGCCGCGAGCGATGCGATGATGCCGGCATACATGCCCGACACCACCAGGCTGGGGCGCACGCGATCCATCAACGTGCCGATGAACAGCGCGCCGAGCCCGCCGCCGATGTTGAAGAGGATCTGCACGTAGCCCACCTGCACGCGCGACAGGCCGCTGGCCGCCATCAGCGAGGGCAGCCAGTTGAGCAGGAAGTAGAGGACGATCAGCGTGCAGAAGAAGCTGACCCAGATCTGCACGGTGGACGGCCCGCGCGCCTCGTCGAACAGAATCCGGCCGACCGGCGCCGGCTTCGCGCGGCCGTAGTCGGACGCCTGCGCGAAGGCCCGCGAATTCCCCAGCAAGGCGAGCAGCAGCGGCACCAGCAGCAGCGGGCCCGCGCCGCCGACGTAGAAGATATGCCGCCATTCGGTGTCGCCGGCGCTCAGCATGCCGATCACCGACGCGATCAGTCCGCCGAACGGGATGCCGCAATACATCACGCTGACGGCCGTGCCGCGCGAGCGCGGCTCGACCGCCTCCGAGGACAGGGCGATCAGGTTCGGCAGTGCGCCGCCCAGCCCGATCCCGGTGAGGATCCGCACCAGCGCCAGCATCTGAAGATCGCGGACCAGCGCGGTCATGATCGACAGCAGGCCGAACAGGCAGACGGAAATCACCAGCACGCGCTTGCGGCCAAGCAGATCGGCCAGCCGGCCGCCGAGCATCGCGCCGGGCAGCAGGCCGAAGGTGCCGGCGCTGAACACCACGCCCATCTGTGCGACCGACAGGCCGAACTCGCGCGCCATGCGCGGTGCCGCGACGCCGACCGACTGCAGATCGAGTCCCTCGAGCAACGCGACCGCGAAACACAGGCCCAGGGTGACGGCGGCACTTGCGCGAACGGTCGTCGCGCTATCGTTCCCGCTGCCGAACGAAGTGGATGATTCAGCTCTTTTCACGTAGTAATCCTGATTATTTTGTGACGATTGAAGCAGCCGGGCCCAAATGAGCTCGCCTCGTCTGTCAATGCGAGGTGTTCTTGCGGCGCAGGCATGCAGCGCGGAGGCCGCGAGGCGCTGCGAACACACGGTGGCCGGACGCGCATGCCGGCGTTCGCAGTGGCTCGATTTAATATCAGGCAGGCTGATAACACAAGCAAATGCGGTTCGGTGAAAACACCTACTCGCGCCGGAAAACAAGCCGCCGATCATTGCCTCGCGCGACATGATCGGCGCGGCACGCCGGGCCGCCTTGGCGCGACTGGCCAGGCGCGCGCCGGGGCGCGGGCGGTGCCGCGGCCCGCCATGGGGATCGGTGGAGGGATCGGTGGAGGGATCGGCCCGGCCAGCGGGTGGAACCGGCGCAGCCTCCGCCAGCACCGGCATCCGGACCAGCCGCGCGTCCCGGGCGGCCGATGCGGGGAGTCGCCTGCGCCGCGCAAGCGGGGGCCGGCGAACCGCAATGCCTGCGAACATCTTCACGGCCGCCGCCGCGGTCGGGCTCAAGTTTTCGTTCGGCGTGCCGATCACGTGCTTGTCCGGGCGGCTCGAGGCTGGCATGGGCCGGCGCCCGAGAAATCGGGCAAAACGGCCGATGGCTGCGGGTTTTGGATTGGTATCGCGCCCTCACGCGGCAGTTTTGAAATGGCATACTACGGCATCGACCTAGCGGGGCATGACGTTGCATTTAGGCAGAGGTTGGCAGCTTGCAGCGCATGCCTATCGTGTCATCGCTTTGGGATATGTCATATGAGCACTGGCCCGACAGTACAGCCGATCGAGACCATGGAAAGGCGCGACGAGGACTCGGCCCGCTCCCGCTCGGCCTGGCTTGCCAACGAGTTCCGGGTCAGCTACGGATGGCTGAAGGCGAAGCTGCAGCGGCGTGTCGGCTCGCCGGCCGATGCCGAGGATCTCGCCGCGTCGTCGTTCGAGGCGCTGGCCGGCGTGGACGATCCGCCGGGCATTCGCGAACCGCGGGCATGGCTGACCGTGATCGCCCAGCGCCTGACCTTCGAGATGTGGCGCCGCCGGGATCTGGAGCGCGCCTATCAGAACGCGCTCCTCAACGCCGAGGCGCCGCTCGCGCCGTCCGCCGAATCGATCGTCGAGATTTCCCAGGCCCTGTTCCTGATCGATCAGGCGCTCGATGGCTTGCCGCCGAAGGCGAAAAGTGCTTTTATCTACAGCCAGATCGACGGCCTCACGTATGCCGAGATCGCGGAGCGGCTCGGCGTGTCGAGCAGCATGGTCCGCAAATACATCACCCAAGCGCTCACCCAATGCTTTCTGAACCCTTGAACGCCTCACGCGGCGCCCGCGCGCCCGATTCCGCCATGCGCGAGGCCGTGCAATGGGAGGTCCGGCTGCGGGCCGGGGATGTCACGCGCGAGGAACGCGATCGATTCGAGGCGTGGCGCCGTGCCGATCCCGCTCACGACCAGGCGTGGACGCGGCTTCAGCAAGGGCTGGCGCGGTTTTCCCCGCTGCAGGCAGCCTCCGGCGCCGCGGTGCGCAGCGCGTTGAGCGAACCCTCCCATGCGAGACGCCGCCTGCTCAAGGCGGGGGGCGCGCTCAGCGCGCTGGCCTTGGCCGCGGTCGGCACGCGCGAGCTGGTGGGCCGCTACGCCCTGGACGCCGATTACCACAACGCGGGCCTGGCGCCCCAGGTGGTCGCGCTGAACGACGGCGCGCCGATGACGCTCGGGGCCTCGGCTCGCGTCTATGCGACGGACGCCGCCGCGGGCCATGACGTCTACCTCGCGTCCGGCCAGATCCTCACCAATCCGGTCACGACGAGCCGCATCCCGCTGGTGGTGCGCACCCGCGACGGCAGCGCGGCGACGGCCAGCGCACGGCTCAGCGTCGACGCGCTGCGCTATCACACCGTGGTGGCGGTGCAGGGCGGCGAGGCCACCCTGGCCACGCCGGACGGCGGCAGCCTGCGTGTCGACGGCGGTTCGGCCTGGTCGATCACCGCACGGCGCATCGCCCGCATGCCCGAGACCGCCGAGGATATCTTCGCATGGAAGCGCGGCATGCTGGTGGTGCTCGACCGCCCCGTGCCCGACATCATCGAGACGCTGGGCCGCTACTACAGCGGCTACATCCGGTTTCCGCAGGAAGCGCTCTCGCGCCGGGTCAGCGGCGTGTTCGCGCTCAATGACGCCGAGGCGGCGCTGCGCCAGCTCGCCAGCGGCCTGGGGCTGTCCCTCGTCACCTACGGAAAGGTCCTGGCGGTCGCCTCCGAGGCCTGACCCGGCGCCGGACCCGGCCCCGGACCGTTTCACGCTCCGCTTCAAAAATATTTTCGTTTCCCGGTGTCACTTTTCCCCCCTCGTTGCACAAGGTGAGTGAAGGCGTCCCATGTTCACGACGCCTACCTTGTCCCGAGGGGAGAACCGTGATCGACCATATCGACAAAGCCATCCTGACCGTTCTGCAAGACGACTGCACGCTTCCCGTGGCGGAGCTTGCCGATCGCGTGCATCTGTCGACCACGCCTTGCTGGCGCCGCATACAGAAGCTCGAGCAGGACGGCGTCATCGCCCGCCGCGTGGCCCTGCTGGACGCCGAGAAGCTCAATGTGGGCGTCACCGTCTTCGTCGAGATCCGAACCGCCCAGCACACGGCCGCGTGGCTCAAGCGCTTTTGCGAGGCGGTGGCCGATATTCCGGAAGTCGTCGAGGTGTACCGCATGAGCGGCCACGTCGACTATCTCCTCAAGGTCGTGGTACCGCACATCGCCGCCTATGACGGTGTCTACAAGCGCTTGATCAGCGAGCTGGAAATCTTCGACGTCAGTTCCAGCTTTTCGATGGAGACCATCAAGTCCACCACGAGCCTGCCGCTCGCCTACATTTCGTGACCCGGTGGTCTGAGGACTTGGCGTGTCGAACGGAATTTTCAGCGACGTCCCGTTCGCCGGGAATGAAATTCCAGAAATGGCCGCAAATAGGAATTCTTTCAAAAAAGCATTCCGGACAGGACAGCTAGACTTTTTGTGTGGAGGAGACGCAGGTGAATGTCTCGAATCAGTGACGTCGAGCGTGCCGGCCGCGGAAAACCGGGAGGGCTTCCGTCACGGCCGCGTCGATGGGAGGCGAGGCCGGACCGGCTCGCTCAGCTGGGTGTAGTCAGGCGTTTTGCCGAAAACAACCGATATGTGGATGGGGTGTATCGTGGGGATCAAGTTCGACAACAAGGGGATGGCCCGCAATCTCGCGGCAGTGGCAATCGCCGTGGCACAGACGTTCGCGGCGTCCGCCGCCAGTGCGCAGCAGGCGGCGCAACACACCTACCACATACCGAGCGGCCCGCTGGACCGGACCTTGGTGGAGATCGCGAAGACCGCGCAGCTGCCGTTGAACTATGACGCGGCGCTGGTGCGCTCGCTGCAGTCGGCGCCGGTGGACGGCCAATACTCGGCCATGGACGCGATCCGCGCGGCCTTGCGGGGCACCGGCCTCGACATGGTTCCCACGGCCAACGGCGGCTACACGCTCACGCGTGCCAAGGCCGATGCGAAGCGGGCGGCGCCGCCGGCCGCGGCCGGCCCGGCAGGCAGCCAGGTCGACACCACCCTGCCGCTCATCAGCGTGGCGGCCAGCCGCGATTCCAGCGGCACCGGCTTCGTCGCGGAATCGTCGTCCAGCTATGCGCGCTCGGACGTGCCGCTCAGCGAGACGCCGAAATCGGTCAGCGTCATCAACGCGGCGGTGATCCAGAGCCAGGCCGACCAGTCGCTCTCCGATGTGCTGAGGAATGCTTCCGGTGTGGTCACGCGCCCGGGGCCGCTTGGCGTGCCGCAGTACACGATTCGCGGGTTTACGGCCACCAACCTGACCTCGGACGGGCTCGCGACGGTCGGGACCGCACCCAACGTCACGCCGACGATCGCCATCTCGCGCGTGGAAGTGGTCAAGGGACCGTCGGCGATCATGAACGGCAGCAGCCCGCCGGGGGGCGTCATCAACCTCGTCAAGAAGACGCCGCAGGCCGATCCGTTCCACGAAATCCAGGTGGGCTACGGCTCCTACGGCGACGACCAGATCGCGCTGGACAGCACGGGCGCGATCACCAAGGACAAGAAGCTCCGGTATCGCTTCATCATCTCGGGCGAGCGCGTGGGCCAGACCCCGATGGGATATGACGGCGAGAGAAATTTCTACTTTGCCCCGACCCTGCAATGGAAGGATTCGACCACGGATTTGACGGTCGGCTATGAGCGCACGGTCAATCGCGAGCCGGTTCCGCAGTTCACGGTCGGCTATGTCGCGGGCGATATTTACCGGAATTATATGGACCGGCCGCTCGGCCAGCCGTCCGACCATTTCGGCGCGCAAACCGACACTGCCTTCCTCCATCTCGAGCAGAAGCTCTCGAAGTCGCTCACCTTCGTGAGCAAGGCGTCCTACTCGCGGACCCAGCAGACCCAGCAGGCCTGGGCCGTGGCCACGCCGCTCTCGGCGACCAATGGCGCCTCGTTCTACGCCTTCGATTCGATCGCGGATTACTACAATTGGAGCTTCCAGAACTACCTGCGAGCCAAGTTCGATATCGGCGCGGTGAAGAATACCGTGATCGCGGGCTGGGATCTGCTGCACTACAACCAGTATCAGGCCGATACGACACTCTTCAGACTCATTTCCGTCCCGAACATCTTCGGGCCGTTCTCGCTGCCTCCTGCCGATGCCGGCAACCTGGCGCCGACGTTCGCGAGCAGCTACACGCAGACTGGCGTGTATCTGCAAGATCAGTTTTCCTACCGGAATTTTCATGCACTCGCCTCGGTGCGCCGCGATACCTATCTGACGAGCTCGGTCTCTGGCAGCGGCGTGGCAGGGCGGGGAACGCATCAGAACGCCTATAGTCCGAGCCTCGGCCTGCTCTACGAACTGACCACCGAGGTCTCGGCCTATGCCAGCTACAACCGCGGCTTCCAACCGGGAACGGCACCGAAGTTCGGCGGCGGAATCCTGGCCCCGCAGATCAGCCAGCAAGTCGAAGTGGGCATGAAGTTCAACCTGCTGGACGACAAGCTGGCGATCACGACCTCGGCCTACCGCACCTCGTTCAGCAACTACAACGTCGCCGATCCGCTCCATCGCGGCTTCTATCTTCCCGCCGGCGGCGCCGTCAGCCGCGGATTCGAGGCGGAGATCAGCGGCCAGCCGCTGCCCGGCGTCAACCTGATCGGCAGCTACACGTACAACGACTTCGTGCAGCCCGCGGGCACCAAGATCGCGGTGAATCTGCCCAAGAACAGCGCCAGTCTGTGGGCCACCTACAACTTCCGTTCGGAAAAGCTGCAGGGTTTCGGGGTCGGCGCGGGGCTGTTCTTCGCCAGCGGGCAGTACGTCGACACGGGATCGGCGTATCGCATTCCCAGCCAGGTGGAGACGGATCTCGGGGTGTTCTACCGGAAGAAGGGCTATGGCCTGAATCTTTCGGTCAAGAACGTATTCAATCGCAAGCTCTACTACAGCAGCACGACGTCCTCCTTCATTCCGATGGGACCGGAGCGAACCGTCATGCTCACCGGCACCTATGATTTCTGATTCCATCGAGGCCCGGCGCTGGAGCGGCCGCGTGTCCGAACCCGAGCGCCTGGCGAAGCTGCGATCGCGCTTCAGGCGCACGGTGGTGGGGCTTGCCGTGCTGCTGGCGCATGGGCTGGGCCTGTACCTGATCGTTCATCACAGCGTGCACCTGATCCGGCTGGAGGCCGACCGGGCCTCCGGTACTTCGGTTCAGGTCAGGCTGGTTGCCGCGCCGACGCCGCAGCCCGTGGTGAAGCCCGAGCCCAAGCCCGAGCGGCCGCCTGAGCCGAAACCCAGGCCGGTCGAAAAGCCGGTGGTGCGCAAGACGGCGCCCGTGCTTTCGTCGCAGGCCCCGGCTGCCCGGACCGTCGCGCCCGCCAAGAGCGAGCCCGTCAAGCCGGTCCAGCCGGCCCCGGCGCCGCCCGTGGCCGCCCCCAGCGTCGCCGCGCCGCCTGCTCCGACGCCGCCTGCACCCGCACCCGGCCCCAATCTGCTCGACACCCCGAAGCAGATCAGCAGCGCGGAACTCAAGCAACTCGGCTGCCAGATCCCGAGCCCGGACTATCCCCCGAAGGCGCGGCGGCTCGAGCAGGAAGGCACGGTGGTGGTGAAGCTGTCGATCGGCGTGGACGGCGCGGTAGCAAAGGCGCGAGTCGCGCAAAGCAGCGGCTATCCGCTGCTGGATGCGGCGGCGCTGGCGGCGACCCAGGCCGGCCGTTGCCATCCCTATACGACCGCCGGCATTGCCCGCGCCGTCGAGGCCGAGCAGCGGATCGCCTTCAATCTGAATGACTGACCTGGAATTCAACGGAGCAAACAATGGAACAGTACGGCATCGCCAATGTCTGGCAGCAGGGTGATTTCATCACCCGCTTCATCTTCGTCTTTCTTCTCGGCATGTCGGTCGTGTCCTGGTTCGTCATCGTGACCAAGGGACTGGCGAATCGACGCCTCGAGACCATGGGCAAGCGCGCGCAGACGCGCTTCTGGTCCACCCCGTCGTTCGACGAAGGCATCAAGGCGCTCGGCGACGGCGCCGACAATCCCTATCGCGCCATGGCGCTGGCGGGCCGCGAGGCCAACGAGCAGCAGGCGGGAGGCGGCGCCTCGCTGCAAGGCAGCCTGAGTGCCAGCGAATGGGTGGCCCGCGGCCTGCGCAATGCCTTCGACGACGAGGTCGCCCGCCTGCAGAACGGCCTGGCCGTGCTCGGCTCGATCGGCAGCACCGCGCCGTTTGTCGGCCTGTTCGGCACGGTGTGGGGCATCTATCACGCGCTGATGGCGATCGGCGCATCGGGCCAGGCCAGCCTCGACCACGTCGCCGGCCCGGTGGGCGAGTCGCTGATCATGACGGCGATCGGCTTGTTCGTGGCGATTCCCGCCGTGCTCGGCTTCAACTACGTCAATCGCGGCAACAAGCGGGTCAGCCATCGCCTGAACCGGTTCGTGCATGAACTGCACGTGTATTTCGTGACGGGCGCCAAGGCCCACTGCGACGTTCGCCAGGCACCTGCGGCACCGGTGGCGAGCAAGCGCGTCAGCGCCACTGCCTGAGCGGGGAGTTCATCGTGTCGATTCTCATGGATGGCAACAACGACGAAGGCGTGATGAACGACATCAACATGACGCCGCTGATCGACGTCATGTTGGTATTGCTGATCATTTTCATCGTGACACTGCCGGTCATCAACAAGGCGGTGAAGGTCGATCTGCCGAAGGCGGCAGCGCAGCCGGCCGAGTCGAAAAGCCAGGATATCGATCTCTCGATCACGGCCGACAAGACCGTGCTGTGGAACAAGACGGTGGTCGACGACGCGGCACTGAAGCTGCGTGTCGAGGCGGCCGCGAGGCAGGGCGAGCCGCCCGCCGTCAACATCAATGCGGATCAGCACGTGGAGTACGGCAAGGTGGCCGCGGTCCTCGCGGCGCTGCAGGGCGGCGGTCTGAACAAGATCAACTTTGTCATGCAACCGGCGAAGGACTCGCAATGACCATGAATCGGGCATTCCCGGCCGACCGCGCGGAGGATCGGGAAGCCAGGCGCCACTTTCCCACCGTCTGGAAGCTGATCCGGCCGTATTGGGTCACCAGGGAGGGCGTGTTGTCGGCGCTGATGCTCGCCTGCGTGATCGGCGCGGGCTGGGGCCACACCTATATCGGCCTCTGGCTCAATCACTGGACCGGCACGTTCTACGATGCCGTGGGGGGCCGCAGGTTTCAGGTGCTGCCGGTGCTGCTGCTGCAATTCCTGCTGGTGTCGATGGCGGCCGCCGCGTTGACGGTGTCCACGGTGGTGCTGCAGTCGATCGTCGAGATTCGCTGGCGCCGCTGGCTGACGACCTGGCTGGCCGAGCAATGGCTGTCGCGCCATACCTACTATCGCATCGAGCGCGACCGTGCGCTCGAGAACATCGATCAGCGTATCGCGGAGGATGCGAAGCTGTTCGTCAAGGACACCTTGCTGTTGTCGATGGGCGTGCTCCAGGTGCCCGTGAGCATCGTGAGCTTCAGCGTGGTGCTGTGGTCGATCGGCCATTCCCTGGATCTGCATGTCGGCGGCCATCAATACAGCATCCATGGCTACCTGGTCTACGCAGTGTTCATCTACCAGGGCCTGTTTTTCCTAGCCACCCATCTGCTGGGCCGGCGCCTGATCACGCTCAACGCCAAGCAGAACCGCGTGGAAGGCGATTTTCGCGTGCTGATGGTGCGGGTGCGCGAGTTCGCCGAGCAGATCGCCTTCTTCGATGGGAACGGCGCGGAAAGCACCCGGCTGAACGGGGCGTTCCGCCAGGTGGTCTCGAATCTCTATGCGCTGCTCTGGGTCAATACGCGGGTCTCGTTGTTCACCAATCTCGTCGGGCAAGTCGGCTCGGTGGTGCCGACCTTGCTGGTCTTGCCGCAGTTGATGACGGGCGGGATGACGCTGGGCGGGCTGATGCGTTCCAACGCGGCGTTCGGTTCCGTGTCGAGTTCGCTGGCGTTTTTCCCTCAAGCCTATCTGGGGTTCACCGCCTGGCGCGCCGAGGCAAACCGGCTTCGCGAATTTCTCTACGTCTACGCGCACGAGCCGCAGGCCGGCGTCGCGTTGAGCGCCGCGCAGGAAGGCGCCGTGGCGGCCACCGGCCTGGTGCTGCGCGATGCGAGCGGCGTGGAGATTACCCGCGTGCCCGATTTCTCGCTCGCGCCGGGTTCGCGCTGCCTGGTGCGGGGGCCGTCCGGCAGCGGAAAGAGCACGCTGCTCAGGGCCCTGGCCGGCCTCTGGCCGTATGGCGAGGGCGCAGTCGCCCGCTGCGCCGAGCGCGCCGTGTTCGTGCCGCAGCGCAGCTACATCCCCGCCGGCACCTTGAAGGCAGCGATCGCCTACCCGCGCGAGGCCTCGGTCTACAGCGACAGCGAATGCGCGGAAGTGCTGCGCGCCTGCGGCCTGGGCGCCTATGCCGGATCGTTGCTCGATGCCGACCGCTGGAGCGACCGGCTTTCCGGCGGCGAGCAGCAGCGCGTGGCGTTCGCGCGCGTGCTGCTGGCCCGCCCGTCGACGATCTTCCTCGACGAATGCACGTCGGCCCTCGATCCGCAGAGCGAGCACCATCTCTACCAGCTGCTGATCGACCGGCTGCCTCATGCCACCGTCCTCAGCGTCGCGCATCGCAAGGAACTGCTGGCCTTTCATCAGCAGACCATCGATTTCTCGCCCAAGCCGCAAGCGGCGGCATGGGGAGGGCCGGCCGGCCCGGCGCCGTCCGCGTATCCGGCATGACCCCGCGATGGCGTCGCGACGATGCCGGTGGGTCGGTCGGGCAAGGCCCGACGAGATAGAACTTGTAAACAGGAATCTGAAATGAGCAGCTTGAAAAGTGTGACCGAAGCGAGCTTCGAGGCCGATGTGACGCTGAACAGCCGTCCGGTGCTGATCGACTTCTGGGCGGAATGGTGCGGGCCGTGCAAGGCGCTGGCGCCGACGCTCGAGAAAGTGGCGCGGAACTTCGAAGGCAAGGTCGACATCGTCAAGGTCAACGTCGATGAGCATCCTGGCCTGCGCGAGCGCTTTGGCGTGCGCGGCATTCCCGCGCTGGTGCTGATGAACGGCGCCGACGAGGCGGGCCGCATCGTGGGCAACCGCACCGCCACGCAGCTCGCGAGCTACCTGGATGCGCACCTGGGAACCGCCACGCAACTGGCCAAGCCCGCCGTCACGCTGTCCGCGTTCGGCGGCGATGCGCAGCTGAAAGCCGAGCGGATCGCTCGATTGCGCGACTATCTCGAACTCAAGCAGGCCGATCCGAATACGCCCATGTGGCCGGAAAAGGTCACCGGCGCGCTCGCCTACGTGGCCGGCACCTCCGATCCGGACGAGTGCGCGGTCGCGCTGGGCATGCCGACCGACGTGCTCGATACCGTGGCGTCGCTCTCGACCTACCGGAGCACGCATTTGAACGGCGCGCGGTTCGTCGCCGACTGGCTGGAGAGCGTCCCGGTGGGCGCCGACCTCTCGGCGTTGCCGGGCCGGCTGCTCAACGAGATTCTGGCGAGTCCGCTCGTCTCGGACACCTTGGACGGCGACGCGGCGTTGCTCGCGATTCGCGACGAACTTGCCGCGCTGCATGCCGCGGAGGCGGGCGGTGCCCAGCTGCCGGAGGAGAAGTGGGCGGCCGTCGCGCAAGCGGCCCGCGAGGTGGTCGCCGCGCCCGCCGAAGGAAACCGGACGAGGGCCGCCGCGGTGCTGGTCGCCGCGTCGTCGTCGCTGGCCCGCAACCCGGACATGCTGAAGGACTTCGTCAGCGTGCTTTGCCGATTCGTCCAGGAATGCCTGAAGGCCAAGTGCCACTGGGGCGCCGAGGATGAATCGCGTCTGTTCAAATTGATGGACGGCATCTTCAAGCATGCGCTCGACACCGGCGCCGAGCCGCCGAGAGGCCCCGCAATGATGAAACATGTCGCGGAGATCGATCCCCGGCTGGCCGAGCGATTCCTGTTCCAGTACGAAGAAGGCGACCGTGCCTCGCGCGAACGGGGCGGCGCGATCGGCGACATGCTGATTTCGCTGACCCGCCGGTGTGCCTGAGACATGCGATGCACGATGCCGGATGGCGAAGGAGGAGCAGGCTGATGCAATCGAGCCGTATGCAGTGGCAGGAGCTTGCCGCGGAGCTGGAGACTTCGGCCGAGCGCGTGATCGAGCTCGCGCGGCGGGCCGGCGCGCAGGGCGCCCGGGTCGAGATCGAGGCCGCCGAGTCGAGCGCCGTGACCGTGACGAACGGGGTGAGCACGGAGCGCAGCTTTTGCGGCACGCGCGAGATGACGGTCACGGTACTGCGTGACGGCAAACGCGCGCTCGCCAAATCGTCGGACCTGTCGGACGAGGGGCTCAAGCAAGCGGTCCTCGCGGCCATCGAGGGCACCGCCGCCACCGAGGCGGACCCCGCGGCCGGCCTGGCCGATCCCGGGCTCCTGGCCCGCGAGTTTCCGGACCTGGATCTGTACCACCCGCTGGATTGGTCGCTCGACGAGCTCGGCGCCCATGCGCAACGTGCCGAGGACGCGGCACGCGCGCACGATCCGTCGATCAGCACCTCCAAGGGCGTGACGGTGCGCACGGCGTCGGGCACTTCGCTGCTGGCGACCTCCGCGGGATTTCTCGCGACCGCGCCCTGGTCCGTCCATTCGATCGCCTGCGCCCCGGTCGCGTTGCGCGCCGGCGAACGGCAGATCGGCTTCTGGGGCGATGCCAGGCGTGCGTTCGACGATCTCGCGCCGCCGGAGGCGGTCGGGGCGGCGGCCGCCCGGCGCGCGGTGGGCGCGCTCGGCGCCAGGCAGGTTGCCACGCAGCAGTGCCCGGTGCTGTTCGAGCCCTCGGCGGCCCTCGGGCTGTTGGGCGATTTGGTGTCGGCGGCCTCGGGCGATGCGCTCTACCGCAGCGGCTCGTTCCTGAGGAATGGCATCGACGCCCCCCTGTTTCCCTCGCACGTGCAGCTGCGCGAGGAGCCGTTCCTGAAGCGCGGCATGGCCAGCCGCTGCTTCGACTGCGACGGCATCGCGGGGCAGTCGCGCAGCGTGGTGGAGGAGGGCTGCCTGCGCGGCTTTTTCCTCGGGCTCTACGCGGCGCGCCGCCTGAACCTGGCGCCCACCGGCAACGGCTACGGGCCGCACAACCTCGAGATGCGCAGCACGCACACCCAGGCGGCCGACGACTTCGCCGCGATGCTGGGCAGGCTGCATCGCGGGCTGCTGGTCACGGAGATGGTCGGCGGCGGAGTGAACCCGTCGACGGGGGATGTCTCGCGGGGCGCCAAGGGGTTCTGGGTGGAGAACGGCGAGATCCAGTTTTCGGTGAGCGGCATCACGATAGCCTCCAATCTCGGGCGGATGTTCGGCGGGCTGCAGGCGATCGGCAGCGACGCGATCACCCGGGGATGGGCGACGTCGGGATCGTGGCTGATCGATGCAATGATGGTCGGGGGGGCTTGAGGCATGAGTGAGGCAAAGCAATCGGGCGCGCGGCTTGCCGCGCGCGACGGGGTGAGTGCGCTGGCGCACGGCATCCTGCTGGAACAGCATGGCATCGACGAGACCGCGCTGTTTTCCGCAATGGGATCGGCCCTCGGCCAGCGAGGCGATTTCGCCGACCTCTTCCTGAAGGAGACGACCGCGGAATCGTGGTCGCTGGAGGGCGGCGCCGTGCGCGGCAGCTCGTATCGACGCGACGCCGGCTTCGGCCTGCGCGTCTTGAAGGGCGAGGAGGCCACGCTGGCGAGCTCGCAACGGATCGACGCGGCGGCACTTCGGCATGTCGCGGCCCGGCTGCGCGGCACCGCCGACGGCGCCCCGCGGCACGGCGCGACGGCCGCGCCCCGCGCGCAGCTGCCCTTGGCGCGGCCGCTCTACGAGGCCAGCCATCCGCTGGAGGCGATGGGCGCGGCGGACAAGATCGCGCTGCTGAAGCGGCTCGACGAGGCCGCGCGGGCCGCCGACTCGCGCGTGATCGAGGTGCATGCCGTGCTGAGCGCCGTGCACGAGGCGGTCTGGGTGGCGCGTTGCGACGGCCTGAGCACGGGCGACGTGCGCCCGCTGCTGTCGCTCTGGATCAACGTTCGCGTCAGGTCCGGCGCGCGCGAGGAGAGTGCGAGCGGCGGCATGGGCGGGCGCTACGGCGTCAGGACCTGGTCCGACGACGAACTGCGCGCGTTCGTGCGCGAGCGGGTGTCGGCCGCGCTCACCAAACTGCGGTCGCAGCCGGCGCCGGCCGGAAAAATGACGGTGGTGGTCGGCCCGGGCTGGAACGGCGTGCTGCTGCACGAAGCGGTCGGCCACGGGCTGGAGGCCGACGGCGTGCGGCGCGGGACCTCGGCCTTCGCGGGACGCCTGGGAGAGCAGGTCGCCTCGCCGCACGTGACCATCGTCGACGACGGCACGCTGCAAGGCGGGCGCGGCTCCTTGCATATCGACGACGAAGGGTGCGAGACGCGGCGCACGACCCTGATCGAGAACGGCGTGTTGTGCGGGTACATGCACGACGGGCTCAGCGCGCGGCTGATGCGCGCCGCGCCCACCGGGAACGGCCGCCGCGAGGGCTATGCGGCCTCGCCCATGCCGCGCATGACGAACACGTTCATGCTCAATGGCGATCACGATCCGGGCGAGATCGTCGAGTCGGTGCGCCACGGCATCTACGTCTCGGGCCTGGAGGGCGGCCAGGTCGACATTACCAGCGGCCAGTTCGTCTTCGAGGCATCGGAAGCCTATCTGATCGAGAACGGCAGGATCGCCGCGCCGCTCAAAGGCGCGACCATCACCGGACGCGGCCCGGACACCATCCGGCAGATCAGCATGGTCGGCAACGATCTCGCCTGCGATCCCGGCAGGGCGTCCTGCAGCAAGGCGGGACAATGGATTCCGGTGGGCGTCGGCCAGCCGACCGTGAGGGTCGACGAGATGATCGTCGGCGGGACCGCGTAGTCATGGTCTCGAGGCGTGCGACGGCGGCGGGCGCGCAGGCGAACCCGTGGGCCTATCGTCTGCACCAGTCCAGCCGCCGGCAGCGGGAGGCGAAGACGGAACTGCTGCCCTTGCCGAGGCCGATACGCGACGCCTTGTCGTTGGAGTACCACCTCCAGCTCGAGGCGCTGCATGCCGGCGTCGGGTCGCTGGTCGCGCTCCAGATCCTGATGCGCGTGGTGATCGCCACGGGCATCCTGTGCGAGTTCGGGTACGGCGATATCGAGGACGCCTCGTACAAGGACCTGGAGGCGATCGCGAACCAGGCGTTTTCCTCGGGCGACCCTGGGCGTTTTCATTTCAATCACGATGCGGTCCGCCTGTTCTCGAAGGTGCTGACGACCCACGACTTGCAGCTGGAAGTCGCCCCCGTCAGGGTGGTCGACGAAGTCGCGAAGCGTCTGGAGCAGTACTGCAGATCCGCCTGATCCGATCGGAACTACCATGTCTTCCAGTTTGACACTTGAGCTCGCCGATCGCTTCTGCCGCCTGACGCTTGGCCATGTCACGCGCGAGTACCCTTACAGCCCGGGCCACGTCTGGTCGGGGCCGGACGACGGCGGTACGCCGCGGCAGCTTCACCCGGTGTTCTTCGGCAGCTTCGACTGGCACTCGTGCGTGCACGGCTATTGGCTGCTCGCCCGGCTGCTGCGCGAGTTTCCCGGCCTCGATGCCGGGCCGCGGATTCGCGCGCTGTTCGACGCCTCGCTGACAGCCCCGAAGGTCGCGCAGGAATGCGAGTACTTCGGCGATCCGCTGAGGCAGAACTTCGAAAGGCCTTATGGCTGGGCGTGGCTGCTCAAGCTGGGCGCGGAGCTCGGCGCTCACCGCGACGCCGGCTGGGCGCAGGCGCTGGCGCCGTTGGCGCGGCTGATCCGGGAGCGCTTCGAGGGGTTCCTGGCCAAGGCGACCTATCCGAATCGGGACGGCACGCACCACAACACGGCATTCGCCGTTCGCCTCGCGCTCGATTACGCGGACGCCGTCGGCGATGCCGCGTTCAGGGCACAACTGGCCGCGGCGGCCAAGCGCTGGTATGGCGACGATGCAGACTGTCCGGCCTGGGGGGAGCCGAGCCTCGACGATTTTCTCTCTGCCTGCCTGATGGAGGCCGAGTGCATGCGGCGCGCCTTGGAGGCCGACGAATTCGCCGCCTGGTTCGCGCGCTTCCTGCCGCGGCTGACCGCGAGTCAGCCGTCGCGCCTGTTCACTCCGGCTCTCGTGAGCGATCACGCCGATGGCCGCATCACCCATCTCAATGGGCTGAACCTGAGCCGGGCCTGGTGCTTTCGCTCGCTCGCGAGCTCGCTGCCGCAGGACGACGCGCGCGCGCGGCTGATGCGCGAGGCGGCGCACCGGCATGGGGTCGCCGCCTTGCCGCATATCGGCGGCAACTACATGGCGGAGCATTGGCTCGCCACCTACGCGGTGCTGATGCTTACCGTCGATGGGGCAGCCGGCGCCTGACGGCAGCATGCGCGCCACCGGCGCGTGCCGGCCGCCGCCTGCCCCGCAGACGGGAACGGCGCAAGGGAATCGGGCAGCTCGCGTGCGCGCCTGCCGAACGAGCATTTCAGCGTGGACGGCACGCTGATTCCGACGCCCCGCAGCTCACGCGGATGCGTCCCAGCCGACCCGGACGATTCCTGGGCGCAACGCCCAGGCCGCTGCTCACGCTCACGACCTTGGCAACGGGGCCAGTTCGGAACGCCCGACGTCCGGTGGGAGGGGAGCGTCGTGCAGGTCCCGTCAAGACAACTAACAATATAAATATTTTCGTCGGCATTTAGTAAAAATCAACGAAATAGAGCGGCCCCTGTCATTTAAATTTAATTTAAATTTATTAGAATCAATACGGCAAAAGAGTGCTGACTCAAAGAAATCGATAACTTAAAGATGGCGCTGGCGTGGCGCGAGCGCCAACTTACATTGGGGCGTAATGATAATGATTAGATATCCGAAAGCGTCGGCGAATTTCGCGGCGCTCGCAGCGGCGTTGTTCTGCGCCGCCACGGCAACTGCCGGGCAGCAAAATCCTGGCCAGGGCCCGGCTGCTGCCGCGGCTGCCGCGCCGGCAGTCAGTGTGTCTCACGCAGCCCAGCAGCCGGCAGACGAGAATAACAACTCCGATGAAAGTGTGTCTGCGCAGGACGAAGTCAAGCTGACCGGAAAGTTTGCCGCCCTGGCGCGTGCCAAGGGGCTTGACAAGGACCCGCGAGTCAAGCAGGCGATCGCGATGTTCACGGATAAAATTCTGGCGGACGCCTACAAAGATTATTTCATGCGGCAGATAACGCCGAGCGAGGCCGAAATAAGCGCTTATTACAACAAGCATAAAAGCGACTACAACCTCTATTCACTATCCCACATTCTGGTGAAATTCGAAAAGGATCCGTCGAATTTGCCTGCCGAACAAGCCAAAAAAATCGAGGCCCAAGCCTTCAACAAGGCTCAGGCGATCGAGGCGCGCCTCAAGGCGGGAGCGGATTTCCACGAACTGGCCGCCCAGCTGTCCGACGATGCCAACAGCCGAATCGACGGCGGACGCGTTCCGGAAACGATGGCCAGATTCCTGGCGCCTGCCTTCAAACCCGAAATCCTGGCGGCCAAGCAGGGCGACATCACGCCTCCTCTCAAGAGCTCTTTCGGGTATCACATCATCATGGTCGAAGGGGTGGTGCCGAGCGATATGGCTCGAAATCGCGCAGATGTCATCAACGACATAAGGGAGGGCAAACTGGCAGAAAAGCAAATTTCATTAACTTCATCAAAATAAAAGGATTGCTTTAAAAATTTGAATCAGATGGGTAGTGTTTGGCAAGTCAATCAAATTAATCCAGTACAGGCCGCGACGACTATGAACATCAGAAAACTTGGCGCTTGCACCGCGCTTATGGTTGGTTCAATTTTTTTGTTTCCCTTATACGCGAACGCAGATACGGACTGCGTGCAATCGCCGTCGAAGACCATGGCCGATCTGTATGACGGCTCCAACGTAACCGTGCTGGCGCATCGAGGGCTGTGGGGCGGCTATCTGGCCGGGAACAACGCTCCCGAGAATTCGTACACGGCTTTTGCGCAAGCCGATTCGCGATGCATGGACGGCATCGAAATCGACGTCAAGATGACGCGCGATGGCGTGCCGGTCGCCATGCATGATTTCAACCTTGGCCGCACCACCAGCATCTGGCAGGGAGCCAGGCAGCAAAAGTACGATCCCTATAAAAACACCGGATACAATCCGAGCGTCGATTCGATCAGCTCCTTCACCTTGAGCTACGCGAGGCTCTTGTCGCCGGACCGATCGAAAATCACCCGTGAGAGCATTCCCACGATTCAAAAGGTCATCGACGGGTGGATCAAGTTCAAGTATCGCTCGATTCTCGTTTTCGATACGAAAACCGCCTCCGCGGTTACGGCCATCGGCAAGATTATCAAGGCCGAGGGCAATGTTACGGATCCGGGCAAGGGCAGTATCTATCAGAAATCCGATTACTTTGCGATGAAGGTGAACGCCACCACCTTCCCGTCGTATCAGAGCTTCCTGAACGCCGTCGGCGGCCCTGGCCTGAGCACCGCGATTCCGGTGTTTACGCCCAACATGCTCACCAAGATCGATGTGGGCAGCGTCATTAAGAACTGGTATTCGGGCCAGGTCTTTGAAATCGACGTGAAGAATCGCGGCGGACTGCTTCAAAACTATATGAATCAGGTCAGGCGCGATTACTACAACGTCGGCGTATTCAATGCGCTTCCCGATGCGAACCCGTCGAAGGGCGAGTTCTTCAAGAATACGGGGCAGTGCTGCTATACGCTTGATTCGCTGCTGGTGGTCAGCCCGACCTTGAAGGATACCCAGGATCTCCGTGGCGATTGGAACTATCTGATCGATCAGGGCTTCAAGACCATCACCAGTGACGATAGCTACCGGCTTACGGTTTATCTCAGGTCGAAGGGCCTGCATTCCTGATCCGGCGGCCTCATTCGGCGTGCTGTCGAGCGGGCGCCTGGTGATTGCCCGTTCGCCGATGCTCGAATGATGGCAGCAGTCAGGCCAGGCACGGCGTGCCGGCAGAGCAGAGGTGCGTGTTTGCTCTGCCGGCGCCATGCTCCACCAGGCGCGGCGGCTTGCTTCGCTTTCAGACCTCGTCGCCCAGCGCGTGGACCAGTTCGTCCTCCTGCGCGCAGTGCAAGCGCACGATCGCATCGAGCCCATATAGGAGCCTCTGGAATTCCCGAACGCTGTCCGCGTCGGGCCCCTCGCTCGGCACCTCCGCTGTCATCTGCCTGAGCCGGCGGGTGATCTGAAATATCTCATGGTGCATGCCGCTCATTGCCGCCATGGGGTCCTCGCCGCCGAGCAGGCGCGCGAGGTCCGGATAGACCTCCGTATCGTCGCGTTGCTCGTGCGGGATCAGTTCCCGGGCCAGCGACTCGTTCACGCTGGCGAGCGCGCCTGCGATTGCGGTTCGAGGTAATCGCGGCAACGCGTCGGCCAGGGCCCGGATCTGCTCGATCATCGGGCCGAGCTGCACGTGGCCGGCTTTCAGCCGGTCCGCTTCGGCGCGCGAGAGACCGCCGGCCGTCATGGTGGGGGGGACCCGCAGCGCGCGCAGTGCATTCATGATGACGGCCACGTCGATGAGTTCCTGAAGCATCGCACCCACCAAGGGGGGCAGGTAGCCGAAGGCCGCGACCGCCATGGCCGCGAACGAAAGCGCCATGCCGGCCACCACGCTCTGGAGCGCGATCCGTCGGGTGCGGCGAGCCACTCGTAAGGCCTCCACGAGGCGGTCCAAGCGGTCCACGAGCAGGACGATGTCTGCCGCCTGCGACGAGGCCGCCGCGCCCCGCGCGCCCATCGCGATGCCGACGTCGGCGGCGGCGAGCGCAGGGGCGTCGTTGATGCCATCGCCCACCATGATGACGGTGCCTTCCGCTCGGGCGGCCCGGATCGCGGCGAGCTTGTCTGCCGGCGTTTGTTCCGCGCGCACTTCGCTGACTCCGAGCGCCGCACCGATGGTCTCGGCCACGTCGCGCCTGTCGCCGGTGAGCATGACGAGGCGCCGGATTCCTTCGCGCCGCAGCAGCCTTAGCGCCCGTGGCGTCTCCAGGCGAATCCGATCGGCCATCAGGATGGCGCCCGCCATCACACCGTCGACGCTCACGAACACGGCCGTGGCGCCTTCGCTGGCCACCCGCCGCAGGAATGCCTTGCTCCATTGCGCGGGCGCCGCGACCGTCGCGACATAGGCAAACGAGCCGATCGCGACGGCCCGCCCCTCAACCTCGCCGGTCAGTCCCGCCCCCGGCCGCTCGACAACGCGGGCGGGCACGGCAAGCGCGAGATGGCGTTCGCGTGCCGCCGTGGTCAGCGCCTCGGAAATCACATGGCCCGAAGCTTGCGCAAGCGAGGCGGCGAACCGCAACACGCGCTCCGGCGTCGTGCCGGGATCGCTTTCGACAGCGACCAGCCGGGCACGGCCGCCGGTAAGCGTGCCGGTTTTGTCGAAGAACATGATGCTTGCCCGCGCGAGCCGTTCCAGCGCGCCGCCGCCTTTGACGAGCACGCCACGTTTCGCGCAACGCGACATCCCCGAGACGATCGCCACCGGCACCGCCAGGATCAATGGGCATGGCGTGGCAGTGACGAGCACTGCCAGGGCCCGCACGGCGTCGCCGGTTATCAGCCAGCTGCCGCCGGCAAGGAGCATGGCGGCGGGGATGAAAAGCAGTGCATAGCGGTCCGCGAGACGCGCAGCGGGGCCGCGCTCCTGCTGCGCGGACTGCACCATGCGGACGATTCCGGCAAACGTGCTGTCGCGCGCGGCCGCCGCGGCCACGATCTCGAACGCGGCCCCCGCATTGACGACGCCGCTGAGCACCGCCTCGCCGGGCCGGCGCGACCGGAGCACGGATTCGCCGGTGAGTGCCGACTCGTCCAACTGGGCGTGGCCGGCGAGCGTGCCATCGACCGGCACCCACTCGCCGCTGCGCACCAGCAGGCGATCGCCCGCACCGACCGCGTCCAGCTCCACGCGGCACCACTGGCCTGCCTCGAAGCGATTGGCGTAGCGCGGCGCGTGAGCCAGGAGCGCCGTCATTTCGCGTCGTGCGCGTTCCTGCGCATAGGTTTCCAGTGCGCGCCCGCTCGCCAGCATCAGCGAGATCACCGCGGCGGTGAGATATTCGCCGAGGGCCAGCGCGAAACCCGTGGCGAGCAGGGCGAGAACATCGACGCCGGCCTGGTGCCGCCGCAGCGCCTGGGCAATCGAAACCGACAGGGCCGCGAGGACCGGCACTGCGCCGGCGGCCCATGAGGCGTGAGCCAGCGCGCTGCGGCCGAATGCGGCCAAGCCGAGCCCGGCCATCAGGCTCAGGGCCGTGACGAGCAGCAGGACGAAGTCGATGGAGCGCAACAGGCGTCGCATGGCGAAAGCATCGAGTTCGAGCGAGGCAGGCATCCCATGCCGATCGTTCGATCGGGCTCAGTCGCCCTGGTCGGCCGCCCGCAGATGCGCAGCGGCCCCGGTGGCCTGGTTCGCCGCCGGGGTTGGCGGTGCTGCCTGCCATTGGGTCCACCACCAGGCGATGACGGCCGCCAGCAGCAACCCGGCCAAGCCCCAGCGCGCGGTTCGAATGCTCTCGTCGGCGCGTCCCGTTTTATATCCGGTCAGCATCGCGCCGATCAGGTTTTCGCGATGCAGCAGGCTGCTCACCAGCACCGCGACGACGTGCACGACGATCAGCGCGAGCATGGCGCTGGCGATGCCCTCGTGCAGCTCGCCGAGCCATTCGCCGCCGGCGCCGTCATAGACGGCCCAGCCGGTCAGGCCGACGGCCCCTGTCATCAGCAGTATTGCCATGATCGCGATGGCGCCCGCCGGATTGTGGCCAACGTGCCGTTCCGGACGTCCGTTGAGGAGGCCCGCCAGGTAGCGGATGACCGCCGCCGGCGAGCGCACGAAGGCGGAGAAGCGGGCGTATCGCGTTCCCGTCAGCCCCCAGACGATGCGAAATGCCACCAGGCCGACCATCGTATAGCCCAGCGTGGCGTGCAGCAGGCGCCAGCGCTCGCTCTCCGCGGTCAGCCAGGCGCCGACGAACGAGGCCACCATCAGCCAGTGGAACACGCGCACGGGCGCGTCCCATACCAGAATCCGCGTTGGGCCGGATGCGCGCGTGCCGTCGTCAGCGCGGGATGCGAAGGTATCGTTCATCGAAATTTCCTTGATCGGCCCGCGTATGACAGGCGGCGCAGTTCGATGCGCTTTTGATCGCCGGACGCCGCCACGTCGACGCGGGAATTTCGTCGTGCGCGGCCATGAACCATCTGGAGCGGGTGATGCGATCCTCGGGCGGCGCGTTCGTCGTCCGCTCCGCTTGGGCGGCATGAGTCGTCAGCCAGCTGTCGAGCTGCTTCACGGAAGCGGGGTCCAGCGACGCGTTGGTGCCGAAGTGGTGATCGAGCTTGCCCAGGATGCGTCGCCACGAATCCGCGGGCAGCATGGCCGGCGGATACGCGAGGTGGCAGGCGGCGCACTCCTGCTGGTATGTCGGCAGTGGCGCGACGGCTCTTGCCTGCAGCCGTTGCTCGTCCGCGAAACCGGGGGCCGAAAGCATGGCCGCGGCCAGTGTCGTGGATGCGGTAATCACCGTGGCGAGTCGGATTCTCATGGTGCTGTCACCAGCGAAGTCGTCGATGTGGATCGCGCAGGCGCCGCTATGGCCTGAGCGTCATCAGCCAGCTCAGGATGTCGGCCTTCTCCGACGCCGTGCACTCGCGCCCGACCACATCCCCGCAATTGCGGCGGAACCACTTTTCCGTCTTTGCCGCGTCCGTGAAGCGCTCCGGATTGAACGCCGGCGCAAGCGGCGCAATCGTTTTGCCGGTGGCTGCGTGTTGTCCCTTGCCGGTCGGCATCGCGCCATGGCAAGTCGCACAAGCCCATTCACGGCCATGCCGGGCGGTGAAGAACTGTTGGCCTCGCGACGCAATGGGCTCGCTCCCCGACTGGGCGGCGTAGCCGTTCAGGATTTGCGCGGGAGATGCTCCGTAAGCGGCTGAGACACCGGCGGCGGCGACCAAGCCGCAGAGGTAGAGCGAACCCAGTGCGCCGCGGCGCCCGGCCCCGAGCAGCGCGAATCCTTCCACCAGATGTGTTTCATGTTCAGGCGGCTGCCTGAGCGGCTTCTCGACGCCGGTAGCAAGTCCATTCCCGGCGGCGGCGCTGCTGCTTGGCGGGCCGCAATCGATCGATCGGGGGCGGGCACTGGCCGGTCGAACGGGCGCGGACTCGACGGCTTGGCCGCGCGGGGGCGGACAGGGGGAAGGGGCGCGCCCGGGCGGCGATTGCGACGACGCGAAACGGCTACACGAAAGAGGCGCTGGCGCGCCGGAATCGATTGCATGGATCGTCATCGCTGTCTCGGTCGAGGGGGAGGCCTACGACGCAGACTGAACGCGGATCGATCGCCGCGATTGACCAAGATCAAGCGCAGGCTATTTCCGGGGCACAAGCCTTGCAAGCGATTGTGAGGTCGTCGCGTGGTGTCTTGCCGGCGGGCGCCGTGGGCGCTGCTTCGCGACGCCCGATGTCGAGCGATTCGAATGGTTCGAACGGGTCCTCGCGCAGGTCGCGCAAGGGCGGTGGGTGGCGCGTGGCCGGCGTGGCGGCGCCTCGCGCCGCCGGTCGCCCGCGCCTCAGCCCTCGACGTCGCGGATCACCTCGCGCGCGGCCTTCACGACCGCCTCCACGGTGATGCCGAACTTCTCGTACAGGTCCTGCATCTTGCCCGACTCGCCGAAGCCGTGCATGCCGACGAAGCGCCCCTGCGGCCCGAGATAGCGTTCCCAGCCCAGTTCGACGGCGGCCTCCACGGCCACGCGCGCCGGCGTGTCGCCGAGCACCGCGCGCCGGTAGGACGCGTCCTGTTCCTCGAACAGCAGCCGGCACGGCATCGACACCACGGCGGTCGGCACGCCTTCGCGCTGCAGGCGCTCGCGCGCCTGCACGGCCAGCTGCAGCTCCGAGCCGGTGGCCAGCAGCGTGAGCCGGCGCGGGCCGCCCTCGGCCTCGTGCAGCACGTAGGCGCCGCGCGCAGAGCGGTTCTCCGTGCCGCCTTCCTTGCGCAGCAGCGGCACCGGCTGGCGCGACAGCGCGATCAGCGCGGCGCGGCGCGGCTGATCGAGGATCAGCTCCCAGCACTCGGCCGTCTCCACCGGGTCGGCGGGGCGATAGACGCCCAGGTGCGGGATCGCGCGCAGCGCGGCCAGATGCTCGACCGGCTGGTGCGTCGGGCCGTCCTCGCCGAGCCCGATCGAGTCGTGCGTCATGACGAAGATGGTGCGCACCTGCATCATCGCGGCGAGCCGGATGGCCGGGCGGCAATAGTCGGAAAAGCAGAGGAAGGTGCCGCCATACGGGATCAGGCCGCCGTGCAGCGCAATGCCGTTCATGGCGGCGGCCATGCCGTGCTCGCGCACGCCGTAGTGGACGTAGGCGCCGTCATAGCGGCCCGGGCCGATCTCGGTCTGGTGCTTCGCCCTGGTGTTGTTCGACGGCGTCAGGTCGGCCGAGCCGCCGAGCAGTTCGGGAATCGCGTCGAACAGGTGGTCGAGCACCGTGCCGCTGGCCTTGCGGGTGGCCATCTCGTCGCCGCTCGCCGTGAAGGCGTCGCGCGCGGCGGCGATCGCGGCCTTCCAGTCGGGCGGCAGCCGGCCTTCGTTGCGCCGCTCGAATTCCTCGCGCAGTGCATCGGGCGCCTGCTTCACGCGGTCGGCCCAGGCGAGCCTTGCCTCGCGCCCCTTCGCGCCGATCTCGCGCCATGCCTTCAGCAGCGGCGCGGGGATCTCGAACGGCGGCGAATGCCAGCCCAGCAGCTGGCGCGCGCCGGCGATCTCCTCGGCGCCGGGCGCGTCGCTGTGCGCCTTCTGAGTGCCGGCGCGGGTCGGGAAGCCGAAGCCGATGATGGTGCGGCAGGCGATCAGCGTCGGCTGGCCGCTCGGCTCGCGCGCGGTGGCGATCGCGCCGTGGATCGCGTCGGTGTCGTGGCCGTCGATCTCGAGCACGCGCCAGCCCGAGGCACGAAAGCGCTCGACCTCGTTGTCGGAGACGGCCAGCGTGGTCGGGCCGTCGATCGAGATCGAATTGTTGTCCCAGAACGCGATCAGCCTGTCGAGCTTCAGGTGGCCGGCCAGCGAGATTGCCTCCTGGCTGACGCCTTCCATCAGGCAGCCGTCGCCGAGGAACACGTAGGTGTAGTGATCGACCAGCTCGTCGCCGAAGCGCGCGTTCAGGACCCGTTCGGCCAGCGCCATGCCGACCGATTCGGCGATGCCCTGGCCGAGCGGCCCGGTGGTCAGCTCGATGCCGTCCGCGTGGCGGTACTCGGGATGGCCCGGCGTCCTGCTGCCCACCTGGCGGAACCGCTCGAGCTGCTCGAGCGGCATGTCGGCATAGCCGGTCAGGTAGAGCAGGCTGTAGAGCAGCATCGAGGCATGGCCGTTCGACAGCACGAAGCGGTCGCGGTCGAGCCAGTGCGGATCGGCTGCGTCGAAGCGCATGAAGTCGCGGAGCAGCACGGTGGCGATGTCGGCCATGCCCATCGGCGCGCCGGGATGGCCGCTGTTGGCTTGCTGGACCGCGTCCATCGACAGGAAACGGATGCAGTTCGCCATCTCGCGCAGCTGCGGATCGCGCGGGGCGGGGACGCTTTTCGGGGGGGAAGTCATGCTCATGCGATGGCCCTCATGGGATGGGTGGCGGTGGGCGCGGCGGCCTGAGGTCGATGCACGCTACCACGCGCGGTGCGGTGGCGGTTTGCGGTCGATCCGGTCGCGGCACGATGGGTGGCGTGCGCCGCTCGGCGCACGCGGCGCAGCGCCGAGCGCCGCAGCGGGCGAGGCGCAAGCGTCATGCCTGGCGCGCGAGCCGCATCCGGGTCTTTTCGCGCTCGCCGCGCGGGCGATCCCGGTAGAATCGGAACGTCCTCCCTCCATGCCGGCCGCCGCCGGTTCCGCTCGTGACGACCACACTTGAACAACTGCAATCCGGCGAGCTGGCGGGCGCCCGGCACCTGAAGCTCGCCTGCGGCCTGACCGAATTTCCGCGCGAGATCTTCGAGCTGGCCGACACGCTGGAAGTGCTCGACCTGTCCGGCAACGCGCTGCGCGCGCTGCCGGACGACCTGCCGAGGCTCGCGAGGCTGCGCGTGCTGTTCGCCTCGAACAATCCGTTTACCGAATTGCCGGCGGTGCTCGGCGAATGCGCGCAGCTGAGCATGGTGGGCTTCAAGGCGAACCGGATTCGTCAGGTGCCGGGCGCCGCGCTGCCGCCGCGGCTGCGCTGGCTGATCCTGACCGACAACCAGATCGCGGCGCTGCCGCCCGAGCTGGGCCGCTGCGCCGAGCTGCAAAAGCTGATGCTGGCGGGCAACCGCCTGAGCGCGCTGCCCGACGAGATGGCGGCCTGCACGCGGCTCGAACTGGTGCGGCTGGCCGCGAACCGGTTCGCGGCGCTGCCCGAGTGGCTGTTGCGGCTGCCGCGCCTGGCCTGGCTGGCCTACGCGGGCAATCCGTGCGCGGCCGAGGCCGAAGCCGCGGCCGACAGCGCGGTCGGCGAGATCGGCTGGGCCACGCTCGCGCTCGGCCAGAAGCTCGGCGAGGGGGCTTCCGGCGTGATCCATCGCGCGATCCGGCTGTCGGCCGACCATCATCCGCAGCAGGCGGTGGCCGTGAAGCTGTTCAAGGGCGCGGTAACCAGCGACGGCCTGCCCGATCGCGAGATGGCGGCCTGCCTGCATGCCGGCACGCATCCGAACCTGATCGGCGCGCTCGGCAAGCTGAGGGACCATCCGATCGGCGAGCAGGGGCTGGTGATGCCGCTGATCGAACACGACTTCGAGGTGCTCGCGGCGCCGCCGAGCTTCGACAGCTGCACGCGCGACGTCTATCCGGACGACCGGCGCTTCGACCTGGGCGCGACACTGCGCATCGCGCACGGCATCGCCTCGGCGGCCGCGCACCTGCATCGGCGCGGCATCGTGCATGGCGATCTCTACGCGCACAACATCCTGCACGACGGCGCCGGCCATGCCCTGCTCGGCGATTTCGGCGCCGCCTCGCTGTACGACCCGCACGACGCGGCGCGGCGCTTCGCGCTGCAGCGCATCGAGGTGCGTGCCTTCGGCTGCCTGTTGGAAGAGTTGCTCGAGCGCACCGAGGCGCGCCGCTCGGCCGCGCTCGACGAACTGGCCTCGTTGACGGCGGCGTGCCTGAGCCCCGAGGTGGGCAGCCGCCCCGGCTTCGAGGCGATCGTCGAGCGCTTGCGCACGCATCTGACGCGATAGCGGCGCGCGGCTCGGACCGCAGCGCTGACGGCGGCGGTGTGCGGCCTGGGGGCGGCCTGGCCGCTCAGGCGGGCGGCTCGTCGCAACGCCGCGGCCGTGGAGGGGGCAGGGGGACGGCCGGCGGCGCGCGCCACGGCGCCTGCCGCCGGGCGTGGCGCATGGCGCGCCGCGCCTGCCTGCCGGGCTTCAGACCTTCGCGAACAGCGCGGCCAGCGCGAGCGCGGCCGGCAGCGCCTGCACGAACAGAATGCGCCGGCTCGCGGTGGCCGCGCCGAACACGCCGGCCACCACCACGCAGATCAAAAAGAACAGCTTGAACGCATGGCCGTGCTCGGCCGACACCAGCCCGGCGATCAGCCCCGCCGCGAGGAAGCCGTTGTAGAGGCCCTGGTTGGCGGCCAGCACGCGCGTCTGCTGCGCGAAGTCCGCCGTCAGGCCGAACGCGCGGCGGCCGGCCGGCGTGGTCCAGAGGAACATTTCGAGTACGACGATATAGACATGGATGGCGGCGACGAGGCCGGTCAGGAAGTTGGCGATCATGGTTGACGGTTTCGTGTTGTTCTGATGGGTATCGGGATCGACGCGGCCGCTCGCGCGGCGCGCCATGCAGCGTAACACGCCGGGCCGCCGGGCCGTGCCGGTCGGCGGCGGGCCCGCCGGGGTAGCGCGGCGCTTCGTGCAGGCACGTCGCCACCGCGCTGCGGCCTCGCGGCAGCCTGCGCCGAGATGGGCGACAATCCTGCCTCGCCGGCCCGGTGCCGAGCGCCCCGCGGGTGCATGCCGGCCGGCGGGTCAACCTGGTGGATGAGTGGGACATGGAATACGTGAAATTCGGAGCGACGGGCCTGGAAGTGTCGAAGCTCGTGCTCGGCTGCATGACGTTCGGCGATCCGGCGCGCGGCAACCATGCGTGGACGATGCCCGAGGCGCCGAGCCGCCTGATCATCCGCGCCGCGATCGAGGCCGGCATCAACTTCTTCGATACCGCGAACACCTATTCGGACGGCACCTCAGAGGAGATCGTCGGGCGCGCGCTGCGCGAATACGCGAAGCGCGACGACGTGGTGATCGCCACCAAGGTGTTCAACCGCATGCGGCCCGGCCCGAACGGCGCGGGCCTGTCGCGCAAGGCGATCTTCACCGAGATCGACCACAGCCTGAAGCGGCTCGGCACCGACTACGTCGATCTGTACCAGATCCATCGCTGGGATCCGACCACGCCGATCGAGGAAACGCTCGAGGCGCTGCACGACGTGGTGAAGGCCGGCAAGGCACGCTACATCGGCGCCTCGTCGATGGCCGCATGGCAGTTCTCGAAAGCGCTCTACACCTCGCGCCTGAACGGCTGGACCGAGTTCGTCAGCATGCAGAACCACCTGAACCTGCTGTATCGCGAGGAAGAGCGCGAGATGCTGCCGCTTTGCGCCGAGCAGGGCGTGGCCGTGATTCCGTGGAGCCCGCTCGCGCGCGGCCGCCTGACCCGCAACTGGGACGAGACCTCGGAGCGCCAGCAAACCGACAACGTCGGCACGCGCCTCTACGCAGCCACCGTCGAGGCGGACAAGGCCGTGGTGGAGGCGGTGGCGTCGGTCGCCGCCGCGCGCAAGGTGCCGCGCGCGCAGGTCGCGCTGGCCTGGGTCGCGCAGAAGAGCGCGGTGACGGCGCCGATCGTCGGCATCTCGAAGCCGCATCATCTGAGCGATGCGCTCGCCGCGCTGGCGCTCAAGCTCGACGACGACGAGATCGAGGCGCTCGAGGCCCCGTACGTGCCGCATGCGGTGGCCGGCTTCACCGCCTGAAGCGGGAGGCAGCGGCGGCGGATCGGCACCGGGCGGATGCGCTGGCGCGCCGAGCAACGCGGCAGGTACGGCATAATGTGCGCCTTCATCCAACCGAAGGGCGCGCCATGTCGAAGCGGGAGATTCTGTACACGGACATCGAGGCCAACATCCGCGACAGCGGCAAGGTGAGCTTCGAAATCGGCGCGATTCCCATCACGCTCGACCTGTCGAACCGACACGAGCGCTATTACGCGGCGTCGCTGCTGCTCGAGCTGCGCTATCCGCAGGGCGACGTGGATCGCGCGCTGTTCCGCCGCTTCGTCCAGCCCGGCGACCAGGTGCTCGATGGCGGCGCCAACATCGGCGTGACGGCGCTCGAACTGCTCGAAACCGGCGCGCGCCGCGTGATCGCCGCCGAGCCGATTCCGGCGCTGTTCGCGCGGCTCGCGACGCTGCCGGCCGGGCGCGTGGTGGCCGTCGACCAGGCGATTTCGGGCGAGACCGGCCGCGCCGCGATGACGGTTTCGCTCGCGCACAACCAGGGATCGAGCCTGAAGGACGAGGTGCTGGCGCTGTTCCCGTCCATCTTCGGCGACCAGCATCAGCGCATCGAGGTGGGCACCACCACGATCGACGCGCTGCGCGCGGCCCACGGCGGGTTCGACGTCTGGAAGCTCGATATCGAGGGCGCCGAGGTGGACGCGCTCGCCGGCGCGCGCCTCACGCTGGCCGAGGCGCCGCCGCGGGCGATCATCGCCGAGCTGTACGGCGATCTGCGGCACCCGTTCCAGGCCGGCGTGCAGGCGACCCACCCTTACGGCTATCGCGTGTTCCTGCGCAAGTCCGATTACGCGCTGGAACTGGTGGATATCGATACCGAGCCGGGCGACACGCATCATCACACCAGCCCGATGTTCGTGTTCTGCCGCGAGCCGGCCGTGTGAGGCGGCCCGCGTCGTGCGCCGGCACCGATGCGGGCCGACGGCACGCCCGTTCGCGACTGGCTCAAGGGCGGGCCGGACGATGCAATTCCCGCGGTGCTTTGCGGCGCCGGGCACCATCTGAGGATGGGTGAAAATGTCAATCTTTGCGTAAAAAAATAAAATCAAGGGCATCGATCGTCGAGTGTGATCGCATGACTCTTGGCTCACGCGGGAATTTCATTTTTTACGATCAATGCCGGATTGGGTTTTATTTGCAGTCTGATTTCGAGTCATCAAGAGGGCCATTCCCGGTCGAACGATATTGTCGCTGGTGTCGGACATTTCGATATGTGCCAGGCATGTTGAGTTAACGAAATACAGCGAGGAGTCAAATGGATATCGAAGCAATCAAGCAGCGGGCCGCGGCCGCCGGCAGCGCTCAGACGGGCGATCTACCCGTCACGCCTCAGGATTTCGGAGCAAAGGGCGATGGCGTCACGATCGACACGGCCGCGCTCGTGGCCTGGCTCGACGCGTTGTCCGACACGAAATCGGGCTACATCCCGGCCGGCACTTATCTGTTCGATCAGCAATTGCAGAAGTCGGGCAGCGGTATCACTATCCGCGGCGATGCCTATGCGTCAGTCCTGAAATACGTCGGCGCCGCTACCGCCGACGACCTGATCGTGTTGGGAGACGGCACCAACAACCAGAACAACTGGCTGCTCTCAGGGTTTCGCGTAACGTCCGGCACGACCATGACACAGGGCTACGCGCTGCGCATGCAGCGTTTTTCGGATTCGTTCGTCGACCAGGTGATTGCCGACGGCATGGACGGAGGCCGCACGCTATGGAACGGCTATTTTTTTGACGGCTGCCACGAGGTTTGGCTCAACGATTTCGGCGTTGAGTGCCAATACAACGGGTTATCCGTAACAGGAAACGACCGCTCCTCCAACGCGGATCTGTATTTGTCGAATGGTTATCTGAATTACTGCGGTGCGGCCGGTATCCGGTGTGGCGGTGGGTTCGGCGGCCTGTTCATCGGCAGCAACGTGGAAATTCTCGGCAATAGTTATGCAGGGCTGGCGATCGACAACACGCTCAACAATCAGCAAAATCGGGAAATCATTATTTCCGATGGTGCAACCTTCGATGGTCTAGGAGACCATACGACGTATGACATCATCGTGGATTGCGAGAATGCCGGAAATGGACAAATTCTCATCGACTGCTTCATGGGCTCCGCCGTCGAGAATGCGATTTATATCAAGAGATGGAACGCGGGCGTCGTCTCGATTGGCAGTCCGGAGATTTTCAATTGCCAAGGCGACGCGATCCGGGTGGACGATCCGACCGTGCTGCTGACGGTGGCCGACAACACCATCATCCGCAACAACGGCGGTTACGGCATCCATGCAACGGTGGCACTGAATACGGAAATTCACGGCAATCCGTATTTGAGCGCGAATAGGGCCGGGGACTGGTCTCCATTGACTTATCGCGCGCCCGTTCAATTGCTGGTGTCGAGCGGGTGGACGTCCAACGCCGTTCTGAGCAAGAAAGCGAAGCGCTGTATCATCAACGGCTCGATCAGCCAGCCAGCCGGTGCCGTTGCCTACGGCGCCGTGGTCGCGACGATCTCGCAAGGTTACGTGCCGGCATTGTCGACGCCGATCGTGGTGGTTTATTCGGGCGGCAGCGATGGCGACGGGATCGCGCCGGGACGTGTCAATCTGGACGGCACGGTGCAGGTACTCAAGGCCATGACGAATGTCGTGAATCTCGGCTTCGTCGGCGCCTGGGACATCGACTGATTCCGTATCGCTCGGAAACGCCAAGCACGGCATGCCATCGCCCTTGCATCTAGGACGATTGGTTGTTTCGACCGGGGCTTGCTCCGAGCCGTGCGATTGGCGCCGCTACGCGATGAGATCCTCACCCTGTCGCCGCGCGGCGAGGCCTTGGTCGCCGTGCTCGACCGCGGCCCGAGGATTCCCGAGGCCTCGCTCGACAGCGTGTTCGAGCCCGTGTTCGAGCCGTTCATGCGGATCGACGCCTGGCGCAGCCGCGGCACCGGTGGCACCGGGCTGCGGTTCACGCTCGGCGGCCGGCGCCGCTGTCGCGCGAATGGTCGGGCACCAAGCTGTTGCCGCTGGCCCGGGTGGCCGCCGCTTTCGCGCCGTGGGCGGCGCGTTTGCCGCGCGAGGCCGATATCGCGACCGGCATCGTGCGCCGGGGCAGTCGCGCGGGACTGCACGCATCGCGAAGTTGCAGTAGGTTAACACTCCGGCGCTGCGCGGCGCCCGCCAGTCGAGGCGGGCCCGGCCGCCGCGCGCGCGACAACCTACTTTCGGGAGCGGACATGGAATATCGACATCTCGGCGCATCAGGCTTCAAGGTTCCGGTACTGAGCTTCGGCACCGGCACGTTCGGCGGCAAGGGCGAATTCTTCCAGGCGTGGGGCGAGACCGGCGTGGACGAGGCGCGCCGCCTCGTCGACATCTGCCTCGATGCGGGCCTGACCATGTTCGACAGCGCCGACATCTATTCGGGCGGCGCCTCCGAGCAGGTGCTGGGCGAGGCGCTGAAGGGCCGCCGCGACAAGGCGCTGATCTCGACCAAGGCGACCTTCCGCTTCGACGACGGCCCGAACAACGTCGGCTCGTCGCGCTTTCACCTGATCAACTCGGTCGATGCGGCGCTCAAGCGCCTGCAGACCGACTACATCGACCTGTTCCAACTGCACGGCTTCGATGCGAAGACGCCGGTGCAGGAAGTGCTCTCGACGCTCGACGACCTGGTGCGTGCCGGCAAGATCCGCTACGTCGGCGTATCCAACTTCTCGGGCTGGCACCTGATGAAGTCGCTCGACCTGGCCGATCGCTACGGCTATCCGCGCTACGTCGCGAACCAGACCTACTACTCGCTGGTGGGGCGCGACTACGAATGGGAACTGATGCCGCTCGGCCTCGACCAGGGCGTGGGCGCCGTGGTGTGGAGCCCGCTCGGCTGGGGCCGCCTGACCGGCAAGATCCGCCGCGGCCAGCCGCTGCCGGCCACCAGCCGGCTGCACAAGACCGCCGACAAGGGGCCTCAGGTGCCGGAGGATTACCTGTACCGCGTGATCGACGCGCTCGACGAAGTGGCCGCCGAGACCGGCAAGACGATTCCGCAGATCGCACTGAACTGGCTGCTGCAGCGGCCCACGGTGGCCACCGTGCTGATCGGCGCGCGCAACGAGGAACAGCTGCGGCAGAACCTTGGCGCGATCGGCTGGAACCTGACGCCGGAGCAGGTCGCGAGGCTCGACGCGGCGAGCCGGGTCGAGCCCGCCTACCCGTACTGGCATCAGGCCGGGTTCGCGGAGCGCAATCCTGCACCGGTGTGAGGCGGCCGGCATCATGTTTCGGGCGGCATTTCAGGCATTTGTCGGGCGTTTTTCGGCTGCCGGTTTGGCGCGGCGCATATGCCTGTTCTGCTCGCCGGCTTGATCACGGCGGCCGCGATGGCCGCCGGCCCGATCCAATTCGCTCGGATTAACCCTAATGGAAGGCAGCGCCGCCGCCCTGGCCGCATGCGGCGGCGCGCCTTTCCCGTCGGCTCGGCTTGGGCGAATTCGCCATTTTCCCGGTTTGAAACGAAATAAATTGGCAAATAAATCGAAAATGATCGATTCACCATCGATTCAATGAATGCCGATTCATTTCGAATTCGATGATTCCGAAAACGAAACGGGAAATGCATCGATCCTGATGGGCTGCCCGGCAATCGCGCCGGCATGGCCGACGATTTTCCAAAAATCTGACGAATCACCGCTGACGGCGCGCTGGCGCCCGATTGCGGCTGCATCGCGGCCGCAATACAGATAGGAAATAAATACTTAATCGCGCTCGAGAGTCGGCAATTTATTCCCGTTTTTAGAGTGCCGCGACGGCGATCCGGTCGAATCTCCGGCAGCACGCCATGCCGAGCGGTCGGATTTAAAGGAATTATTCAAATCTGCTTGCAACAGTCTGGCATTTTGTTTCCGGGGTGCGTAGAATCGCGTGGCCCGGGGGGGCACGCCACAACGCGAATAAGAATGGGATTGCAGGTGGATATTCAATCGATAATGTCCGCGCTACGCGGCGGTCTGCTTCAACAGGACCGGTTGCTCAAACTCGATACGCCATTGCCGGCCGACACGTTGATCGTTTCGCGTGCCGTCGGCCATGCCCGGCTCGGCCGCGACGTCGAGTGGACGCTCGACGTCGTCTCGACGGTCAGCAACCTCGAGCTGAAGGCGCTGATCGCGCAGCCAGTCACGCTGTGGATCCAGCAGGGCGACGGCGGCTATCGGCCGGTGCACGGCTACGTGCTGGTGGTGCGCCGGCTCGGCTCGGACGGCGCGATGACGCTCTACCAGTTGCGCTTTACCTCGGCCCTGCACTTCCTGCGCTACCGGCGCGACGAGCGCTACTGGCAGGACCAGGCCGCCGACGCGATCATCGCCGACGTGCTGAACCGGCATCCGCAGCTGCAGGGCCGCTTTCGCTTCGATCTGTCGCGCAAGCTGCCGACGCGCTCGTATTGCCGCCAGCACGAGACCGACTGGAACTTCGTGCACCGGCTGATGGAGTCCGAAGGGCTCTATTGCTACTGGGAATATGCGTCGGACGGCAGCTCGCAGACGATGGTGATCGTCGACGCGCTGTACGCGACGCCGGCGCCGTTCGACGTCTGGTTCCAGCGCCAGGGCACCCATGTCGAGGCCGACGCGCTGGGCCACTGGGCCAGCTCGCGCGTGCTGCAGAGCGCCCACCACACCACGCGCACGTTCGACTACAAGAATCCTTCCACGCCGTACAACCCGAAGGGCACCACGCTGCCCACGCGCGCCGATCAGGGCGAGCTGCCGCAACAGCTCGAGGTGTACGAATACACCGGCGCCTATGCCTACGCCGAGCACGAGCGCGGGGAATCGCTGTCGCAGATCCAGGTCGAGGAATGGGAATCGCGCGCCAAGCGCTTCCACGGCAGCGGCGGCGTGCGCGCGATCGATGCGGGCCGCCGCTTCGTGCTGCACGGCCACCCCGAGCACGATCGCGACCGCGCCCAGCAGCGCGAGTTCGTGGCGATCGACGTGCAGTGGACGATCCAGAACAACGTGGCGATCCCCGATTTCCGTTTTCCGCACAGTCTCGCCGAAGCGCCCGAGTTCGCGCGCGCGGCAAGCGGCGGCCAGGCGCAGACGGTCATGCACGCCGACGGCTCGACCGGCTTCTATCACGTGGACATCGAGGCGCAGCGCACGACCGTTCCGTATCGCAGCCCGCTCGAGCACGAGAAGCCCGAGATGCATCTGGAGACCGCCACCGTGGTCGGCCCGAGCGGCGAGGAGGTGTATACCGACGAGCTGAACCGGGTCAAGGTGCGGTTCCACTGGGACCGCCAGAACGACGGCGACGAGCGCGCCTCGTGCTGGCTGCGCGTGGCGCAGTCCGATTCCGGCAGCGGCTACGGCGGCGTGCACCTGCCGCGGGTGGGCGAGGAGGTGGGGGTCGGCTATTTCGGCGGCGACTGCGACCGGCCGATCGTGCTGTTTCGCGTGTTCAACGGCAAGACCCGGCCGCAGTGGCACAGCAACGGCATTCTGTCGGGCTTTCGCACCAAGGAATACGCGGGCAGCGGCTTCAACGAGCTGGTGATGGACGACGCCACCGGCCAGAACCGCGCCAAGCTCGCGAGCAGCGTCGGCAGCACGGCGCTGCACCTGGGCTACCTGATCGACCAGCAGGGCAACCTGCGCGGCAACTATCTCGGCAGCGGCTTCGACCTGCGCACCGATCATTACGGCGCGGTGCGCGCCAACCGCGGCCTGTACGTGACCACCCACGCGAAGGGCGCGGCGAGCCAGCCGCTCGACGCGGGCGAGACGCAGCGGCAGCTCGAGAGCGCCGGCAGCCTGATGGATACGCTCTCGCAGGCCGGCGTCGAGCATCACGCCGAGGGGCTCGACAGCGGGCGCGCGGCGCTGAAGTCGCTGCTCGACGCGACCCGGCTCGATGCCGCGGGCGCTGTGCTGGGCGGGCGCACCGCCGGCGGCGGCACCGGCAAGGCGAATGCCTTCGCCGAGCCGGTGATGATGTTCGGCAGTCCGGCCGGGATCGGCCTGTCCACGCAGCAGGCCGCGCAGATCCATGCGGACCAGCAGATCAACCTGGTCAGCGGCGAGAGCCTGCATCTCGCGGCCGGCAAGTCGCTGATCGCGAGCGTCGCGCAGAAGCTGAGCCTGTTCGTGCAGAGCGCCGGGATGAAGCTGTTCGCCGGCAAGGGCAAGGTCGAGATCCAGGCCCATTCCGACAACGTCGAGGTGACCGCGCAGCAGACCGTGAAGGTGCTGTCCTCCGGCGCGGGCGTCGAGGTGGCCGCGAAGGACGGAATTCTGCTGACCTCGGGCAACGCCTACATTCGCATCAAGGACGGCAACATCGAGATCCATGCGCCGGGCAAGGTCGACGTGAAGGGCGCCGAGCACCTGTTCGCCGGTCCGCAGGGAACCCACTACCCGCTGCCGCCGCTGCCGCAGGGCGAACTGATCGGCAAGCACAGCCTGCGCTTCGCGACCTTCGGCGCCGACCAGCTTGCCGACGACATCGGCTGGACCAACAAGCCGTTCCAGATCGTCAACACCGCGAGCGAGGTGCTGGCGGCCGGGCAGATCGCGGCCGACGGCCGGCTGCCGCGCACGCTCGTCGACGCCGCGCAGACGCTGGTGCTGAAGGTGGGCACCGGCAAATGGGAGACCCACGAAGTGGTGGCCGAGACGCCCGGTTCGGAGCCGGCCGACGGCCCGAGCGCAGACCCCGCCGGTATCGCCGCGGCGCCGTCGGCAGCGGGGGCCGTGGTTCCGCCGCCGGGCATGGCGGCCGGCAGCACGCTTGGCGGCGCGGGCGAGTCGCTGCCGGGCAGCAGCGAGCACGCCGATGATGCCGACGACGCCGTGCGCATCAACAGCGACGCCACGCTGAGCCCGCAGGACGATCCGTATTTCCTTCCGGCAGAGGAGCAGGAAGGCCAGTTCATCGATACCCAGCATCTGGCGGCCCTGCTGACGCAGACCGTGCTGGAGAAGGTTAGTGAAGGAGAGCAGTAAGCCATGACGAAGACGAAGTCCGGCTCGCGCCTGACGGCCGTGGTGCTCGCGGCCGCCGCGCTGGGCATGCTGGGGCAGGGCGCGGCCCACGCCGAGCAGTATCAGAGCGGCGCGACGCGCTGGGACATCAAGGGCGGCAAGCTGATGATGGTGGCCGGCGTGCTCGACGACAATTCGCGCCTGCATTACCTGAACTATGCGTTCTACGTGCAGGCCGGCGACAACACGCTGTACCTCGCGCCGATCGTGGACGATCCGAAGAAGCTGAACGACTATCGCCTCAACTTCAGCACCTTCAACGGCGGCGGCGAGATCCTGACCGACGCGGTGGTGGCGGTGAAGGGCGCCAACACCTATCTCGTGACCGCTCACAAGGACGCCGTGCACGGCTACAACCGGCCCGCCGCGGTGACCACCCGGACCTACCGGCTGACCGAGGGCGACGAGGCGCAATGGCGCTGGTACTTCGCGCCGATCGCGCAGGGCGCCTATAGCGAGCAGCAGAACTACACCGTCGAGCGCGCGCTGGCCGAGACCGCGAAGGCGCTGCACTGATCCCGAACGCGTTGCGTCCATCCGCTTCCCGACGAACATGACCAAGTTCATCTCCGCGACCCACGACAAGGCCACGCTGACCGTGCAGTACGTCGCCGACAACGGCGACATCCTGCTGCGCAGCGGCGGCACCATCGCCTGGCGCTTCAACAATCCCGGCAACCTGCGGCCGAAGTCGAAATACGTGAAGACCTCGATCGGCGTGGGCAGTACCGCGAGCGGCAATTTCTTCATCTTCCCCGACTACGAAACCGGCCGCGCGGAGAAGAAGGCGCTGCTGCGCCGCAAGTACAACGACATGTCGATCTCGGAGGCGCTGCAGGTGTACGCGCCGCCCAGCGAGAACAACACCGAGGCGTACATCCAGGCGATCTGCAGCGGCACCGGCTTTGCCCGCACGCGCGTGCTCAATACCATGAGCGACGCCGATCTCGAGTCGATGATGACCGTGATGGAGAAGCACGAGGGCTACAACGCGCGGATCAAGACGCGCCACGAACGCTGGATTCGCACCGCGTCGGTCACGCTGTCCGACGGCGCCAAGCCGATCGCGAACCAGAAGGTGACGGTGCAGGCCGGCGCGAAGAAGACCGAGCTGACCACCAACGCGTTCGGCCAGCTGCCGCTGCTGCCGATCGAGTCGGCCGGGCAGCAGATCCAGTTTCTCGTCGATCACGCGAAGGAGGGCATGAAGCAGATCGGGCAGATCACGACGCAGAACGTTTCGTCCGCCTACGTGTTCTTCCACGACCTGTTCCAGACCACCGCGCCCACCAGCACGCACTACGCGAAGGACACGGTCCGGCACGAGGCGATTCCCGGCTTTCGCTACCGGATCGTGTCGGGCGACACGCTCGGCAAGATCGCGCACAAGTTCAAGGTCAGCGTCGCGCAGTTGCAGGCCGACAACCATCTGAAGTCGACGCGGATCTTCGCCGGCGACTATCTGATGATCAACGCGAAGAAGCCGCACGATGCCCCGGCCGCGCCGCCGAACCCGAGCGCGGTGAAGTCGGCTGCCAAGCATCACGCCGCGTCCGCGAGCGCCGCGTCCACCGCGAGCAGCCCGGCGCCGGCGTCCTCGTCGGCGGGCACGCAGGGCCACGCCGTCAGCATCGACGACTTCGCGAAGCCCGCCGGCGGCGCCACCCCGGCCCCGGCCGCAGCCAAGGCCGCGCCGGCCGCCGCGGCGTCCGCCCATCCGGCGGCATCCGCCCCGACGGCCGACAGCTCGGTGGTGCTCGACCGCAGCAAGCTCGGCCAGGGGCATCCGGTGGCGTTCGTGCCGGCCAGCTCGCCGCAGGCGCCGTGGATGGAGTTCGCGCTGCAGCAGGCCAAGTTCTGGCACGGCCAGAAGGAGAACGTGATCACCAAGACGATCAACTACCACAAGGAAGTGGGCGGTTCGCTGAAGTCGCTGGTCGGCGACAGCAACCCGTGGTGCGCGTCGTTCGTCAACTGGTGCCTGCAGAGCGCGAAGTATCCGAAGACGGCCGCGCCGATGGATTCGCAGTCGTTTCGCTACAGCAAGAACTTCGTCAAGATCGACAAGCCGGTGTTCGGCGCCATCGCGGTCTACAAGCACAGGAAGGGTGGCCATGCAGCGTTCGTCTATGCGCAGACCAGCGCCGGCTCGCCGATCCTGCTGGGCGGCAACCAGAGCGATGCGATCAACTTCGGCAAGCAGAAGGCCGCTGAGCTGAAGGGCTTCTACGTGCCCGCCACCTACCTGAAGTTCGCGAAGGAGGAACTCGCGAAAGGCGCCAAACTCGAAGTGTCGACGCCCGAAAAACTGAACGAGGAATTTCACATTGCATTCTCCAAGAAGAAGGCCAATGCGGATCGCTGAGCTGCTGTGTGCGGCGCTGCTCGGCGGCGCCGTGCCGCTTGCGCACGCGGCCGGCGCCGATTGCCTGACCCAGGCCGAGGTGACGAAGCTCGATACCGATTTCTGGGCCAAATTCCCGTCGCCCGACGGGTTCGCCGCCTATGCGGCACCCGACATGCGGCTCGACACCAACATCGTCGACCTGATGCGCCCCGAGCTGGCGAAGGCCGACGGCCCCACGCGCGCGCGCAGCTTCGCCGTGTACGCGAGCCAGCATCCGGAATACTTCGCGCCGTTCCGCACCGAGCACAGCTCGCACTACCTCTATTACCCGGGGCGCGATCGCCATCCGGATGCCGTCAAGCAAGCCAGCGTGTTTCCCGCGAACCGCTGCGTGTCGATGTTCAGCTTCGACGACGAGCGCCATACCTGCATCGCCGGCGCGCGCACGCGCGCGATGAGCTTCTCGTTCGTGAAGGAGAACGGGCGCGTGCAGTTGCAGGGCATCGAAGTGGGCATGGAGGCGTGCCAGCCGTGACGCGCCGGGGTGGTCCGCCGAGCCCGCCCGGCACGAGGGCATGAACGCGCGCGGCCGGACCCGGGCACGGCTCGCCGCGGCTTGCTGCGCTGCAAGCTGTCAAAGCGCTGACGCAACGCTATCATCGCCGTCCGACATCACGCTTGCTCCGGCGGAGCGCTCATGAAATCGATCCATCCGGTCCCTCGGGCAGCGACCCGCATCGTGCTGCTGGCCGCACTGGCCGCTGCGCCCAGCGCGGCCTTCGCATTCAACGAGGAGGCCAACTACAACGAATGCATTCTCAATACGGTGTCGAACACCTGGAACCGCAACGTGGTGGAGATGATCCGCGCCTCGTGCGATCGCCTCTATCGGCGCTGGGCCATGCTCACGCCCACCGACGTTTCGTTTCATCGCTGCCTGCTCGCGCATCTGCCTGGCGTGCAGAGCAACGCCGCGATCGGCCCGGTGGTGCAGGCGTGCCGCCGGCAGAGCACCGATTCTGACCATTTCGACTGAACCGAGCCTGCCGCCGCCAGCCGGCCCGGCAGCCGGCCCCCATCCATCGCTCACTGCTCGAAATCGCTGCCGGCCGCGCGCAGCCGGCGCAGCGCGCTGTCCAGGTGGGCCCGCGCGCTGGCCGGATCGCCAAGCCGTATCTGTTCATGGGCGCGCTGCGCGATATGGCGCGGCACCGTCTGCAGCGGGCGGCCGGTCTGCATCGCCTTGAGCTGCACCTCGGCCGCCCGCTCGAGGTAATAGAGATCGTCCCAGGCCTCGGCGATGCTCGCGCCCGCGACGATCACGCCGTGGTTCTTCAGGAACAGCACGTCGGCCTCGCCGAGCGCGGCCGCGATCCGGTCGCCCTCCGCGGCGTCGAGCGCGAGCCCGTTGTACTGCTCGTCCACGGCGGTGCGCCCATGGAATTTCAGCGCGCTTTGCCCGAGCCACAGCAGCGGCGGCCCTTCGAGCAGGCACAGCGCCGTCGCGTTCGGCATGTGGGTGTGGAAGGCCGCCTTCACGCGCGGCAGCGCGCGATGCAGCCGCGCATGGATCGATAAGGCCGTGGCCTCGGGCTGGCCCTCGCCCTCGATCACGTTGCCGTCGTAATCGCAGATCAGCAGTCGCGACGCGGTGATCTCCGAAAACGCGTAGCCGTAAGGATTCACGAGAAACAGGTCGTCATGGCCCGGCACCACCGCCGAGAAATGGTTGCAGATGCCTTCCTCGAAGCCGTGTTGCGCGGCGAGCCGAAAGCAGGCCGCGAGTTCGATGCGCGCGGTCCGCACCGCGTCCGAGTCGAGCCCGGTGCGCCGGCCGTCCGGCGCGGCGCCGCTAGTGAGCTGATGGGCCATCTGCCTGTCCTCCGCGGAACTGGAAACGCAAAGGCATAAGCTTACCAACCCGGCGACGCAAATCGTGCGGGCGTGATCGTGCCCTCGTCGGTGCGGGCCGGGCCGTCTCAGGCCACGCCCGCGCCCAGCGCGAGCAGGTCCGCCGGCTCGCGAAACACCTGATGCGGCCGCCTGGCGAGCAGCGCGTCGAGGTCGGTATAGCCCCAGCCGACCGCGCCGTAGCGCAGGCCGACGCCGTCGGCCGCCTCGGCGTCGCGAATTTCGTCCCCGACATAGATCGCGTGCGCGGCGTCGGTGCCGGTGGTCTTCAGGATCGTGCGCAGCCGGTGCGACTTGCCGAACAGCGACGCGCTGCATTCGACGGCCGCGAAGCGTTCGACGAGCGCGTCGCCGAGCACGGCTCGCACGTTGTCCCGCGAGTTCGAGGTGGCCACGGCCACCGCGATCCGCCGGTCGATCAGTGCCTGCAGTGCGGCCACGATGCCCGGGAACGGCCGTACCTCGTGAATTCGTTGGCTCATGACGCGACGCGCGTCGGACAGCACGGCCGGCACTTTCCAGATCGGCAGCGCCAGCTCGCGCAGCACCTCGCTCGCGCTCAGGCCGCGCAGCCTGCGCCGGTCCTCGCCGGCGGTCTGGCGAAAGCCGTGGCGGGCCGCGAGGCCGTTCAGCGCGTCGGCGAACACGGGGTAGGAGTCGGCGAGGGTGCCGTCGAAATCGAACAGGGCGAGGCGTAGGGTCATCGGCGAAGGCGGCGCGGGGCGCTGCCGGGAAGGCAAGGGTGGAAGCACGAGCACGGTGGGGCGGGGCGGCCGCAGCCGTCGGCGAACCACTGCCGCCAACGAAGGGCCAGGTCCAGCGGCCGGGCCGCCGCATGCGGCATGCCCGCTCAGGGAGCCCCCATCTTCCCGGGCCGCCGGCCTGGCGTCAAGCGCCAGCCCGCGCCGGACCAGCGCCAAGCCGTGCCATCGGCGGGCCGGCTGGCGTGCCTCGGTCAGCCGCGCCGAGCGTGCGGCGAGGGCGGCGCGGCAGCGGGCCGGACACGCGCCGCTCGGGGCTGGTTTGCCAGCGCCGACCCGGCCGCTCGCGAATTCCGCTCGCCAGGCCGGGCCGCCGCGGCGATTCGCGGTGGGGCTCAGGCGCCGGACGCCGGCACGACCAGGTATTTCTCGCCCGTGGCACGCTTCGCGAAGCGGCGGATCGTATCGGGATCGATCAATTGCTCGAGCGTGATCCGCTCGTGGTAGCGGCTCGCGAACGTGCTGCCGAGTTCGGACGCGATGCGCCTGCGCATGCGCTGCACCACCGCCGGGCCGAACTGCTGCAGGCGCCACGTCACGAGCCAGCCGCCGACGCCCCAGGCCATCCCGAAACGCCGGTCGAGCACGGTCGGGCTCGGGTCCAGCGTGCCGTACAGGTAGACCTGCCGGTGCGTCGGCGAGCCATAGCGGTCGTAGCGCGTCATGCGGCGCGTGGCCACCTCGCTCATCGCGACCAGCAGCCGTTGCGCCGTCTGGCCACCGCCGATCGCGTCGAACGCGAGCGTGGCGCCGGTGGCGTCGAGCGCCGCCACCAGGGCTTCGTCGAAATCGGGCGCCGAACTGTCCAGCACCCATTGCGCGCCGAGCCCGCTCAGCAGTGCCGCCTGCGCGGGGCTGCGCACCACGTTGACGAGCGGCACGCCGTCGGCCGCGCAGAGCCTCACCAGCATCTGCCCGAGATTGGAGGCCGCCGCCGTGTGGACGATCGCCGTGTGGCCCTCGGTGCGCATCGTCTCGAGCATCGCCAGCGCCGTCAGCGGATTGATGAATGCGGACGCACCGGCTTCGGCCGCGGTGCCGTCGGGCAGGACCATCACCTCGGCCGCCGCGGCCAGCCGGTACTGCGCGTAGGTGCCTTGGGCGCTGCGCAGCGCGACGCGGCGCCCGAGCAGATGGCGCGCCTGCTCGCCAGCCGCGACCACGGTGCCGGCGCCCTCGTTGCCGATCGCGAGCGGCATGCCGAGGCGCGCGCTCACCGTGGGCAGCCGATCCGCGGGAACGGCGGCCGTGGTGACCGGCGTGGCGCCGTCGGCGCTGGCCTCGCGGGCCAGCGTCGCAAGGTCGGCAGGCGCGAGCATCGCCAGGATGTCGGACGGATTGACGGGCGCGGCCTCGATGCGCACGACGATCTCGCCGGCGGAAGGAGGCGGGACGGGCACGCGTTCGAGCCAGAGCCGCAATTCGCCTCGTGCGGTGATCAGCGAACGCAGTTCTAGGCCGTGGGAGGGAACGCGGGAGAGATCGGTGGACATGTCGGTGAGCGGCTCCGTGGAGATCGACGAGCGAAGGCGGCGGGCGGCGGCGCCCGATGCGTGGCAAGCGGTAGGCGGGCAGGACACCCGGCCGGCATACCTCGCAGTGTCGGCCCGCCGCGCGCGAATCACAACCGACAAAATGAACGCCGCGGTCGCGCGCGGCCCCAGGCGCGGCGCAGCAAGGCCGGCGCCGGCGGTTGCGCGGACGGCGGCGCGGCTCGCAGCTGCCGGGGCGAAGCAGGCCGCGCGTCGCACCGGAAGTTCGCCGTGCGGCTCGCGGCTTCGGGCGCTCGCCGCGTCGGGCCGCGGCGGCTGTTATATCTGGCGGTGTCGCAGCGGGCGGGGCGCGCATCGCAAATGCGCCGGCACCGCCGCCGCCATCGCGGCCTACCGCGGAACCTAGCCGAAACTGCAATGAAACCGACACGCCTATCGAGTACCGACCTCAGCCGCCCGTTGTCGCCCACCGACCGGCAGCCGGCCGAGTCGAAAGCGCCACCGCAGCCCTCGCGCCAGGGCCGGCCCGATTCAAGGCTGTCCGGACTCGCGGGCATGGCGCGCGGCGGCGAGCCCGGCGTGCGCCATGCCGCCATGCTGACGCCGCAGCAGGCCCGCTTCGCGAGCGCCCTGCAGGCCGGCCGCCGCGTCAGCCAGCAAGGGCTGCAACAAGCCGACGACGAGGCACTCGCGGCCGGTATCGCGGCGAGCCTGGCCGCGATGCCCGAAGACGGCCGCGGCCAGCCGGCCGAACCTCAGGCCAGCCTCCAGTCACGCGTGGACAGCGCGCTCGACGCGGGCGCTAGGGTCAGCCAGCAGGCGCTCGAGCGCGCCTACGATCCCGAACTGCAGGCGGCGATCGCCGAAAGCCTCCGGCCCGCCGGGTCCGGCGGCGCGAGCGAGCAGGCCGCGTTCCGGGCGCGCGTGGACAGCGCGCTCGATGCGGGCGTGAAGGTCAGCCAGCAGGCGCTAGAGCGTGCCTATGGGCCAGCGCCGGCGGCCTCGCGATCACCGGCCCGGCCGTTGCCGGCGGCGACGGCCGGTGCCGGGCGCCAGCGCCTGCCGCCGCTGGAGGCCCCCGTGCGGCGGCTGTCGTCGGCGAGTGCGTCGGGCAGCTCTGCGGCGTCGCCTTCGAGCCGGTCGCCGGCGGCATCGTCGGCCACGTCGATGAGCGCGTTCTCGGCGCCGCCGTCGCCGCACACCGGGTGCCAGCGAAGAGACGGTCTCATTGGACGATTTCGCGCCGATGGGCATGCCACCGTTTATCGGCGAGTCGTTCGGCAGGCAGAGGTGGCCGGCCGGGCCTGACGGCACGCCGCATTCCGGCAGGCAGGCCGAACTCGAGAAGATGCGCGAGATGATCGAGCAGGCCGCCGAGGATCTGAGGAAGGCTTAGCCGACGTAGGCAGCGCAGCCGATCGCGGATCCAATCGAGGAAATGCGCGCCATCAATGACCTGAAGGCGCTGGCGTTTCTGAATCGGAATCTACGCCGTTTGGCTGCGCTGCACACCATGCTGGTGACGGGCGTAACAGGCGGAGGTCAGCTGGTTGATAGCCATCATGCAATTTGACATAAGGTAAATTATCGACTTTTTGAATGTTACGGCTATTTAGTAATGTCTGGTTCGGAGCCACTACGGGCGCATGCTGTCGAGGCGCAACACGGTGGAGCCTGCCATGCACAAGCCCGGCCTGGTCACGGGATGTATGACGCCGGGCTTTGGGTTCCGCGAGCGTCAATGAGCAACTGGTCAACCAGTTCCAGTTTAAGCGGCTTGTCAGCGTCGAGCTTCTTTTTCTCGATCACGTATTTCCAGCCGTCGCCGTTGCCCGGATTTCGATAGAACGCAACGATGGCCACGTACTTCGTATCGGCCTGCATCCGCTGTGTAAAGCTTGCGGACGCGCCCGGGTTGATCACGGATGCCATGCTCGTTAGCAGATCCTGAGAAAGCACGGTCCGGTCGTTCCTCAGTAGGTCCTCGTAAGATGCCTGGTCGAATATCTTCCGGTCCTTGAGCTGGTATATGCGCACGGCAACCGACGTCGGGCGGCCGGCGTCGTCCGGATTCAAGGCTTCGCGGGCGGAAAGATCGACGTTGAGCACCTTCGTCTGCTTGAAGAACACGGCGTGATACGTGCTCGACGAGGCGTCCGAGACAGCCTGCCATGCGCCGCAGGCCGACAGCAGCAAGGTGGACGCAAGAATTGAAAGAGTGACACGAATAGGCATCGGAACTCCTCGATCCGGCATGATGCGTTGAGATTCGGCAGCCCCGGCATGACTGGCCCGGACCGCATGAAGAGAAATCGACGACGGGCGCCTTCGACATGGCGGCCTGGTTCGCCACGCTGAAGTTCGGTCTGGGCGGGCGCCCGAACGTTTCATGAGCTTGTCCCGGTCAGCCATGTCGTGCAGCCAAATATGGATTGGGCGCGGGCGTGGGAAATGCCTCGTAGACGCCGAGTGCGATGTTGACGAGGCGTGCCTCGGCGGCGCGCAGCACGGTCGTCCAGCCAAGGCGCGGCGCCGGACCGGTTGAGGCCGGGCCGATGGCAGGCTCGGGCGCAAGCCGGGAGGAAATCTCCATGCGCAGGTGCACGTCGGCTTTCACCCCCACGTACAGTTGCACGAACGCCATCAGCTCGCGATGCAGCCACGCGCCAGGCAGGAGGTCGTGGGCCTGCCGGGCATCAGCCGGGCGCAGCGTGACTCGCACCGCGCGGCTGCGGTAGGCGATGCGCCGGCCGAGCACGTAGCTGCCCCCCAGCCCCCGGCGCGCCCCGTCTTCCGCCGCAGCGGCTTCGCCCGTGGATGTCAGCGGCCGCGGCTGTCCGGCACGCGTGAGCGCCGGAAAGAATTCGTCGACGCGTACGCCGACGCCGGGCACGGCCAGCGCGATCACGCCGGCGAGGCCCTCGGGCGTGCGCGTATGCTGGATCAGCAGCCCCAGTAGCGCGAGCATCCGCGAATCCGGCAGACCGGCGCGCCGCGGCTTGTCGCCCCAGCCGAACCCGGCCAGGCACAGCAGATTGCGGGAATGCGCGTCGGCGCCGCCTGCGCGGAAGCTTTCCGGATAGCGGTACTTCTTCCAAGCGCGGTATAGCAGCGTGACGTACCGGTGGTTGAACTGGTCGAGAAACGCTTCAACCGCCTCATGCCCCTCCTCCCGCCGCACGATCTCGTCGATCATGTGCGCCGGCACCGCCGCGTCGACGCCGTACAGACCCATGAACGTCGTCCGTATGGTGGGCGGCGCGTCAGGCCGTGCGTCGTCAAGCTCGACCGACGCCATTTCTCCGGCCGGAAAGCCCAGGCGGGGCCGCGGCCGAAAACGCACCCGCTCATGCTCGAGCGAGTCGCGCGTGCCGAAACCGGGGGCATCCGGCACCTGCGCCTCGAGCAGCCGACACAGCTGCATGAAATTCATGCGGGGCGCGCGAGCGAGCAGCGACGCGACGAGTGGCTCGAGATTCGGCAGTTCGTCCCCCAAGGAGACTTCCTTCGGTTCGCGCGCGCTCATAGCGGAGCCCGCTGCGCTTTGCTGCGCGGCCAGATCGTGCGGGTCTGCGACGGCAGGCTCACGATCGACAGCTTGGTGAACAGGTTGATTTCCGCGTACTGCGCGAAGAACCGGTGCAGCAGCTCGCCGAACAGCATCACGTCGCCCTCGCCCGAAAACGCATGCGAATCGAGCGTCACCTCGATCAGCACGCCACGCTCGACCGAGCCGCCCGTCACCTCCTCGATGAGCTCCTGCGAGACCCACCGGATGCCGGCCAGCCGGCGGCGATTCAGCTCGTCGTCGGTCCAGTCGTACAGTGCGAGTGCACCGCGCAGCACTTCCGCATTCATCATCGACAGGAAGTTCGGCGCCAGATGCGATAACACGCGCCACTGGAAACGGTCTTCGGTCGGCGGATACAGCGGCAAGGTCGGCGACACGAGGTTGCGTACGCCCGCGACGTTCGGGGGGCTGGCCGCCAGCTCGTCGAGGCTGGCTTCACGCAGCCCCTTGCGCGGCAACAGTCCGTTCGTGCCCGTCACACGCAGCGACAGGCTTTCCTCGGGCAGCGTGTCCATGGTCTCCCAGGCATGACCGCCGAGAATCACCCAGGTTTCGTGCAGCCCGGACACACCCGGTCGCACGCGCGTATGGAAATAGCGCTCCGGCGCCTCGTGCCGCAACATGCCGCCGCGGTGCCGGAAGGTAGCGAACGGCACGTATTCGTATCGCTCGGCCGTGTCATGGTCGAATGTCGCAATGGCGTCGACCGAGTAGGTTTCGACATGCCCGCCCTGATGACCTGCCGGCACCACGCGATATTCGGTTTCGTGATGATCGATCACGATCGGTTCGGCATCCAGTTCGAACAGATTGATCACCGGGCTGCAGAAGAGGCGCAGGTTCTCGGCGCTGAAGCGCTGGTCCGACGGATAGGCCTGCTTCAATACGATTTCCAGCTCGAAGCGGGTCGCGCTCGCGGGCAGCTTCGTGATGTCGACTCCGCGTAGGTCGACGAACAGGAATTTCTCGCGGAACGTAAAATACTCGAGCAGCAGCTGGTAGCCCGAGAAAGCCGCCTCGGCCTTCGGCCACAGCCGTTCTTCGGTCGAAAAACCGGCCGGCTCGATCGTGACGCCGGAGAGCGGCACCGCTTCGCCGTCGCGGATTTCCGGAATGCGCCAGGTGATTGCATCGACCTGGCGCGTAAGCGCGAGATGCATTGCGAACGCAGTCGGCAGATCCGCATTCAGATGCACGCGCAGTCGCGTCAGGTCCGTTTCGTTGCGGCGCGCCGACCCGTCGAGCGCGAACCCGATCCGGATCACCGAACGGCCGTCATGGCGCACACTCGGGCCGGCATGCGTGATCGAAAGCGGCTGCAGCGTCACGGCCTGCGTGGTTCGGTATAGACACTGAACCGTCTTCGGCACCGAGCCATCGGCGCCGGCCGGCGGCGGTATCGCAATCGGCGCGGAGCGAACCGGCACGCCTGCCGGCACGATCTCGGTTTTTTGCAGCTTGTCCGCGAGCGGGATCAGCTGGACCACCGACAGCGACGGGATCATCCGCAGATAGTGCGGCCATAGGAGGCTCACGAGTCCCTCGGTGAGCTCCGGCAGTTCATCGTCGAGTTTCTGTCGAAGCCGGCCGGTCAGGAATGCAAAGCCCTCGAACAGCCGCTCGACATACGGATCGCGGTCGCCCACGCGATCGAGGTTGAGCAGGCGCGCGCGATCGGGATGCGCTTTCGCGAACTCCCTGCCGGACTCGCGCAAATAGCGCATTTCCGCCTCGTAGTAGCGCAGAATCGGGTCGTCGTTTTCCATTGATCTTCGTTCTTATGAGAGAGTCAGGGCACGCGCCGGATCGAGCACGGTCAGTTCCGCCTGCAGTTCACCGATGCGGCGGGCCAGCGCCGGCTTGTCGGCATCCTTGCGGTTGCTCATCGCCTTCAATGCGCGGACCAGCTGCTGCTTGACCTCGAACACCAGCGCCGGCTCCCAGCGCGTGAGCGGCAGTGTCCGGGACGAGGCGTCGAGCTCGGCCAGCAGCGCCAGTGCCGTATCCGGGCGGCTGGCCTGATCGGCCAGGCGCGCCATCACCAGCCGCTGCAGATAGCGATGGCGGTCCGTCTTCATGCCTGGCAGTGCCTCAAGCCAAGCGAAGGCGGCTTCCACACCCTCGCGCCCGGCCAGTTCCCGCGCCTGCGCCTCGATTTCCGGCCAGTCGCCGGCGGCATCGCCGACGCTCTCGGCCGAGACCGGCAGCGGAGCGACAGACTCGCCCGCTTCCAGATCGCGCACTACCGCGTGCCGCGCGATCCACTCGAGCGTTGCATCGTCGGCGAACGGCGTGCCGTCGGCGAACGCCAGCCGTTCGATGCCGGGCAGTCGTTCGAGGAAGAGCGCAAAGTCTGCGCGCAGCTGTGCGCGCCATCCGCTATACGGCGCACCGATATGGTCGAGCGCGACGTGCTGGAAATACTGCAGGTCGAACCACAGATGGTTGACGCCCTCCATGAACGCGCCTTCGACGCGTTCGAGCAGTTCGTGCCACTGCTTCTGCAGCACGAGCCGTTTCATCTGCTGGCGAAGTTCGCCGCGAGGCGCGACGAGGCGCGTATGCGAGGCGGCATCGGCCGGCGGCACTTCGTGCAGCGTATCCCAGCGCACACTGCGCACGAGCCGCACCGACGGCAGATAGCCGTTTTCCTGATCGCGCAGCCACACCGCCATCGTGCGCGCCTGATCGAGCAGGTCCCGCGCCGACGTGATCGTGCCGAAGGCAGCCGTCGCCGCGGAAAGCGGTGAAGGCACGGCGGCGCCCTGCTCGGCCGTGAGAGCGGGCTCATTGTTTCGCTCGAAGCGAGAGATGAGCGCTTGCAGGTTCGGGCGCGCGGCGTCGGACCAGGTCTGCGTGCAGGCCACCAGCACGTCGAGCGCGGCCAGTGCGCGCTCGAGGTCAGCCGGTGCGAACGCGCCACGGCTTTCCAGCATCTCGATCATGCGCGTGGTCGCCAGCATCTCGAGCGCGCCCCTTTTTGCCTCGGCGCGTGCGGGCAACACGGTCTCGCCGTAGCGGTCGACGAGCGCCGCGGCCAGCTCGAGCCCGTCGGCAAAGCCGGAAGGTCCGTCCTGCCGCAGCCGCGCGAACGCGTAGTAACCGGCCAGACGCAGATCCTTGCCGGTCTCCTTGAGCAACTGCTCACAGCCACTCACGATGAGGCCGTCGTCGATGCCGGAGAGCTTTTGCGTCTCCTCCCGAAGCGCGAAGAACGTATCCTCGTAGCCCGGGTCGCGCCCCACGCCCGTGTCACCCGCGAGCGGCAGCAGCCACGCATGCCACGCGTCGAGCCGCGTCCGCGCGAGCTGCTCGGCGTCGTCGCGGGTCGGAAAAAGGCGTTTGAACAGTCCGCCCAGCATCATTCGACCTCCGGCAATGGACCCGATGCGCCATCAGGCAGCGGCACCGCGGCATGTTTGGCCGCCGAGATCGCGGCCGGCGGCAATGGTGGCGGACCGATGGCCGACGGCGTCGGCTCCGCCTTCGTCGCGCCCGTGACGAAGATCCGGGCGGGCAGCGTGTAGTGCCGCAGTTCCAGCACCTCCAGCGGCCCCGAGCCGACCTCGCTGCGCAGTTGCACGCGCAGCGGCAGCCCGAGGCTCGTGTCCGGCGTCCAGGTCAGCAGATAGCGCGCGCTGTCCTGCTGCGAGACTTTCGCACGTTCCAGCAGCCGGATCAGGCCGAACCGGCCCTGCGAATCGAGCGCCGTGCGCAGCCCGCCCTGCTCGGTCTGCCATTCGATGTGCGACAGGTTCTCCAGCGACTGCCCGGGCCACTCGAACGGCGTCCACTCCTGCTTCTGGTTGAAGTAGCGCAGCTCGCGCCCGGACAGCACGAACTTCATGTCCGTGATGCCCGGCGTCGGCTCCGGCCGCAACTCGTATCGCAGGTGCGCGTCCCCGGACGGGAACAGCATGGTCGAGACACGGGTGAGCTGGTTCAGGCTGGCGAGGAAGCCGGGATCGATCGTCAGCGCACCGTGGTCGGCCCCCTGCACCGCCACCCATCGGTCACCCTGCCGCTCGACCACGCCGGCAAGCTGAGTGGTGACGAACTGCGCGATCACGCCGTTATCGGGCCGCATGAAGCGCGCCATTTCGGGCAGCGACGCGTCATTGTCGGAGTCGGCGAACGGATAGCGGCCGCCGAAGGTCCTGGTCCAGTCCGCCACGATTGCGGTGCGCCACATGTCGTTCAGGCTCGACGCCGCCGGCTGCACGACAACTTGCCAGGCCTGGTCGAACGGCGCGCGGAACAGCTCGCCAAACCCGGACCACTGCTCGCCCAGGCTCGCGGCGAGGCGGCTGGCGTAGTCGCGGCTCTCGGCGATGTCGGACGTCCTGCCTTGCAGGACCGCCTGCGCCGCCTGACGCGCCATCGCGTCCGGATCGGCACCGGAGACGATCTGCGAGGCCTTCAGGCGCATGGCGGTAACGCGCTCCAGGTATCGTGCGAGGCTCAAGTCGCCGGTCGCGGCAAGCGGTGCGGCGGCCTTGCCGCTCGCAGCTGCGCCTAGCACCAGATCGCTGCCGGTCAGGCGCAGGATCGGCCCGAACGCCTTGGCAAGCGGCGCGAGCGGCGGCTGGGTCTGCTTCGACGGATCCTTCTCGGCGCCGCCGACGAGCTGCTGCGCCTTGCTGATCAGATTGTCGGCGAGCGACTGCGCATTCGCGCCGGCACCCGCCTGGTAGACGATCGCGTTCATCAGCGCGACGAGCGGCGAGCGTTGCGGGTCGCCCAGCAGCGTGAGCTGGTCGGCCGTGGCGGACAGCGTCGGCGCCGCTTGCCAGCGCAGGCTGTTGAGGAACAGCGCCCAGGCCCGTCCATAATCGTCGAAGTAGCGCTGGCGCAGCTGGGCCTTCAGCCTTGACGGTGCGGACTGCGTCGCCTTGACGTCGGAGAGCACCCAGTCGCCCGCCACGTTTTGCTGCTCGCTCGCTTTGTCGATCGCTTTCGAAATCCGCTCGTCCCAGGCGGCGCGTGTGAACACACCCGGCACGGCCGCCGTCGTATCGAATAGGCCCCGGCTGGTCGTGTCGCCCAGCAGCGTCGCGAGCGAGACAGGCGGATACTTGGCCTTCGCGTCGTCGAGGATCTGCTGATAGACCGCATCGGTCGAGTTCTGGATGCCGCGCACGCCGATCACCGTCTGGCGCGTCGAGGCCACCAGCCCCAGATCCGGCGCCATCGCCTGCCACCTTCCGCGGCCCAGATGATTCGCCAGGAACGCGATCGTGTGCTGGCGCAGGTCTTCCCACGCCCCCGACGACAGCGGCGAGTTCGCGGGGCGCACGGGCGCGGCCGTCGCGACGAGTTGCGGAGTCAGGAATGCGGCGACCGCCCGTTCTGGCCTGGCGAGCATCAGGTAAGCCTTCAGCGTGTCGTAGACGGCCTGCACCTGCGCATTGCCGCCGCTGGCGATCTGGGCATCCGACAGGGAGGCAAGCTTGCGCAGGCGCGCCTCGAGCTTCTGGCGGATCGGCGCCACGAGGATGCGGCTCGCCGCATTGGCATAGCCCGGCCATAGCGCATCGAGCAGCGCGCCGTCGCGGTTCAGGCCGAAGCGCGTGCTCCACGGCGCGCCGTCGCGCTGATGGACTTCGAGCGTATCGATCTGCCGGTCGAGGCCGTTGAGCGCTTGCAAGGCCTGCGTGCGATCCTGAACGGTCGACAGCCGCGCAATGGTATCGGCCACGTTCCGGATCGTTGCACGGTTGACGAATCCCGACAGCATCGTGCCGGCGATCCAGCAGCCGACCAGGCCGGTCGTGATCCAGGCCGCTGTCGTCGACGGCGAGAAGCCGACGCGGCGGCCGTGGATTCTGCGGCTGTGTTCGGCGACGGTCTGCCAGATCGTGCGATGTCGAGGTTCACCCGCCGGCTCGTCGTCGTTTGCGTCGGTGGGCAACAACGGTGCCCGCTCCCGTTCCTCGACGAGCGGTGCGAAAAGCAGCCCGTGAATCGCCTGCCGCCAGATGCGGGATTGGGCAGTCTGCAGCACCAACCCGGACAGTGGGCCGTGCAGCGTCGAAATATGCTGCGAGAGCTCGGCGGGATAGCGGTCGGCGGCATCCTTCGCCAGCCGCACGACGCCGGCATCGGCCAGGTTGTAAGCGAGGTCTTGCAACGATGCGTCGATCTGATCCGCGCTGATGCGCGCGTTCGCCCACGTGAACCCGATCGCCTCGTCGGGACTCGACGTTTCGCTGCCGAAATCGGTGACGTTGAGCAGATACGCGGGCGCGGCCCAGCGCAGCGCGCGGGCATGGCGCGCGAGCTGTTGGGCAAGCGCGTCGGTGTCGAACGGAGCATTGGCTGAACTGCGATTGCACGTCACGACCACGATCGCGTCGACCGGACGACGGCGGCGCAGGCGGCGGATTTGATCGAGCCAGTCCGTTTCGAGTGTGTCGCGGGTTTGCTGCGCGTACAGCAAGACCGCGTCGCCGGTAATCAGATACCCGGCCTCGACGAGTCCCGGCGCCAGGCGTTTCACCAGCGGCAGGTCACCGGCGACGAGTACCCACCGTTCGCGATAGCGCCAGCGCCAGCCGTGGCGGTCGCGCAGCGCGTCGCAGAGATTCGCGCCGCGGTACGCATTGAGGTTTTCCCCTTCCTCCTTTTGCGTGACGCCAACTCGGACGATCGGATCGCGGTCGTACCGGGTGCCCAATCTTCCGGGCGAGTGTCGGGCTACGGCCTGCCACCCACCTGCCAACTGTCCGCGTAGCGCCAGCGCGAGCACGCCGATGAACACTACTGCGACGATCCGATGAACCGGAGACGGATCAAAAGCCGAGCCTTTGAACCAGGCAATGACCGCCGCGCCGATCGTCGCAGCGATCACGACAACCCAGTAGCCGGAGATTTTGCTTACCTTCATGTGTTTGTTTCCACATTTTTTTTTGCTCGTGCGGTGTTCTGGATGACTGCGAGCCGCAGAGTGCCTTCGCGCCAGGCAATGCCTTGCGGGCTGCCCGCCTGCGCGCCGTGCTCGATTGCGGCGACAACCGCGAGCCACCCCGCGCACACACCAGGATGTCCTACGGCGGCGTCAATATCGTGCAGCCCATCGAATCCAGTACTCCCAGTCACACCCAGTTTCGCTTCGGATGCTGCGTCGAGCAAAGTGGATCCGTCCTCGCTGTCCAGTCCTGCCTTCCACAGATCCTTCACATTCTGCGGAGCGGCATTGCCCCACAACACGGCTTTCGATATCGCCTCGGGCAGGCCGTCGATCACCGCTTCAACCGGCCTGTGCAGCATCGCGATCATGTTCAGCCCACGTCGTGCCGCGAGAGGAGCCCAGCCCAGCAGGATCGCAACCGCAGTTTCCCCGGTACCTGCTATAGGCATGTCGTGGAGTTGCGCCGAAACGAACAAAGTGAATTTTTCGAGCGAATGCCCCCCTTTGACATCGAGCCATTCGTCGACCGCCATGAGGCCTTGCTCCGCCGGCAATGACGTTAATTCGGCACGTCGGAGCGCCGCTTGCCGCCAGGCTTCACGCCACGCTTCGAGTTGTGCTTCATGCTCGGGTCCCTCCGGCATGTGTAGTCGTACGTCCAGACGGACATCATGGGGCAACGCTTCGATCGTCGGTCTTATCATGGCGACCAACTCGTCAAAGCAGGCTCGATAGCGCTTCACCAGCGTTTCACCGTGGATCGATTCGAGCGCGGTATGGCGCACACCTTCGGCTCCGCTTGCTGCCGTCTGCGCTTCGAGCGCGGTGTCGCCCTGCACAATCTTGCCCGCCAGATTGGCATTGCCCACGCCACTCAGGTACGCGTATCCCAGCACGGCCAGCGGTTCGCTTGCAAACCGAATGGCTTTCTCCCTGTCCCTCAAGCGTGCTTCGTCCTCGGCCTGCAACCGCTCCAACTCCTGTTCGTAATAGAGCAGCCGCAACCCGAACGTCAGGGCGAATGACACTGAGGGCAAAATGGAGTTGCCCCCGTAACTCAGGACACGGCACCCACTTAGGTTGCTGAATCCGTCGAACGTCGAAACTCGCGAGGCGAGCGGTACTTCAACGCGCTATGGGGATGCTTTTCGTTGTAGTGCTCGAATGCGATGGCCAGATTCCTGGCCGCGGTCGCTGCGTCCGGCTTCGGCATGATAGCGACGTAATCGCGCTTCATGGTCTTCACGAAGCTTTCCGCCATGCCGTTGCTCTGCGGGCTGCACACCGGCGTGGTCAACGGCTTCAGGCCGAGCAGCGCCGCAAACTGACGCGTCTCCTCGGCCGTATAGCCCGAGCCGTTGTCGCTCAGCCACTCGATTTCGGACTCGGTATGCAGCACATCCCCAAATCGGCTTTCCACCGCAGCCAGCATCACGTCGCGCACGATGTCGCCGCTATGGCCGGCCGTCGTGGCCGCCCAGCTCATCGCTTCGCGGTCGCAGCAGTCGAGCGCGAACGTCACGCGCAACGGCTCGCCGTTGTCGCAGCGAAACTCGAAGCCGTCGGAACACCAGCGCTGATTGCTGCGCTCCACCGCAACCTTGCCATCGTGACGGCGCTGCGGCCGAACCGGTGCCGCTCTGCGTTGCATCAGCAGGCCATGCGTGCGCATTACGCGGTAAATGCGCTTGGCGTTCAGCGGTGCCTGTCCCGCCGCGATACGCTCGCGGCGCAACGTCCCCCATACGCGTCGATATCCGTAGCTGGGCAAGTCGCTGATAACCCGCTCAATAGCCTCGACCACCGGTGCATCGTGGGTCGATCTGGGCTGCCGCCCGTCGCGCCAAGTCGCCTCGCGCGACCTGCGTGCCGATACGTTCGAGCGCGACACGCCGAGGACTTCGCAGACCAGTTTCACTGGCTGTCCTCCGGCAACGATGGCGAGTGCGCTATCCATTTTTTTGCCCGGCCGTATTCGACAGCCTCGCGAAGAATCTCGTTCTCCATCGTCTTCTTGCCGAGCATGCGCTGCAGCTCGCGAATCTGTTTGAGCGCGTCGGCCAACTCCGAGGCCGGAACCACTTCCTCGCCAGCCTTGACCGCCGACAGGCTTCCATCCTGGTACAGCTTGCGCCAGTGAAAGAGCTGGTTCGGATTCACGCCGTGCTGGCGCGCTACCATCGAAACCGATTTCCCCGGCTCGAAACTCTCGCGAACCATCGCCAGCTTTTGCTCTGCCGTCCAGCGCCGCCGACGCTCCGGGCCCGTCAACACGTCCATCACTTCCTGCCTGGTGTGAGTCAAAAACACGGTCTTATACCTACCCGTTATTGTAAGTGGGTGACTGTGTCCGGTGTTTCAGGGGGCTGCTCCACAAAACGAGCAGCCGAACCCAGAACCAGGGAGTGTTGGTGGGCTCGGACTTGGGCCATGTCAAGAGCGCAATGACAACTCCTCCCACCATGAACACTGCAAAGAGTGCAATCCAGGCAATCGCACCTGGTGGACGTGGCGGGTCTGAATCAGCCCCGGGCTCAGGCGGAAGAACGACTGGCATGCGGTTCCGTCAGATGAGACTCGAAATCACACGGCAACCGCACATTGCCCGATAGCCGTGCCGTGCAATCGGCACGCCATCGTCCGCCATTGACTCATCACCATCGATGATGAGATTGGGTTTGATGTCGGGATGCTTCGGACAGGACACCTCGTCGCCCTTACGGGCAACCCAGCGGCCGTCAAAGCGCATGGTCTTGGATGCGCTGATGACTTTGCCATCGTGGTCGGTGGAATCGCCTAGTCGAATAAGATCAATCATAGACCTACCTCATAATTCCGATGTGGCATGGCCACGCCCTGCTTGATAAACCTAGTCGGACAAATAGCGGAAATACAATACGCCTAACGCTGCTGGATCACCTGGCCTCTTATTCTTTTTTGTGATGGCCGGAAGGTCAATATTCTTAATATCCGTCCATCCGAAGCCATCGAAGATGGCCTCCGCCAATCTCACAAACCCCATCATCCTCGCAGCAATGCGTAAAGAAATAAGAACCGCAATTAGCAACCCCCCCGCCCCCCCAAAATCCACATAAGAAAAATTGCGTGCCAATTGTTTATGGATTGAAATACGGCCATAATCGCGCTTATTAAATTCACGATTATTATTAAACCTAGTCCAATTTTCAGCCCCCAAGACACTGCAGCCTTGTAGTGCGCTCGCCTTCCTCGACTACAGTGCGGGTGTAGAGCCACAATGTTGTCACTTGTGCGGCGCACGCCATATCCTTGCCAAATATCGCCGATTCGCTCTGCAACCACTTCGACATCGTCCCCTTCGTCAAAGACAGACTGCCATACCCATGCCCGAACGGATTTCCCATCGAGATCAAATTCCAACAAGTCCGCTTCCTCAGTCGTGTACATAGCCATACCACTAAGGCCAGTTGCAATTCCACCGAGGCCAGCGAGCCCAGCAGCGATTGCAGTCGCACCCATCTTGGCTCGATCAGCAGCATCGAAAAAGAAATCATGATTCAGGCGTGTTTTCCTCAGATTTTGGATACGCCCGTGCAATAGATGCGTCGTGGATATATCGGTCGTGATCGCGTTCATTCCAAACCCTCATTTACTTGAAGCTCACTCGAGCTCAACGCCTTCTGAAACTCCTCGTGTTGTTTTCCTGCCGACCACACTGGGGAGTTCGGTGATCGCCCAAACCAGCACTTCTCCATCCACGTTTGCAGGCCGTTGTCCGAGAGGTACCAGATTAAAAACTGAATCAGCGTAGCGGCGGCAGCAACTTCCCAACCTGCCAGGAAAAGCACGACACGACCAGCGCTTATCAAGAAAGCTCTTTCACCCGTGGCTACTGCAACATCTGTTGCTACATTTTTCAGTGCGGAATCAAATGCAATATTCGCCGCCTTCTTAACTGCCGCGTCTCTTTCTCTTGCCGTAACACTTTCAATGATTGGTTTGGCGACTTCGTTCGTATATGCAGTGGCTCCTGAAATTCCTGCTCCGGCCTTGCCAACCCAGACGATCCCGCGTCCACCAGTGATTCGCGCAATTAAAGGTGCCGACGAAGTCATGGCGGTCAATAAATTCGTACCAAATGCCACGAATCCCAATAAGCTCTTTATATAATACATGGATTCTAATGCCATGCGCCCATTATCCGCCTCTTTGTTGCCTGATCGCACATCCAACACCGCACCGATCAACGAAGATGCACCGCTGAGATATCCCGTTACTGCCTTGAGATTGGCCAGCGTTCGCGCTGCGTCCTCTGCAAGCGCCGTCACCGCTCTCGTAGAAACATCGAGACATGCCGATGTCGCAGAAAATCCGCTCGCAACCAGCGATGCGTAGTCCTCGTCGGACTTGTCAGTCTTTGAGAGTGCAGCAGCGAAGGACACCACCTCAATGAATGCGAGTGTGCCCGCAAGCCGAACCGCACCGGCTGCTTCTGCTCCTTCCGACGTTACCCTAACGGCATTCCACTTCGCACGAAGCAACTGGCCACGTTCATCGGAGGCCAGATTATCCAGCGCCTGAGCATACGCGTTAGCGGCAGGAATACCACGCAGACGCAGCGCGAGAAAATCCGCCTTCAGCTTGTTGAACATCGGCAACTCGGTCCTGACCGCCGCTTTCACGAGCTCGATTGCGTCGGCGTGACTAATGCCGACGCGCATCAACATCGCCCCGCGAAGCAGGTAGGTACCTGCACAATTGCCCACCAGCCCGAATCCGGTCCACTTGAACAGCGACGGGGCGATGGCGGTCATCAGCTTGTCGATGTGAAGGGCCTTGAGTCCGGCTTCAGTCTTGGAAATCGGATTCTCATGCTCCTTCACCTCCTTCATCTTTTCCCAGAATTCCCAGAACGTCTTGACCTTCTCAAGTGACTTTGCGATTTTTTCGGCCCATTCGGCGGTCACCTCCATGGGCGTGGCCTTATACTTCGACACGTCGGCCAACAGTTGCTTGATTTCGATCTTGGGCTGCTTCTGATTGCCAGCGAACGCGCGCCACACCAGGCTCGCAGGATGAGTGGGATCCATGTTGTCGACGAGATCGGACACCAGCTTTTCGCCCTTTGCTTCCGACGGCAAGCCCGAGATCGCCTCGCTCACGACGGTCTCGAACGCCTTACCGTCCCGAACGTCCTCCTCGTAGTAATCGTGCAGTGTCGTCAACAGCAACGGGGCCTTCAACCATGCGCCCACGTCCGCGCTACGGTTCGCCTGTATCGCGGCGACGGCCGTTTGCACAGATGCGAACCACGGCCGGAACGATGCGAGTTTGGATGGATTCAGCTTCTTCAGGTACTTCGGCCACTCCGCTTCGCCGATCGCCTTGGCTTCCGAGGGGCTGACGACACCGGCCTGCTCAATACGACGCTGGGACGCTTCCATCTGTTCCGGCGTCTGCAACACTGGAAGATCCCCACCGCCCGACTGCATCAGACCTTCAATGCCCGCCTGCATGGCGGAGCGCAGTTTGCTCTTGAAAGCTACCGCCCCGTTGCGTACCGCGACTTCGGCCGCGTCGATCGACTGCATGGCATCGATCTGCACTGCGCGCTCGCGCACGTAAATGCCGAGCATACTGCCGGCATCGTTTCGGAATCCATTCAGTTCATGCACGTTTCCAATCGCATCCCACAACGCGAGCACCATCGGGGGATAGTGCCGGGCCGCGGAGATCTTGCCGACGTCGTGCATCATATCGACCAGCGCTTTACTTGCCGAATCAGGTGTCGCCTGACGGATGTGAAGCGCATAGCGAGTGGCCTCACGTTTAACGAGCTGCGGGTTGTAGCGCCCTGTTTCGTCACTGAGCGTCTGCGTCATCGAAGGCTTCAGCAACGCGGGGTTGAAGCCAGGCATATACTCGACGATGGCATCGACGCTCTGCTCGGTTGCGATCGCCGCATGTTTGTTGGTACCACCAGCAATCCATTTCGCTGGTTCGATACACTGCATCCGCTCCTTGCGCAGTGTTGCGTTCTGAGCGTAAAGATCAAAGATCTTCGTGTGCCAGCTATGTTCGGAGAACGCGATATAGACTTCCGTGCACAGCTCCGGTTGCTCGATGGCAATGATATCCATTGGTACAGCGTGACCAGACTTCGCACAGGCCGGATGCTTAACCGGAACGACAGGCAGCGGGATCGATTGCTTCCAGAGGCGGCCGTCCGCGGTAATCCGATAGGCCTCCCAGTAGTTTTTCCCACGCGGCCCCTGGGAATAGAAGAGATACAGCCAGCCTTCGCGTAGGGTACGCAAGCCATAGTTGTGCTGGGTCAGCGTAACGCCAGTGATACCCTCCCCCGTGATGCCGGCAGGAAATTTCGCGGAAACAGTCTTCGGCAGGACCGTGTAGCGAACCGGCAGGATCGGCAGACCACCCTTTTCGCAGTTCTTGCAGGGAGGGTTAGAGTTCGTTGCCATATCTGTATGCGTACAGGTGTGTCGGAGTGGGCTGTGTTGCACGATGCCCGGTTATTGATGCGACTTGAACCAAGTCCCGCGCCGGATCTCATCCACCGCACGGGAATCCAGTTCACTCACTGCTGCGCCGTAAGTGGCTCCCCGGGAAACCTTTTCTAAGATGGGCACCATCGCGGGATGCGCGTCGAAGCAGGGGTGCCAGGCCAGGGCATGGCCCACGAACGCGATCTTGTCCTCGTGGTCTCTCAGACCGTGTTGTTCGGCGCGGCCAGCACTATCCACTGCTGCCTGAACTTCCTGTCGCATCGGCTGGCGCCCCGCATCATTCATGAACAATGCCAGTGCTCGGTTGATGATTCCGTGCCGATGAAATTCGATCCATTGTGCGTCGTCAATCTCCAGATCGAACTGCGAGCCGTCTGGCGCGGTGTAGGCTACGAGTTCGGCGCATGCGTCGAGGGCATACCAAGTCTGGACCGGACCGAGCAGACGCCGACGCTGCGTGGATGAGAGAGCTGGCCACATCAGCGCCAGCACGCGTGTGTCGTAGAAACGCAGCAGGCACTGACGTCCCAGGTTGTCAAAGTGTAGGAGACTGGTCGACCAATGATCGACCGCCTCTTGCAATGAATCTGCGCCGACAAGCCAGCCTCCAACCCGCTGCCCTTGTCCGCGAGCAATGGATTCCGGCAGACGGTCCGCAAGGGCTGCTCGCACGCTTTCCGCGAGAAGCGCTGGACCGGTCGCCGTCGAGAGATCCAATTCGATCAGGCAAGGCCAATGTTCCGGCGCAAAGGCGTTGTGTCCAATTGGGACCGAAGCGCGCTTCGCCTGGCTGAAGAGGACTCCTCCGGCCGGAATGTCCTCAAGCGAGCGCAACGACGGATCGACGACCAGGTAACACTTGTCTCCGTGCGTCTTGACTGCGTTGCGCAGGGTCTCGATCAGCTGGTCACCGCTCTGGGTACCGGCTACCGGTGTGACCGTTTCGTGTGCCGAGTTCATGGCCACCTTACTCCAGCACCACGGTTGCTGCACTATCGGCCGCCGCGGCTGCCGATCGCCATGAACACCCCTTGATATCTCCGGACTGCAGGTCCGGTGCAGGCAAACGCATTGAAGATGCGCCCGGCTTGTCCCACGATGCGCACTTTTCGAGAATATCGCCTGGCGTACCGTTCTCGATGCGATTTGCGTTGATCTTGATGTACGAGCCACCCGCCCCGATCCAGACCTCCTTGGCTGCCGAAATTACGAGCCGCCCCTCGGCGCTCGAAATCGTGATGTCCTTCATGGCAGCCATGTCGATTTCGTCCGTCTGGGCGTGAATTTCGACCTTCCCCTTCGCCGCAACGAATTTCAGGCCGAGCTTCTGGGCGAACACGGAAACCGCTTCCCCGGCAGCGACGGTAAAGCGCTTGATGATCCCAAAATCAGCGTTGCCTCCCGCCGTGGCAATGAGATTCTGGTCGGCACTGAACTGCATGTGGTCCCCCGATACGAGACCAACACCCGCCGGTGCGCTGACGAGGATGCCTGCCTTCCTGAGTTCGTTCAGGGTCTTGTCGAATAATGCCTTCTGCTTCTCGTAATCGGCAGCGATCGCCTGAGAAGCTTTCGCCGCGCCGGCCAGCGATTGCATCTGCTGTAGCGCCTGTTCGAGGAGTCCTTGGGCCGGCTCCATGTCGAGCTGCTTGCCGCGCGCGGCGTACTGGGCATCCACCGAAATAAAAACACCCTTCGCGCCACGCACCGCCACACGCTCGTCAGTCCGCAATTCCGCGCCTTGTCCGCGTTCCTTGCGGTCCCCATCGACCATGTGCCCGAGATTGAGCTCACTGGTCTGGAACGGCGTCGTCAGGTGGATGTGCTCGACGTTTTCCTTATCCTCCATCCGCAGCTCGTTCTGCGCCGCGGTGCGAACGATGTTGCGGGTGTGATTGAGGTTATTGACAAGATCCGGATGCAGGCTGTCGTGCATGGCCCCGATGATCACGGGCCGGTCCGGATTGCCATCGGTAAAGACGATGGCGACTTCCGCACCGTCGATCAGCGGGAAGTGGTGCCCGTAGCTGTCCCCGCTGTACGGCTTGGCAAACCGCACCGGCCGGCTCGTACCGCCCGGACTCCACTCGTCGAGGTCGAACGGCAGCTTGATCACGTACCAGCCCTGCTCGGTCAGGTACGCGTATTTGTAGTTGCCCGGCGATGTAATGCGCGCCGGCAGGATGCCGTCAATGGCCGGTCGCTTGATCGAGGCGATCGGCGTTCGATACGCGCGATCGGACGGAATCCCCTCGAAGCTCACCCAGTACGATTGGCTACGGCCGCCGCTCGATTCCACCGCGGTGATGAAGATCCCGTGCTTCGCGTCGGCCTGGACCGGCTCGACACGCATGACTTCGCCCGCCTCCAGCCAGAACGGATTGCCGGTGCCCTTGAAGGTGATCTGGTTCGCCAGATACGCCTCATGGCGCCGGCGGGCGATCTGCCTGCCCTCCTCCGGCGTTTCGTAATGCTCGCCCCAGCGGTAGTCGACACCGTTCGTCGACTTGTCGGCACGCGCGGCGTTTTCCTCGACGAGCAGCGATACGCCCGCCTCGCGATGGTTGTAGTCGTGCAACCGCACGGCTTCGGGTACGCGCCGGGTCCGCTTTTCTAGCGTCTTGATCGTGTCCGCGCCGGAGCTCTCGAGTCCGGCGTCTCGCAGGTAAGGCACCGTGCGCTGTTTGCGTGCATAGGCATCGAGATCGTCGCCGAACACGATCACGGCGTGATCCTTCTTCTGCTCCCAGCGGAACCAGATGCCCTCCTGCGCACAGAGGCGCTGGATGAAGGCAAACGTGGTCTCGTGGTACTGCGTCACGTATTCGTGCCGCTTGTACTGGTGGCGCAGTTGGAACACGAAGTCGACGCCGGCGCGGTAGCCGTAATGGCGCAGCGTGTCGGTCACGATTTCCTCGACCGACTGCTTCTGGAACAGCCGGCTCGTCACGCCCCGGTGCAGGTCGGCGAGCACCGGCTCGAGCCGCACCCGGTAGTGCGTCTGGTCGGCCGTCGTGGCGAATTCATCGAATTCCGTGATGATGCCGTGGATGGTGTGCGCGGGCGGCATCTTGCTGAACTGCTCCGCGTTCTCACCGAACATCTTGCGCAGGTAGCCCATGTTCGGGTCAATCGGAGCGATGGTGAATCTCGCGGGCCGGCCGACCACCTGCTCCATCGGGATGCCCGCTGCCGGGCTGGTGAACTCGATGTCGTAGTGATACAGCTCGCTCACGGCGTCCCGGCCGCTGAACTCGAGCACCGAGAACGGCGCCGGATGCGGTGCGAGCTTCAACTCGTAGGCCTGGGTAGGCAGGATCGACGACATGCGGAAACTCCGTTGAGCAGGCACAAATACGAACCGCACCGCCGGAGCCTTCATGGCCCCGGCGGCTGATGCACTGAACTGGGCGGATCAGCGCGGCTTAACTCTTGGCCTTGGGCATCTGCGAAACCAGCGACAGGCCGATGTCCATCCCCTCCACCTGGAAGTGCGGAATGATGAAGAGCTTGATGCGGAAGAAGCCCGGGTTGTCATCGATGTCCTCGACCGTGACCTTCGCGTCGCGCAGCGGATGCGAGGCCTGCAGTTCGTCGTCCGGATCCTTCATCTCGGTCACGAGCCCCTTGATCCAGTTGTTCAGCTCGAGCTCGAGCAGACGCCGGTCCTTGGTCGTGCCGATGTTCTCGCGCTGGATCAGCTTCAGGTAATGCGCGATGCGCGACAGCAGGAAGATGTAAGGCAGGCGCGCGTTGATGCGGCTGTTGGCCGTCGCCTCCTTGGTCTCGTACAGCGCGGGCTTCTGCGTCGAGCTGGCCGAGAAGAAGCACGCGAAGTCGTGGTTCTTGTAGAACGACAGCGGGATGAAGCCGAGATTCGCGAACTCGAACTCGCGTGTCTCGGGAATCAGCACCTCGGTCGGGATCTTCGGCTGCACGCCGGTGCCCAGGTCATACAGATGCACCGGCAGGTCCTCCACCTTGCCGCCCGCCTGCGGGCCGCGAATCTGCACGCACCAGCCGTTGTTCACGAAGCTGCGCACCATATTGGCCGCGAACGCGAACGACGCGTTGACCCACAGGTACCGGTCGTGGTCCGGGCCCTTCACCGCCTCCTCGTAATTGAAGGCACGCACCGGCGTGGTGTCCTTGCCATACGGCAGGCGGCCGAGCACGCGCGGCATCGTCAGGCCGACATAACGGGCGTCATCGGTTTCACGGAAGCTCTTCCATTTGATGTACTCGGCGCGGTCGAAGTAGTTGCCGATGTCCTGAATGGCCGCCACCTCTTCCATCGACTGCTTGCCGAAGAATGCTGCGCCCACCGAGCCGATGAACGGCATGTGGGCCGCCGCCGCCACCTTCGAGATGTTACGCAGCAGCGCCACGTCCATCGGCGAGTTCGTGAACTCGAAGTCGCTGATCATCGCGCTGATCGGCTGGCCGCCCGGCGTGTCGTACTCCTCGATGTAGGTGAGGCGATACAGGCCGCTCTGGATCAGTTCCGGCGTGTCCTCGAAGTCGCGCTGCAGCGCCTCCTTCGACACGTCGAGCACCTCGATCTTCGCGTTCTTGCGAAAGTCCGTGCGCGCGACGAGCAACTTGAGACCGCGCCAGCGCCCCTCGAGCGCCTGGAACGCCGGCGTGTGCATCACGGCGTCGAGCTGGCGGCTGATCTGGCGGTCGAGCTGGCCGATATGGAAGTCCAGCAGCGATTTGTCGAGGCGCTCGACCGGCTGGCTCGACTGCGCGATCAGATCCAGGAAGGCGCTCATGCCGCGCGCGATACGCTCGTCGGCTGACGCTTCGGAGAGCATGTCGTTGTCGCGGAAGGCCTCGAGCGGACGCGCCTCGGCGACCGGCGTGAGGTTGATCTTGCTGCAGAGCGAGGCATACACGCTGTCGTTTTCCAGCACGACGGTTTCGTTCACACCCTGACGGGATTCATTCTGCTTCATTGCTTGTCCTGTCTGCGTTCGTATGGATACCTGGGACCACGTTCAGGCCTGACCTTCCGGTTGGGTGGCTGCGGTGGCGACCTGCGCGAGCTCGCTGCGCAGCTTGTCAGACAGATGCTTATCCTTCAGGATCTTCTCGAACTCGCGCCTGAAGGTGCCGTTGTCGAGCAGGTTGCTTTTCAGATCCCGCAGCAGATTGCGCATTGCCAGCATCGCCTGCAGTTCCGGAATCTGCCGGGCCACCTGCTCCGGCTCGAAGTCTTTCATCGACCGGAACGAGAGGTTCACCGGCAACGCCGAACCATCGCCCGCGAGCGTGTTCTCGGCGGAGATCTTCAGGTCGGGGGCATAGTCGGCAAGCACGGCATCGAAATTATTCTTGTCGATATTGATCTTCTTGCGTTCGGCCAGCGGCGCCTGTTCCCGACCCGCGCTGAAGTCGCCGGCGACGAGCAGCTTGAGCGGCAGCTCGACCTTCTTCCGGGCTCCGCCCGTATGCAGATCCAACGTAATCGAGACGCGGCTTTTCGGAATTTCTCGCTGGAAGCTGTCCATAGGATTCCTCATCTATTTCAGGTTCACGACACCCGCAGAACTTGCCCGTTGCGATGCGGTGAGCTCCGTCGTGCGCATGCGCGTGAACGCGTACACGCGATTCACCAAGGAACACTGACAGCACCCCATAGCGCGGCCTCTATTCGTGCGTTTTTTATGACACGGCGTATTAAACAGGTTTACTGACGCAACGTCAAAGGCCCTTCGAGCGAAAAATAGACGGCACAGCTTCAAGAATCATCAAATAGATAAATTTAGTAATTTTTCTATTGCACGGCGATCATTAGGTGATGTAATAGGCCATCCCATTCACACCAAACACCATGCAGATCAATGCCTTGCATCACCCTATGAATCTCGATATTTGGCTATTGAATTCTTATATTTAAATTCATGATAATTCGCATGAGAAAGCAAGAAAATTATCCAAATGGCGATTCCTTCATATAGGATCGCCGGGCCTAGATAGTCAACGAGAAGTCGCACACCACAGCTATGCGGATCGACAAACCGCTCTGGCATGAGGGCTTGGTCCTCACGCAGCAGCACTTTCAGCAGCAGGACCGATGGGCGGGATTCGCGATGCAGCAGGTCGCGGCCGCTGCGCTCGCCGAACCATGGGGCACCCTAGGCGTCGAGGTCGACGAGGAGGCCCTGGCAACGGGGCGCCTCAAGCTCACGCGGCTCAAGCTGCGCTTCCCGGACGGGACGCCGGTCGACACGACGATGGCCGATGAGGTTCCGCCAGCACGCGAACTGACACAAGGCATGCCTGCCGATTGTCAAAGCGTCGTGGTGCTCGCCGCGCTCGCGCTACCGGATGCGAACGGCAACAACTGCCGCTTCGATGAAACCACGCTTGCGCGTCCGCGTCGCTCGTACCGCGAGTTCGTCAAGGTGACGGACCTGAACGGGACGGGTGAGTCGGAGATCGCCGCCGAGCGGCACGCCGTGCGGCTCCTGTTCGACTTCGAGTCCCATGCCGACGATACTGTCTGCGCGGTCGCACGGCTTACCCGCAGCACGAGCGGCCTGTTCCAGGTCGATCATCGGTTCGTGCCGCCATGCCTGACGCTCGGCAGCCATCGGCTTCACCTGGAGCGCGTCAATCGCCTCGCCGACATCCTGCAGGCGAAAAGTCTTGCGCTCGGCGCGCGCCGCAGCGAGCGCATCGAACAGGTGGCCGAATATGGCGTGGCTGACGTCCAGCTCTTTTGGCTGCTGCATTGCATTCATGCAGCATGGCCGCAACTGAGGCTATTTGCCACTCATCCGAACCGGCCGCCGGAGCATCTGTATGTCACGCTGGCACAGCTCGCCAGTGCGTTGATGACATTCTCGACGGGTGCCCAGCTGACCGACATTCCCGCGTACGACCACGCACGTGCCGACGAGGTGTTCGCACAGCTCGAATCGATGATTCGTGATCTGCTCGACGCGATCATCCCTTCACGAGTGGTGTCGATCGGCCTGACCCGCAAGAGCCCTACGACGTGGAGCGGCCAGTTCCTCGACGAACGCATCGTCGGCGATGCAGCCGACTGGTATCTGTCCGTCAACGCACCGATGCCTGTGTTCGAGCTGGTCGAGCAGTTCCCGCGGCTGTGCAAGATCGGCGCGCCAGACGACGTCGAGCGCATCATCAACTCGGCGCTGCTGGGAATTCCGCTGAAGGCGGTGCAGCGCGTGCCGGCCGCGATTCCCGTGCGCCTTGACAACCAGTATTTCGCACTGGATTCGACCAGCGCTGCGCACGCGGAGATGCTCGCCGCGCGGGCCTGCCAGATCTATCTTCCCGCGTCCGTACCCGACGCCTCGCTTGAACTTTACGCGGTGCTGCGCTCATGAACACCCTGACGCCAGATCATAACGACGTCACCCCGATGGACGATCTGCCTGGCTCCAGCCGTGTGTCTGGCGCAGGTATGCGTGACTTGCTGCGCGATACGGGCCTTCTCGTGACGACACTTGCGCCTGGAGGCCGGGTTCAGGACGCTGCCGGGCTCCGGGAACGTTGCCGGCAGCTCATCACGAATTTTTCGGACGCGTTGGCGCGACGCGGCTATCCGGACGACGTCCGACAGGATGCACTTATCGCACAGTGTGGCCTGCTAGACGAGACCGCACTGCGCTATTTGCCGGCCGAAAGCCGCGCGGCCTGGCAATTGAAGCCTTTACAGGTCGAACAGTTCAACCTGCATGATGCAGGCGAACGCGTAATCGAACGTCTGGAAGCGCGTATGCGCGAAGCCTCACCCAACCTCGACCTGCTCGAGTGTTACTCGGCGATCCTCGGCATGGGATTCGTGGGACGCTATGCCCGCGAAGGCGAAGCGAAGCGCACGGCGCTGGTCACATCACTGAACACCCAGTTGGAGACGCTTCGGCCTTCGTCGGCGCGGCCCTTCATGACCGACCGCGCGGGAAGACGGCTCTCCGACTGGTTCTACTGGCTTTCGCCGTGGGCAATAGCAGGTCTGGCCTGCGTCGTCGCGCTAATCGTCTGGATGGTCTGGGCAGCGGCGCTCGATGTGCAGATCGCGCATCTGCTGCCGGTAAAGGGTGGCCAGCCGTGAAGCCCGACCTGCCGGTTCTGCCCGCCACGCCGGCGCGCGATCCTGATGACGGACACGAAGGGCTCGGTTATCCGTTTCGGATGATGATCGTGTTCGCCGCTGCGCTCGCGCTCGCGGTGGTCTGGCTCGTGCTGCCGCTCGGCCGTGGCGCGATCTGGGCGCTCACCGCGGTCATCGGCATCGTCGTGCTCGCGCTGACGGGGTGGTTCACCCGCCGGCTGTCGCGCGCACGCGAGCAGAGCGCGCACGTGCTTGCCGCGCTCGGCGCAGCGACTGCGGATATTCCCGTCAGGCTGCGCATACGCATGCCGCTTGTCCTGATCACCGGCGATGGCTTGCCTGCCTTGTTCAACCTCACCGAAGCGGAACGCTTCGCGCATGTCGGCGATGGGGCGATCTGGCTGCGCGTCGATCGTCCTCAGGATCTGCCGCGCCTCGCCGTCGCGGTCCGGCAGTGGCGCGACGGTCGCGTGCCCGATGGCGTCGTGCTTTGTGTGGCGCCGGCTCTGCACGCGGGGCCGGACGTCCTGACGCAGAAACTGCGATTGGTCCGTCAGGCGGTCGCCGACGCGGCGCGAACGCTGGGCGCGCGTCTGCCCGGCTACGTCGCTGTCTATCAGCGGCTGACGGCTGGAGAAGGTTCCGACGTTCCGCATGCGATCCCCGGTTTGGCGGCCGCGGCCAGCGCGAATCGCGCGGCATCGCAATGGTATGGCGTTTCCTCGGCGACGCGCCTGGTCGACGCCGAGCGCTTCGAGCCGGTGATCCGTGCCGCCGAAGAGGCGGTCCAGCACGCGTCGGGCGACCGGCTAGCCGCTACCCGCGCAGCCGCCCTGGCGTCAATCGTTGGATGGACGCAGCGCGTCGTGATCGGTGCGCTGACGGACCGGCAGCAGCCGGCCGCGCCCTGGGCACTGTTCGGTGCCGGCTGGATTGACTGCGGACCCGCGAACGCCGTGGGCATGTCGGTCGATCGGGGCACGGGGAATCCATGGCAACGCGACGTCGAGATGCAGACCCGGGTCGAGCCCGCCGATGCCGAGGCTTCGGCGCTGCCATGGCCATTCCCGCAGCCCTTGCTCGCGGCGATGCCACGCCGGCTGTGGGTGTCGCCGCGCATGACGGCCTTCGCCCATGCGCTCGCGCTTGCCGCGTGTGCGGCCGCCGTGGCGTTCTGGGCGTCGGCGAAAAACAACGAGGCGTTACTAAACCGTATCGGCGCCGACCTCGGACGCTATTCAACGGTCCCGCCCGCGCACGACGCCGCGAAGCGCGACGCGTTGGAGGCGCTGATCGCGGATCGGGATCAACTCGACCGATATGCACGCACCGGCGTACCGCTTCGCCTGTCGTTCGGCATGTACCGGGGCGCCCGGCTGATGCCGGCGCTCAACGATGCGATCGCCTCCTACGTGCCCCCGCCTCCGCCGCCCGCGGTCGTCACGCTCGACAGCATGTCGCTGTTCGACAGCGGCCGCTCGCAACTGAAACCGGGTTCGACACGAGCGATGGTCGGTGCGCTCGAAATGATCAAGGCGCATCCGGATAAACGGATTCTCGTGGCCGGATACACCGACAACTCGGGCAATCCGAACCGCAACCTGAAGCTGTCGACGGCACGCGCGCGGGCGGTGCGCGACTGGCTGATCGAGGCCTCGGGCATCCCGACCACGCAGTTTGCCATCCAGGGCTACGGCGACACGCGACCGATCGCGAGCAACGACACGCCGGAAGGACGCGCCAGGAACCGGCGCGTGGAAATCACGCTGGTCCCGGAGATTCCGAAGGACGGCGCCGGGAAATGAAGGAACAGGCTTTAGCCCCGAAGCGCGCGCTTCGGGATTCCGAAGCTCGGGGGCTGGCTCCGGGCGGTTGTCGCAGTACATGAAAAGGAGTGAAGCAATGGCAATTCCGGCCTATATGTGGCTCAAGGACGATGGCGGTGCCGACATCAAGGGTTCGGTGACGGTTCAGGGCCGAGAAGGCAGCGTCGAGCTCGTCGCGTTCAATCACGGCGTGCACATCCCGACCGACGGCAACACGGGCAAGCTCACCGGTACGCGTGTACACAAGCCGATTACGCTCACGAAGGAAACGGACGCGTCGACGCCATACCTGTACAAGGCCGTGACGAGCGGCCAGACGTTGAAGTCGGTCGAAATCAAGTGGTACAAGATCGACGACGCGGGCAAGGAGAAGGAGTACTTCAACACGAAGCTCGACAACGTCAAGATCGTGGCCGTCAACCCGGTGATGTACGACATCAAGAACCCGGACTACGAGAAACACAACCACCTCGAAAACGTCGAACTGCGCTACGAGACGATCACCTGGTCGTACAAGGACGGCAACATCATCCACAAGGACACCTGGAACGAGCGTTCCTGATAGCGGCACCGTGTGGTGGGACCGGCGCGCTGCGGCGGCCGGTCCCTTTACCAGCCCGTGGTCCGGGCTAGTCTTTTTCCACCTCGAAGCGGGCGCCCAGACTGTCGCCCGCTCTCTTTTGCGACCCGGCTTCCGTCATGACCCTGCGCGATACGACCCATCTGCTGCGCCGACTCAACCCGCACTGCGCGAAGGCGCTCGAGGCGGCCGCCAGTCTTTGCCAGGGGAGGCTCTCGGACGAAATTACGGTTGAGCACTGGCTGTTGAAACTGATCGAGGCCGGCGACGGCGATATTCCGGCGATCCTGCTGCATTACCGGATCGGCATCGATGCCGTCTGGGACGCGTTGATTGCCGCGATCGAACGCCAGCCCCGCCTCCTGCGGGGCAAGCCGGCGCTCTCGCCGCAGCTGGCGGCCGTGCTTCACGACGCGTGGCTTCACGCCACGTCGGAGATCGACGAGCAGGCCATCCGGTCTGGCCACTTGCTGCAGGCCATCGCCGACGCGCCGCACGTGCTGCGCGCGCAGCATGCCTGGCCGCTGCTGTCGATCAGCAGCACGCAGATCCAGCGGCTGCTACCGCGTCTCGGTCATCGGTCGTGCGAAAGCCAGCCGGAGCGCGTGGAAGCTGGAGCGGATGCCGAGGCGCTCGCCGCGGCTGGTGAAGTCCGGCCGGCAGCCGCCGCGAGCGACGGCGCTCGAACGCCCGCGCCTCGGCGGACCGTCGAGGGCGACGCGCTTGCGCGCTTCGCGATCGATCTGACCGACAAGGCGCGCCGCGGCGACATCGATCCCGTCTTCGGCCGCGATCGCGAGATCCAGCAGATGGTCGACGTGCTCGCGCGCCGGCGCAAGAACAATCCGATTCTCGTCGGCGAACCGGGCGTGGGCAAAACCGCGCTCGTCGAAGGTCTCGCGTTGCGCGTGGCGCAAGCCAACGTCCCGAACGTGATCCGCGAGGTGCGTATCCTGACGCTCGACCTGGGCCTGCTGCAGGCCGGCGCCGGCGTGAAGGGGGAGTTCGAGCAGCGCCTGAAGAACGTCATTGACGAAGTGCAGGCCTCGCCCGTGCCGATCATGCTCTTCATCGACGAAGCGCACACGCTGATCGGCGCGGGCAATGCCGCCGGCGGCGCGGATGCCGCGAACCTGCTCAAGCCGGCGCTTGCGCGCGGCGAGCTGCGCACGATCGCGGCCACCACGTGGTCCGAATACAAGGAATTCTTCGAGCGTGACGCCGCGCTCGAGCGCCGTTTCCAGATCATCAAGGTCGACGAGCCCGACGATGAAGCGGCATGCCTGATGCTGCGAGGCCTCAGGAGCCGCTACGCGCAACATCACCGCGTCCACATCCGCGACGAGGCGCTCGTCGCCGCGGTGAGGCTGTCGCGTCGCTATATTCCCGCACGGCAGCTACCCGACAAGGCAGTCGACCTGATCGACACGGCGGCCGCGCGCGTACGCATGGGTCTGGAGTCGCCGCCAGCGGAACTGCAGCGGGCGCGGGCCGCCGTGTCGGCGCTCGAGCTGGAGTATGCGACGCTGGAAGACGATGCACGCGCAGGCATCGATAACGCGCAGGCGCGCCGCGCCTCGCTCGAGGCAGCGCTCGCGAGCGCAAAGTCTGCCCTGGCCGATCTGCAGCAGCGTTATGACACGGAGCTCCGGCTCGTTCAGGCATTGCACGAGCAGCGTGAGGTCGAGCCGTGCGCCCGCGACGGCGCCTCGTTCGCACAGGCGCGACAGGCGCTCGCCGGCGCCCAGGGAAAAACGCCGCTGATCTTCGCCGATGTGGATGCGCAGGCGATCGCGCGCGTCGTCGCCGAGTGGACGGGCGTGCCCGTCGGCAACCTCGTCGAGGACGAGCTGCAAGGCCTGCTTGCGCTCGAGGCACAGCTCGCAAGGCGTGTGGTCGCCCAGGACGATGCCCTCGCCGCGCTCGCCGAGAGCCTGCGCACCGCGAAGGCGGGGCTCAGGAACGAGCATGCGCCGCTCGGCGTGTTCCTGCTTGCCGGCCCCTCTGGCGTGGGCAAGACCGAAACCGCCCTGGCCCTGGCCGACCTCCTGTTCGGGGGCGAGGCCGCGCTCACGACGATCAATATGTCGGAGTACCAGGAATCGCATACGGTGTCACAGTTGAAAGGCTCGCCGCCGGGCTACGTCGGATATGGCCGTGGCGGGATTCTGACCGAGGCGGTGCGCCAGCGCCCATATAGCGTCGTGCTGCTCGACGAGGTCGAGAAGGCCCACCGCGACGTGCTGGACATCTTTTACCAGGTGTTCGATCGCGGCACGATGCGCGACGGCGAGGGGCGCGAGATCGACTTCCGCAACTGCGTGATCCTGATGACGTCCAATCTCGGCAGCGCGCAGATCGACGAGGCGATCACCGACAATCCCGGGATTGCGCAGGCCGCGCTGCTCGATGCCATTCATCCGCAACTCGTCGCGCACTTCCAGCCCGCCCTGCTCGCCCGCTTCCAGACGCTCGTGTACCGGCCGCTGGACGCATCCGCGCTCGCCTCCATCATGCGCCTGAAGCTCGCCAAGCTTGCAGGCCGCCTGCGCCGTCAGCACGATGTCGAACTGAGGTGCGACGAGTCGCTGATCGGCGCGATGGCCGAGCTGTGTCTCGCTCGCGAATCCGGCGCACGCAGCGTCGACGCCTTCCTCGACCAGCGCATCCTGCCTACGGTGTCGCGCGAGTTGCTGACTCGCATGGCCAGCGGCCTCGCGCCGGCGAAGATCGCGCTGTCGAGTTCGGCCGAGGGCAACCTCACGATCGACTTCGTCGATCGCGGCGAACCGGTGGACGCCGCAGCCAGCGAGCCGTCCGGCGCCTGACAGGAGCGAAGCCATGCCGGCGGGCCCCTCTCTCTACGACATGCTGCTCGGCCAGATCGGGGGGGAACCGCTGGCCGCGTATGACGACCGGACGCTCGAATGCATGAGCGTGCAGCAGAACGTCCAGCGCATCCTGAACACGCGCGCCGGCACGTTGAAGCACCTGCCCGACTACGGGCTGCCGGACCTGACGAACATCTACAAGGCCTTGCCCGCCTCCGCCCACCTGCTCAAGGAGCAGATGGAGGCCACGCTGCTCAGGTACGAGCCACGCATCCGGTCAATCGACGTCGAGATCCTCGACAACGACGATCCCGGCGTGCTCGTGAGCTTCGAGATGAGCTGTCACCTGAAGAAGGCCGGATTGGTCCGGTTCGGCACGTACTTCGAGCCGCCCGGGCGCATGCGCGTGAAACGGCAACAGACGAAATCCGGCGGCTGAGCAAGCGGTCCGGGCGCCCGCGGCCGGACCGGCGCGTTTGCCCGCCTGTCACGCCGCTCGCCCGAGACGCGGCCGGCGCGGCACGTTGATTGTCCATGACGATGACCGCGCGCTGGTCCGCGCATGATGCCGGCCGCGGCGCTTTAAGACACGGTTAAGCAAGCTCGTCGATATTGGGACCGGCTCCTCACGAGCCCGTCTGCTGGAACGGTTCCCAGCAGCCATTTTTGTCGGAGATCGATCATGAAAGCGATGACATACGTGGCGGCCGGTGCGCTCGCACTTGTTCCGATGCTTGCACTTGCCGGCGAGCAAACGGCAAAGCCCGACATGCAACCCCTTCGCGTGAGCTTTGACGGACGGACGGTGCCGGTCAAAGCCACCACCACGGTTGACTATACGGCGGCCGGACCGGTGAAGGTCCGCACCTGGGCCTGGAACGACCCGAAAGATGGTGCCAGTTTCGAGATTCAGACGAGCGGATGGCATGAAACGCCCTCCGCCGCACTCAAGCAAATCTCGGCAGCGGACGCCGACCTGCAGAATTGGCAGGCCCAGATGGCGTCGGTGCAGCGCCAGATGCTGCAGCTGGGCAGTCTTGCGCCGGCCTCGCTGGCGGGTGACGGCTATGCCCCCGCCATGCCGGTCGCACTCGAGCCGGTGACGTCGTACGTGCCGGTCTGGATGCTGCCCGCGCCGACCATCGTGACCTATTCGACGCCCCTTGCCACGGTGCCGACCCCATCGTGACGATGGCGCGATAGCGGCCCGCGCCGCCCCCCGCGTGCAAGTCGCCCGAGCCCGCCGCTGCCGCTTCAAGCGCGGCTTCAATACAGCGGCGTGCCGGCCCGATAGGCGCCGACGAACGATTGCCAGTCCAGGTTCACCTGCGCCGCATAGCGGAACGCGAAGTTCGAGATCTCGGTCTGCAACCCGCTCGTGCTCGTGACGGCCTCGCTCACCTGCTTGTCGATGCTGTAGCTCACGATCGCGCTGTCGTAGTCCTGATCGGAGATCGCGTGCGCCGAGGCCAGCGCCTGCCCGAGATAGGCGGCCGCCGTGTTGAGCTTGCCCGCGCTGGTCAGCTTCGTGTAGTCGAAGTCCTCCTGGTACGGGGACTTCTCGTGGAGGTAGTAATTCACGCCGTTGACCGTGGCATAGCCCGCCAGCACGTCGGCGTTCAGCGTCTGCGCCTTGTTGGTCAGCGCCGCGCGCGCGGCATCGTTGCCGGCGTCGGCGGAGACGAGCGCCTGCCCGTTGCCGCTGGCCACGGCCACCGCGCTCGCCGTCTCCTGCTTCGCCTCGAGGATCACGTCGTCGGAGCTGGACGAGGACGGCCCCTCGATCAGCAGGTAGTAGCGCAGCCTGCCGAGGCTGCCCACGCCCGAGCCGAGCTTCTGGCGGATGTCCTTCACCTTGTAGTAGCTGGCCGGATACTGCTTCGACGAGCCGATGCTGCTGAGGTAGCTGCTCATCGCCGCCGAGAGATTGGCGTAGGTCGTGCCGTCCACCGGCACCAGGCTACCGGCGATGGTCCGGAAGCTGCGCGCGCCGCCGCTCACCTGCGTGTACTTGGCAAGCAGGCTCGAGCGGCTGTCGCCCTTGGCGTCGCCGATCGTCGACTGCACCACGCCCGAGGTATTGCCGCTCTTGAGCTGGAAGCTCAGTTCGCCGCTGCTGCCCTTGAAGTCCCCCATCTCACCGACATAGGCGCCGACCATGGTCTTGATGGCGGCGGCGATGTCGCTGTCGGCGATGCCGTTGGCGCGGCCGGCCAGCACCATGCTGGTCGCCAGGCGCCGCAGATCCCAGACGTACTGGCCGAGGTAGCCCTCGTCGAAGTCGTCGACGCCGAACACCGTGTTGCCGCTGCTGTCTTGCCAGGCGCCGAAGTTGCCGAGGTGAGCGTCGCCGCCGATCCAGGTGTGGCCGGTCTGCGAGGTGGTGTAGTTCGAGGCCGGCAGCGTGCGCATGTCCTGATAGAACAGATGCGCGGTGCCGCGGAAAAACGCGAACGAATCGGCCGCCATGGCCGACATCTTGGTCGCCAGATCGGTGCTGTCGGTGGCCGCGAACGGATGGTTGTAGTCGTAGATCTGGCTCACCACCCAGCTGGTGCGCGAGCTTTGCGCCCGCACCGGGGCGACGGCGATCAGGCAGGCGGCGGCCACGGCCATCCAGGGTGTTTTCATGGGCGTTCCTCGGAATGAAGAAAAAAGGAGCGACCTCGGTCGCTCCTCGTCGATGCGCGCTCATTCAAGCAGTGCCGGATGACAATCTCGTGAATCGCGCCGAGCGGCAATACGATCCGATTGCGAGCGGCTGCCGTTTCATCGACGGCATTTATCTCCGACATGCATATTGGCGGGTCGAATGGCATGCGTGCGCTTATTTCGGGCGCAATGCCTGGTCAATGGAATCAAGCAGCGGAATCAAGCAGCGCGACCTGCCATTCGTTTTTCGCAACGGGTATCGGGAAAATCCCGAAACCGGGCCGCGGCGGCTGGCGGCCTGGAAGCAGACTGCAAATCACGCGGCAGTGCATCAAATAAAAAATAACGGGCCGGGTCAATTATTACCCAATCGCTTTCGCAAACGCTTGCGAGAAAATTTATTCACGCGGGATATTTTCTGCGGTAGGCTGATGGCCGCCATTGGCATGATCGCAATCCGCGGCCGCCAATCGCAGTAACACACCAGTAATGTCCGGGTGTTTCAATTCGCGGGGCCGCACGAATTGCCGATATCCGCCATGGCGCTCTGGCTCACGCGCCTTGGGAATGCAAAAAAATCAAACCACCATGCCCGCCCGGGTAGAGGTGGAAAATCCCTACCGAGGTATTTATGACCACGTCTTCAGCGATGCTCGGCAAGATTCCCGAGAATCCGTCCCGGATCCCTGCTCGCGATCCCAAGTACTTCCTGTCCGATGCCTCCGCGGTACGCGCCTTGTTGCAGGCGGCGGTGAACGTCGAACTGTTCACCATTCCGCTCTACATGAGCGCGATGAAGTCGATCCAGGGCACGCACGCCATCAACGCGCAGGATGTCGACTACTACAAGGGACGCGTCTGGCCGGGCCGCTCGATCGCGCGCGTGCCGGACCGGGACCCGAAGCAGAGCGACAAGGACAACGACGTCGCGATCGCCAACCAGTCGGCCTACAACACGGTCTTCTCGGTGTTCATCGACGAAATGCTGCATCTGCAGATGGCGTCGAACCTGTGCGCCACGCTCGGCCTGGCACCCGACTTCAACAGCCCGGCGCTGCAGGACAAGCTCTACAACTGGACCTGCTACGGCCCGGGCCAGACCGTCATTCCGCACATCATCGACCTGACGGACCTGGATATGCCGCTGCCGGAGACGGGCATCACGCTCGCGGACCTGACGCCGAGCCAGCTCCAGCTGTTCATGATCATCGAGCAGAACGACGAGCTCGCGCGGGCTCAGCTCAAGCCGGCGGGCACGCGCAAGTACCCGTACTTCCCCGAGGCGCCGTTCGACGGCTGGAAGGCGGGCAATACCGAAACCGACCTGCCGATGTTCGGCACGATCAGCTGGATGTACTACTGCCTGCTCCAGTACACGACCATCCAGTACACCGACGGCTCGACGCTCTGGGAAAAGATGTTCGCCGGCCAGCGCGACCTCTTCAACAGCAAGGCGGGTACGCACCCGATGGCCGAGTATCCGAAGATGCCGTCGCAGATCGGCGCGGCCTCCGCGCTGCAGGCTCAGCTGCAGGCCATCGAGATGGTCCTGGCGATCTGCGACCAGGGCGAAGGCGGCATCAGCGAGGTCACGATCAAGGCGTATCTCGCCATGGTCCACGAGACCGCGCGCCAGCGCGGCGTGGCGCTGGCCCGCCCGCTTGCGCTGCTCGCGGCCAACGTGGTGCTCGATCAGTTCCAGCCCGATGCGACCGCACTCGCCACGGACTATCCGTCCTATGACGATGTGGGCGCGAAGCTGCCCGACAGCGACGACGCGATCGCCCGCGTGGACAACGGCAAGATTCCGCACTACGACCGCTTCGCCCGGATTGCCGAGCAATGGATCGGCAACCTGACGACCTGGCGGCAATGGCATGCCGCGGGCAAGCAATGGACGGCCGAGATGCTGACGACCGCCGACTACGACGCGTCCAAGGCGCCCGCCAACATTCCGAAGCCGCAGCAGGTGGCCGACGCGCTGAACGCGCTGAAGCGCAACACCCCGGCCACCGTGCTGGACAACGTCGCCCAGGGCGCGCTCGCCGGCATCACCACGGTGCTGTCGAAGTCCTGGTCCGATCCCTCGGTCGAATTCCCGTTCCCGTCGATGGTCGGCTCGGGCGATCGCATCGCGCTGTTCTGGGCGGTCTACGGCGAGACGCCCACCCTGCGCGCGGCGACCGAAGCCTCCGCGGGCGGGCAGGACGGCGCGGCGCGCGTCCTGAACCACGCCTGCCAGTCGCTGTCGCTGGACGGCTCGGGCGGCGCCGACTGCGCGGCGCAGGCCACCTATCACAGCTGCAAGGGCTCCAATCTCTGCGCGACGCAAGGCGGCTGCGGCTTCGTCCAGTCGACCCAGGGCGGCGGCAACTGCTCGTCGTCGAACGTGCAGCTCACCGGTGCCGAAGTCGGCGGCGGTTGCGGCGCACCGACGTTTTACAGCGCGCCGGCCGACAACAAGTGCGGCGGCTTCGGCGGCTGCGCGGTGCCGATCTCGGCCTCGCAGCTGTATCCCAAGCGCGAGACGCTGGCCATGCAGCTCTACAAGTTCGACGCCGACGGCCATCCGACCGAACTCACGGATGCCGACGGCCAGTTGGTGGTCCAGCAGGTCCATTACGGCGACTCGGTCTACGAGACGGCATGGAAGGCCGTGGAAACGGTGCGGGCTCATCAGGACCCGAGCTACAAGCCGCAGGACACGCCGCCGCCTGCCACGGATCTGCGCATCGCCCTGCCGCCGTCGACCTGATCCAGGCCCGCATGTCCGTTACCGTCAAGCCTGACGCGCCCGGCCCGGCGGCCCCGCCCGCCGGCCCCGGCCCGGTCCACGCCGGGCCGGGGCCGGGGCCGGCGCGCGCGCCGCGCCTGGGCCTGCCGAATCTCGGCTTCGGCGTGGGGCTGCGCCCGCAGCACCTGCCGGCCATCCTCGCCGGCGGCGCGCGCGTCGACTGGTTCGAAATCGTTTCGGAAAACTACTTCGAGGACGCCGGCTACCAGCGCGCGATGCTCGATAAGCTGGCCGCCGACGTGCCGATCGTGATGCACGGCGTATCGCTGTCGATCGGCTCCGACTCGCCGCTCGATCTCGACTATCTGCGCAAGCTGCGGCAGTTGATGGACGAGGTAGGCGCCGTCTGGGTATCCGATCACCTGTGCTGGACCGGGCTCGGGTCGCACCATTCGCACGACCTGCTGCCGCTGCCGTTCCACGCGGCCTCGCTCGAGCACGTCGCCGCGCGCGTGGACGCGGTTCAGCAGTTTCTCGGCCGGCCGCTGGTGCTCGAGAATCCGTCGAGCTACATCCAGTTCCGCAGCTCGACCATGAGCGAATGCGAATTCCTCGCGCGGCTCGCCGAGCGCACCGGCTGCGGCCTGCTGCTCGACGTCAACAACGTCTACGTCAGCGCATTCAACCATCGCTTCGACGCGCAGGCCTACCTGCGCGCGCTGCCGCACGACCAGGTGGTGCAGATCCATCTGGCCGGCCACACGGCATGGGGCGACACGCTGATCGACACTCACGACCAGCCGGTGCCGCCCGGCGTGTGGGCGCTCTACGCGCTCGCGCAGCAGCTCACGGGCGGCGTGGCCACGCTGCTCGAATGGGATGCGAACCTGCCCGGCTACGACGGGCTGCTCGCCGAACTCGACAAGGCGCGCCGCGTGACGCGCGGCGAAGCGCTGCCGGCGGCCGAGGGCGGCAGCGCGGCCGGCGCCGCCGTGGCGATGGCTGCCTCCACGCCGCTGCATTTGCCCCTGCCGGAGAGCATCGATGGATGACGCCATGCACCGCGGTGAAGGCTCGCTGGCGGCCGTGCAGGGTTGGATGCAGGCCGCCACCACGCACCCGGCCGGGCTCGGCCCCGGGCTCGCGCTGGCCGGCGCGCGCCATGGTCTCGACATTGCGGCCGTGGTCGAGACGCCGGCCGGCGTCGATGCACACCGGCGCCTGGCGATCTACGCCGACGGCTACTGGCTGCGGCTGATCTCGTGCCTAGAAACCGAGTTTGCGGCGCTGCGGCGCATGCTCGGCCCACAGTTGTTCGGCTTCTTCGCGCGTGCTTACCTGAGCCGGCATCCGTCGTGCTCGCCGTCGCTGCACACGCTCGGCGCGCGGTTTCCGGCGTTTCTGCTGGATTCGCAGCGACGCGCGGCGCACGGTGCGCGCCGGCCGCCGACGCAGACCTTCGCGCTCGATCTGGCGCGGCTGGAGCGCGCCATCGCCGAATCCGGCCGCGCGGCCGGACAGGAAGGCCGCGCGCCCGCCGCGGCGCCGCCCGACGCGCTATGGGGCCTGGCGATGCTGGCCGGCGACGCCTATTCGGTGAGCCTGCCCGACACCACGCGGCTGCTCGCGCTGCGCCATCCGGCCGACAGCTTCCGGCCCTGGCTGCGCGGCCAGGAATCGCACCAGCCGGCCGAGTCGCGGCGCGATTACGTCGCGATCCGCCGCCTGCAGTTTCGCGTGTCGATGGAGCGGCTCGCCGACTGGCAGTTCTTCGCGCTGCGCCACGCCGCGCGGGGCGCGGCCACGCTCAGCGATTGCACGCGTGCCACGGCGCGCCGCACGCGACGCCCCGTGGACGAGCTCCGGGCCGAGCTGGCGCTCTGGCTGCCCACGGCGCAGCTCGCCGGCCTCGTCGTGCTGACACCGAGCTGAGCGCGCCGCGCGGGCGCGGCTGGCGCGGCCCGGCCATCGCGCGCGGCGCGCGCCCCACCGTCCTCACCGTTCTGATCGTCCTCATCTCGTCCTCACGCCGGCAGCGCGAAGCGCGTCACCGCCTCACGCAGGTTCTCTGCCTGATCCTTCAGCGAATGGGCGGCCGCAGCGGCCTGCTCGACGAGCGCGGCGTTCTGCTGGGTCACCTGATCCATCTCGCCCACCGCGCGGTTCACCTGCTCAATGCCGGTGCGCTGCTCGCCGGCCGCCTGACTGATTTCGCCGAGAATCTCGTTGACGCGCTTCACCGACTGCACGATCTCCTGCATCGTCGAGCCGGCGTGCGTGACGAGCGAGGCGCCCTGCTCGACGGTGGCCGTCGAGGTCTCGATCAGCGACTTGATCTCCTTGGCCGCGCTCGCCGAGCGCTGCGCGAGCGAGCGCACCTCGCTGGCCACCACCGCGAAGCCGCGCCCCTGCTCGCCCGCGCGCGCCGCCTCCACCGCCGCGTTCAGCGCGAGGATGTTGGTCTGGAACGCGATGCCGTCGATCACGCCGATGATGTCGCCAATCTTGCGCGAGCTGTCGGTGATCGCGTCCATGGTGCGCACCACGTCGTCCACCACGTCGCTGCCGCGCGTGGCGACGCCGGCGGCCTGCCCGGCCAGCTGCGCGGCCTGCGAGGCGCTGTCGGCGCTCTGCCGCACGTGCGTGGTCATTTCGTCCATGCTCGAGGCGGTCTGCACGAGCGCCGCGGCCTGCTGCTCGGTCCGTTGCGACAGGTCGGTGTTGCCGGCCGCGATCTCGTTGGCGCCGACGTTGATGTTGTCGGTGCCGAGTCGCACCCGCGAGACCATCTCGATGAGCCCGGTCTGCATCGCATGCAGCGCATGCAGCAGGCTGCCGTGGTCCCCGCCGCGCAGCGCGACGCGCGCGGTCAGGTCGCCGCGCGCGATGCGGCGCGCGGTATCGACGGCCTCCTCCAGGTCGCCCCCGAGGCTGTGCCGCACGCTGCGCAGCACCATCAGCATCAGGACGGTCGAGACCGCGCCGAGCGCGCCCGACACGCCGAGCCAGACCAGGATGTCCGCGTAGAGCGCGGCGCGCACGTCGTCCATGTACATACCGGTGGCGATGTACCAATCCCACGGCGCGAAGCGGCGCACCGCGCTGGACTTGTCCACCGGCGCGTCGGCGCCCGGCTTAGAGCCGCTAACATAACCTAGACATGACGTAGCAGAAGTCGTATCGTCTGCGATATGGCAAGACGCAAAATCAGCAACGAGTTGTGGGTGGAGCTGGAACCGCTGATTCCGGAATTCACCCCATCGCCCAAGGGCGGACGGCGGCGCACGGTCGATGACCGAGCTGCGCTCAACGGCATCCTATATGTGCTGCAAACCGGTATCCCGTGGGAAGACCTCCCGCAAGAACTGGGCTTCGGCAGTGGCATGACGTGTTGGCGACGTCTGCGAGACTGGCAAGCGGCCGGTGTATGGCGCCGGCTGCATCTGGCGATGCTGCGTCGGCTGCGTGAGCACGACCAGATCGATTGGGAACGCGCCAGCCTCGATGGAGCCAGCGTCTCCAGCCCCCGGGGGGCCAGGAAACCGGCCCCAACCCGACCGACCGCGGCAAGCTCGGATCGAAGCGACACATCGTCGTAGATGCACGCGGCATTCCTCTGGCCGTCACGATCACGGGAGCCAACCGCCACGATTCGATGGCATTCGAGTCCACGCTCGATGCCATTCCTGCGGTACCCGGGCTGAACGGTCCGCCACGCAAGCGCCCGAGCAAACTGCACGCTGACAAAGGGTATGACTTCGGGCGTTGTCGACGTTATCTGAGACAGCGCGGCATCAAGGCTCGTATTGCACGCCGCGGTATCGAAAGCAGCGAACGGCTGGGCAGGCATCGTTGGGTCGTCGAGCGTACGCATGCCTGGTTCGCCGGATTCGGCAAGCTTCGAATTCGCTTCGAACGACGCCTCGATATTCATACCGCTCTGCTTGTCCTGGCTGCCGCCGTCATCTGCTCCAGATTCGTGGATGACTTGTGTTAGCGACTCTTAGGCCACTGGTAGGAGACGTAGCCGACCTCGCCCGGCCCCGCCTGGTTGCCGGCCTTGACGGTCTCGAGGAACACGTGGATGCCGTTCGGGTCGGTCAGATTCGCGAGATTGGTGCCGTTCAGCTGGGGCTTGATCGGATGCATGATCATCACCGGCTGCGAATCGTTGACGTACACGTAGCCGTCGCTGCCGTAGCGCATCGCCGAGATCGCCTCCAGCGCGCGCTTCTTCGCCTCGTCCTCGGACAGCGTGTGCTGCTGGGCGAGCTGATAGTAATGATCGGCGACGCCGTAGGCCTCGCTGACGAGCGCCGATAGCGCCGCGCGGCGCTGGTCGATCATCGACGAGCGGGCGTGCCACGCGCCGAACCCGGCGATCAGCAGCAGGCCGATCCAGAGGATCGCGATCATCGACGTCAGTTTCCGGTTCAGGGTCATGTTGGGCATGGGAGCAATCGTCTATCGACGGGTTACGAGACTGGGTTGAGCCGGCGTCTGTAATAACGGCAGCATCGGCCCCGCGCCGTAGCAGGGTTATCCCTGGTTTTTCGGTGCCGGGTGCGAATCGGGGCCGCGGCGGCGCGGCGGCATGCTCCGGGCGGTCCGGATATTGAGTGCGGGCGGCGGCACGCCGAGTCCGGCCGCCCCTTGCCGTTCGCCTCGCCGTTCGCCTCTGCGCGTGTCGGGCGGGCCCGTGCCGCACGGCACGGCCCGCTCAAAAAGCGGCCTCGCTCGCCGGCAGGCCGCGCGCTCACCGCCCCGGCCGACGCGCCCGGATCGCGTCGAGCAGCCGCTGCCCGTCCGCGCCGGCGAACCACTGCGCGTGGCCGACCAGATAGGTGTCGTAGGCGGCCTCGGTGCCGGCCGGCGACGACAGGATGCCGTTGAAATACTCGACTTCGGACAGCGCGAATTCGGTATGCGCGATCGGCAGCAGCGCCGCGAGTGCCCGATACGCGTCGCCGGACAGCGGCAGGATCGATTCATAGCCGTCCAGCAGCGCGCTCAGGTGCTCGAATTCGATGCGCCGCGCGCCGGCCGGCGCGAGCCAGTCCACCATGTTGCGCTCGATGGCGGTGGCAATGTCGAGCACCGCGCAGCTGCGGTCGGCCAGCCCGAAGTCGAGCACGGTCGCCACCTGCGCGCCCGCCTCGCCGCTCGTCCACAAGAGGTTCGAGGCATGCCAGTCGCCATGCGTCCACAGCGGCGCCAGCGTGTCGAGCCACGGCACCAGCGCGCGGTGGAACGGCCCGATCACGCGCTCCACGTCGTCGCGCCAGGCGCGTGCCTCGAGCGCGCGCGCCAGGCGCGGCTGGGCGGCCACCCAGGCCTCGAGCGCGCCGCCCAGATCGGGCGAGGACAGCACCCGGAAGCTGGTCAGGAGCGGCCGCAGCGCGCGCGCCGGCGCGTCGAAGCCGGCCGCCGCGCGATGCAGCGTGGCGAGCATGCGCCCGGCCGCGGCCGCGTGCGAGGCATGGAAGAACGGCTTCCAGGACATCACGCCGCGATAGGCGTCCACCCCGGGCGAAGCGGCATGCACCTCGTAGGTCCAGTCGCCATGCGTGCTGGCGGTGCGGCCGTGCCGGTCGGCCAGCACCTCGGCCACCGGCACGCCGTGGTCGCGCAGGTGGGCCATGAAGCGGTGCTCCTCCTCGAGCCCGGCCACGTCGCGCAGGCTGCGGTGGTGGCGCTTCACGAACACGCCCGCGCCGGACTCGGTGGTGGCCAGCACGGCCGCCGAGAACGGCCGCGGGCTGTGCCACGACAGCGAGGCCAGCGCGCCCACCCGCGGATAGGCGGCCAGCACACGGTCCAGCTCGGCGCGCGTGATCAGCGGCCAGTCGCGTTCGTTCGTCTCGCCGTCCACGGTGAACTGCGGCGGCACGAGCGCCGCGTCGTCGCGGCGCGCGGCGCGCGGCGCGGGCGAGCCACGGCGATCGGCCGCGCAATCGGCATCGGAGCGGGAATCGGACGTCACCAGCGGGTCTCCGGAAAACGGGGCGCTCATGGCCTGCCGTCGGGCCGCAGCGCGGCTGCGCCCGCGGCATCGGCGCGGGCCAGCGCGCGCGCCCAGTCGCGCCAGCCGATCCCGGCGAGCACCACGAACAGCGCGTAGAGCCCGGCCGTCAGGTAGAGCGCCTTGAACACGAACATGCCGACATAGACCGTATCGACCACGCACCAGAGCTGCCATGACGCAATATAGCGCCGCGCGGTCCAGTACTGCGCGACCAGGCTGAACGCGGTCAGCGTGGCGTCGACGTAGGGCAGCGAGGCGTCGGTCCAGCGCGCCATCGCGCCGCCCAGCAGCGCGCTCAGCACCACGGCCGCGGCCAGCCCCGGCGCGAGCCGGCGCAGCCCCACCCCGCGCTGCGGCGCCACCGGCTCGCCGGCGCGCTCGCGCCGCTGCATCAGCCAGCCGTACCAGCCGTACAGCTGCAGCAGCGCGAACGCGCCCTGCAGCAGCATGTCCGAGTAGAGCCGCGCATCGAAGAAGATCCACGCGTAGAGCGCGACCGAGGCGAGCCCGACCGGCCAGCACAGCATGCTGCGCCGCGCGGCCAGCCAGATCGCCAGCGCGCTCACGATCACGCCGGTGATTTCGAGGGGGGACATGGGTTGACGTCTCCGGAGAACGTGGCGGGCCGGATCAGAAGTCGCAGGTGACCGAGAGCCGGGCCGTGCGCGGCGCGCCGAGGAACAGGTAGGCGTCGCCCTGCTGCTCGCCGGCATCGCGCCAGTAATAGCGGTTGAACAGGTTGTCGACCCACAGCCGGGCCGTGACGCGGTGGCCGCCAAGCTTCGTCGTATAGCGCGCGCCGGCGTTGAACACGAGCCAGCCCGGCACGCGCGTGGTGCCCTCTTCGTTCGCGTTGCGGCTCGCGCTGTATTCGATCCCGCCGAGCAGGTGCAAGCCGGGCAGCCCCGGCACCGCGTAGTCGGCGTTCAGCGTCGCGCGCAGCGCCGGCAGGTTGATCACCTGGTGGCCTTCGTAGGCGGGCGAGCCCGAGTCGTAGGCGCGCGCGCGGATCGCCGCGAGGCTCGCGTTCAGCGCCAGCCGCTCGGTCAGGCGGCCCGCGGCGCCCAGCTCGATGCCGTCGTGGCGCTCCCGGCCGCGCTGCACGAACGTATAGCCGGCGGCGGAATCGTCGGGCTGCGCGAACTGGAACGGGCGGCTGATCGAGAACGCGGCGGCCGTCAGCGTCACGCGATTGGCCCAGTCGTATTTCGCGCCGAGCTCATAGGCGCTCGATTCGAGCGGCGGCAGGAACGCGTAGGCGTTGCTCGCGCGCACCGGCGCCTGGTCGCCGAGCGAGAGATCCCGGCTGTACGAGCCGTAGAACGTCAGCGGCGCGACCGGCTTGTAGACCAGCGCGAGCTGCGGCAGGAACTTGCTGCGGTCGGTGCGGCCGGCCGGGCCGTCCTGGCTGGTCCAGGCGCGCTGGCGCAGCAGCACCTGGCGGCCGCCCGCCAGCAGTTGCCAGTGCTCGCCGAAGCTGATGCGGTCGGTGCCGAACAGCGACACCTGCCACGCGTCGAGCTGCGGGAACGACACGCTCGGCTGGTTCGGCGACGGATCGAAACCGAGATCGGGCCCGTCGATGTTCTCGCTGCCCACGTAGTCGTAGACCGAATTCGACAGCCGTACCACGCGGTGCAGCGCGCCCACGCCGAACAGCAGGTCGTGACGCAGCGCGCCGGTGCGGAACTTGCCGTCCACCGCCGCGCGCAGCTCGTCGTTGCGCCGGTATTCACCGGGGCTGCGGTAGTCGTAGACGTCGAAATCGCCGTTCGAGGCGAAGAAGAACGGCGAGCTGCCGCCCGCGCCGCAGCTCGGCACATGGGCGCAGCCGTAGGCGAACGCCACGTCGTCGTCGATCATGGTGCGGCTGCGGCCGGCCGTGACGTAGAGGCGCCAGGCGTCGTCGAGCGCATAGTCGAAGCGCGCGTTCAGGTTCAGCGCGTCGGTGGTCACCGGCTTCGCCCAGGGCTGCAGGCCGAGCAGCTTCGAGGCCGAGGCGGCCGGCGGCACCACCGTGCCGCCCAGCAGCTGATAGCCCGACACCGAGCGCTGGATCCAGTTCTGGAACTCGGCATTCACCTGCAGGCTGGCACGCGGCGTGACGTTCCAGTCGGCCGCGAGCGAGCCGAACGTGCGGTGGCCGTTCGCGCCGTCCACATAGGAATGGATGTTTTCGCGCGCGGCCTCGACGCGCAAGCCGAACTGGTTGTCCGGGCCGAAGCGGCGGCCGAGATCGACCGAGGCCGAGCTGGAGCCGCGGCTGTCCGTGCCGGCCGTCACGCTCGATACGTTCTCGGGCCGCTTGCTGACGAAGTTCACCACGCCGCCCGGCGAGAGCACGCCGCTGTCGAGCGCGGCGAGCCCCTTCAGGATCTCGACGCGCGCCTTGTTCTCGAGCGGCACGTTCTGCTCGCCCGACAGCGTCAGGCCGTCCTCGCGCAGCGCGCTGGCCGGATCGAGCGGGAAGCCGCGGATCGTGAAGTTGCCGTAATAGCCGACCGGCGTGTAGTCGGCGTTGACCGAGGCGTCCTCGCGCAGTAGCTCGGCGAGCGTCCTGGCCTGCCGGTCGGCGATGCGCTCGGCGCTCACCACCGTGATCGAGGCCGGCGTGTCGAGGATCGGCGCGTCGTCGCGGCCGGTCACCGAGGCGGTGCGCGCGCGCCATGCCGAGCCGGCGGCGGCCGACACGTCGATGACGGGCAGCGTCTGGGCGGCGGGCGCCGTGCCGGCCGGGGCCGGGGATGCCGCCGCGGCCGGCGCGGCAAGGTCGGCCGGCGCGGCCGCCACCGCCGCCGCGTGCGCGGCCATCACGGTCAGGCCGAGGCGCAGCCGGCGGGGCAGCGCGGTCGTGCGCGGGAGTTGTCGCAGCGCGGCCGCGGGCAATCGTCGTGTCATCGGGAAGTCGGAAATGCGCTCGCGCCGGCGGGCGGCGCGCTCAAAAGGCGTGATCATAGCGCAGCGGCGCGGCACGGCCGCCAGCGCGCGGCGCGCGGCGATGCGCGCGGACAACGCCGAGCACGGCTGGCGCGGGCGGAGTGCGCATCGCCTGCCTGGCGCCGTCGCGGCGCAAGCGGCGCAAGCGGCGCAAGCGGTGCGTGGCGGCGCCCGCGCTCATGGCGCGTCGCCCAGCGCATGCGCCGCCTCGTCCGAGCCGCCCCCGCGCGCCAGCCGGCGCGCCATCGCCGGGCTCTGCGCGTGGGCCGGATCGAAGCCGAAGAACGCGAGCACATGCCGCGCGACGGCGTCGCGGTCGTTATCGGCGCAAATCATGTGATAGCTGTTCTCGAGCACGATGCAGCGCGCATCGGGCATCGCCGCCTCCAGGAAGCGCGCCGAGCGCAGGCTCGTCAGTTCGTCCTCGCGCGCGTGCAGGATCAGCGTGGGGCACGGCGTGTCGGGCGCCGCCGCGCGCACCCAGGCGCGCATCCGGTCGACCTGGCGGATCGTCGCGAGCGGCACCCACGGGTAATGGAAGCGGTCCTGGCGTGCGAACTTCTTCTTCACGAGCGCGCGGATCACCGGGTTCTTGATGCCGAACGGCTCGCCCTCCTCCACGCGCATGCGCTCGGTCAGGCCCGGCACGCGATACAGCAGGTGGCGCAGCGTGCGATACCAGGGCGTGGACCAGCCGTCGATGTAGACCGGCGCGGCCAGCAGCGCGAGGCGCCCCTTCGCGTGACGCACGCGGTGGCACAGCAGCAGCGCGACCAGCGCGCCCATGCACATGCCCGCCACGTGCAGCGTGTCGTACTCGGCCTCGAGCACGCGATACTGCGCGGTGACGGCGTCGAGCCAGGCCTCGGCACGGACCCCGACCAGATCCTCGGGCCGCGTGCCGTGGCCCGGCAGCGTGATGATGTGCGCGTCGCCGCCGGCCCGACGGATTGCCTTGTGCAGCGAGCCGAGATCGTACTCGGTGCCGCCCAGCCCGTGGATCAGCAGGACGCCGGTGCGACCGGACATGATGCGGACCGTCCGCTCAGGCGCCGGCCGCGCCGGCCGGCCCGCGCGCGATCTGCCAGACGCCCGCCACCACCGTCACGTCCAGGTTCGCGTAGCTGAGCGGCGCGCCGCGGTCGGTCACGCGCAGGATCGCGCCGTCCGGCTGCACGATGCCGAAGCTCACCGGCTCGCCCGGCTGGCCGGCCGCGCCGGCGCGCCAGTGGCGGCGCAGCGTGTCGCGATCGGGCGGCGCCAGCCGTTCGAGCACGCGCGCCACGCTGGCGAGTTGCGCGGCCTCGGCGCCCGGCCCGAACGCGCGCTGCAGGTCGCCGCTCCATTCGAGCGTATCGGTGGCCGGATCGAGCACGTAGGCCACCTGGTCCGCGCTCGCGAGCGCCAGCGCGATGTTGCTGGCGAGCGTGTCGGCGCGCGCGCTGGCGCGTTCGTTGCCGGTTTTCAGCGTGCTGACCGTCAGCACCAGCAGCGAGGCCACCGCCAGATAGAGCTGCGCCTCCAGCAGCGAGCGCCCGCGCGAGGTTTCCAGCAGCGAGAACGGCCCGTCCCCGTCCGCGGTCTGCAGGATCACGATCACGGCGAGCACCAGCACCGACAGCGAGCCGGCTCGGCCGCCCAGCAGCACCGTCACCGCCACCGTCAGGAACAGCGGAATGTAGGTTGCGGCGAAGCCGATCGCGCCGGCGGGCGTGCCGGCGCCGGCGCTGTCGAAGATCGCCCAGGCGCTGGCCGCCAGCAGCGCGAACGATACGATGCCGAGCCCGATGTCGAAGCGCTCGTGGTCACCCGAGCGGTGCGCGCGAAAGCGTGACCACGACGCCAGCACGGGCGCGACCAGCAGGATGCCGACGAAGTCCGAGGCCGCCCAGACGAACGCGACGTCGGGCAACGCCGAGCCCTGCATGAACGCGCGCCAGGCCCCGCTCGCCAGCGCGCCGAACAGGCTGGTGAGCAGCGCGGCCGAGATCATCGAGCGCAGGAAATACAGGCCCTCCAGCGAGAGCCGCACGCGCCGCACCAGCCAGACCGCGAGCGCGGCCGAGCCGATCGCGATCAGCGCGTAGACCAGCGTGTCGGGGTAGCTGCCGTGCTCGACCGCGGCCAGCGCGAGCTGGGCGACCAGAAACGCGGCGGCCAGCACCGGCCATTCACCGGGCGGGCGCAGCATGAAGGCGCCCACCGTGACGCCGGCCGGCAGCCAGATATAGCCGGGCAGACCGACCGGCCCGTTCAGTTGACGCGACAGCTGACCGCTCACCAGATACAGCACCGCCCAGAGCACGACGGCGACGGCGCCCGGCCTCGGGCGAGACATTTCCATGGATTCCTCCGCACCTGCTAGACACGAGAGGCGAATTCTCGCGCGTTTCCGGGGCCAGGAGCGCAATTTATCAGCCACGGGCGGCATGTTTCGCGAATTTCGCCTCGAATCGGGCCGATCCGCGCGCGGCGCGGCAAGCGCTCCGGGGCCAACGCAGGCCGGCGGCGCCGCGCTGGCGATCGAGGTCAGCCCCGGCCCTGGCGTCGCAGCTGAAGCTGAGCGGCAGCGCGGTGCGGCCGGCACCGCGGCGCTCCAGTATGGCCCGGGCGCCTGCACGTCTCGCTGCGCTACGACACCGCCTCCAACCCGTCGCACGCGTCGTCGCAGCAAGGCAGCCGGCAGGCCGGATACCGGTTCTGCGGGCACGGACCCGCTCGGGCCGGCCCGGCGATCGGCGCGGCAGCGGGCTCGGGCCGCGTCCGGATCGGCTGGCGCGGCGCGGGCAAGCGGCCGCCCGCGGCGGCACCTTCATGCCGCGCCCGGTCAAGCCGCCGTTTCCAGCGTGATCAGCTGCGCGCCGTCCGCCACCTGATCGCCGACCGCGTACAGCACCTCGGCCACCACGCCCGCGCTCGGCGCGCCGATCGTGTGCTCCATCTTCATCGCCTCCATCACGATCAGCGGCGCGCCCGCCTCCACCGCCTGCCCCGGCTCGACCAGCACCGCGATCACCTTGCCCGGCATCGGCGCGGTGAGCCGGCCGCCGCCGTGCTCGGCGTCGCCGGCATGCGCGAGCGGGCTCAGCCATTCGAGGGTGTCGGCCGCGCCCTGCACGAACACGTGGAACGTGTCGCCCTCGGCCACCACGCGGCCGGCGCCGCGCTCGCCGCCCAGCGTCACCACGAACTCGCGCGCGCTGGCGCCGCGCTGCCAGCTGAACGGCGCCGCCGCCGCATCGCCGATCGCAAGCCGCTCGCCGTGCGCGCCGCGCTCGTAGCGGACCGTCACCGCCGCCTCCTGATCGGCCGGCCGCCAGGCCAGCGTGCGCGTGTAAGCGCCGTTGAGCCGCCAGTCCGGCAGCGCCTGCCACGGCGAGGCACCGGGCGCGATCGCGGCGCCGGCCCCGCCGCTTTGGGCCGCGTCGCGCTCGCGCGCGAGCAGCGCGGCGCAGGCCAGCGCGACCGCCGCCGGGGCCAGCGCGCGCGGCGCGAACAGCGTGTCGTGATGGCGCTCGATCAGCCCGGTGTCGAGGTCGCCGCTCGCGAACGGCGCGCTCTCGACGATCCGCTGCAGGAACGCGGCGTTGGTGGCGAGCCCCACCGCCTCGCACTCGCGCAGCGCGCGCGCCATGCGCTTGAGCGCCTCGGCGCGATCGGCGCCGTGCACGATCAGCTTGGCGATCATCGGATCGTAGAACGGCGTGATCGCGTCGCCCTCGCGCACGCCGCTGTCCACCCGCACCGGCGCGCCGGTCGCGAACTCCACGCCCTCGGGCAGCCGCAGGTGCGTGAGCGTGCCGGTGGAAGGCAGGAAGCCGCGCGCCGGGCTCTCGGCATAGAGCCGCGCCTCGATCGCGTGGCCGGTCACGCGCAGCGCCTCCTGGCGCAGCGGCAGCGGCTCGCCGGAGGCGGCGCGCAACTGCCACTCCACGAGGTCGAGCCCGCTCACCATCTCGGTGACGGGATGCTCGACCTGCAGGCGCGTGTTCATCTCCATGAAGTAGAACTGCTCGCCCGTCACGATGAATTCGACGGTGCCGGCGCCCACGTAGCCGACCGCGCGCGCGGCCGCCACCGCGGCGTCGCCCATCGCGCGGCGCTGCGCGTCGGACAGGCCCGGCGCGGGCGCCTCCTCCAGCACCTTCTGGTGGCGCCGCTGCACCGAGCAGTCGCGGTCGAACAGGTAGACGGTGTTGCCGAGCGTGTCGCCGAACACCTGCACCTCCACGTGGCGCGGGCGCAGCAGGTATTTCTCGATCAGCACGCGATCGTTGCCGAAGCTGCTGGCCGCCTCGCGCTGGCACGAGGCGAGCGCGGCCGGGAAATCGGCCGAGCGTTCGACCACGCGCATGCCCTTGCCGCCGCCGCCCGCGCTCGCCTTGAGCAGCACCGGGTAGCCGATCGCGTCGGCCTCGCGATGCAGCAGCGCGGGGTCCTGGTCGGCGCCGTGGTAGCCGGGCACGAGCGGCACGCCGGCCTGCTGCATCAGCGCCTTGGCGGCGGCCTTCGAGCCCATCGCCGCGATCGCCTGCACCGGCGGCCCGATGAAGACCAGGCCGGCGGCCGCGCAGGCCTCGGCGAAGGTCTCGTTCTCGGACAGGAAGCCGTAGCCGGGGTGGACCGCCTGCGCGCCCGTGGCCAGCGCGGCGGCGATCACGCGGTCGCCGCGCAGATAGCTGTCCGCGGCGGCCGCGCCGCCGATCGGCACCGCCTCGTCGCAGGCGGCAAGGTGTTTCGCGTTCGCGTCGGCGTCCGAGTAGACGGCGACGCTCGCGATGCCGAGACGGCGGCAGGTGGCCGCCACCCGGCAGGCGATTTCGCCGCGATTGGCGATCAGGATCTTGTCGAACATGGTCGGTCGGGATTCGGTAAGCGGGGTTCGGAAAGGCCGGGACGGCGAATCAGGGACGCGATGCGGGCTAGCGCCCCGCGCCGGCGGGCCGCCAGCGCAGCGGCCTCATTCGCGCCATGACGGCGTGCGCTTGTCGAGGAACGCGGCGATGCCCTCGCGCGCCTCGGCGCCCGCGCGCGTCGCCGCGATCCAGTCGGCGGTCTGCTCGATCAGCGCGTCGTCGAGCGCGCGGCCGGCCACCTCGGCCACCAGCCGCTTGGCGGCCCGCACGGCGCCCGGCCCGTTGGCGCGCAGCGCGTCGCCCAGCTGCGCGACGGCCGCGTCGAGCACCTCGGCCGGCACCGCCTCGTGGATCAGCCCGAGCTGGGCGGCGCGCGCGCTGCCGAACACCTCGGCGGTGGTGAAGTAGCGGCGCGCGGCGCGCTCGCCGAGCGCACGCACCACGTAGGGCGCGATGGTGGCCGGAATCAGCCCGAGCCGCGCCTCCGAGAGGCAGAAGCGCGCCGGCTCGGCGCCGATCGCGACGTCGCAGGCCGCCACCAGGCCGACCCCGCCCGCGTAGGCGTCGCCGTGCACGCGCGCGATCACCGGCTTGCCGCAGCGGTACACCGCCTCCAGCATGCGCGCGAGCCGGCGCGCGTCGGCGCGGTTCTCGTCGTCGCTATAGCCGGCCATGCGGCGCATCCAGCTCAGGTCCGCGCCGGCGCAGAACGCCGGCCCCTCGGCGGCCAGCACCACCGCGCGGATGCCGTCGTGCGCGTCGAGCTCGCCGAACGCGGCCGTCAGCTCCGCGATCATGGTCTCGTTGAACGCGTTGCGCACCTCGGGCCGCGCGAGCGTGACCGTGGCGATGCGCTGCTCCTCGGTGACGCGGATCGTCTCGTATCTGGTCTCGTACCGCATGCCTGCCTCCTTACATCCGGAACACGCCGAAGCGCGTCTGCTCGATCGGCGCGTTCATGGCGGCGGCCAGGCCCAGCCCGAGCACGTCGCGCGTGCGCGCCGGCTCGATCACGCCGTCGTCCCACAGCCGCGCGCTCGCGTAGTACGGATGGCCCTGCCGCTCGTACTGCTCGCGGATCGGCGCCTTGAACGCGGCCTCCTCGTCGGCCGACCAGCTGCCGCCCTTGGCCTCGATGCCGTCGCGGCGCACCGTGGCCAGCACCGAGGCGGCCTGGTCGCCGCCCATCACCGAGATGCGCGCGTTCGGCCACATCCAGAGGAAGCGCGGCGAGTAGGCCCGGCCGCACATGCCGTAGTTGCCGGCGCCGAACGAGCCGCCGATGATCACCGTGAACTTCGGCACCTTCGCCGTGGCCACCGCGGTGACCATCTTCGCGCCGTGCCGCGCGATGCCCTCGTTCTCGTATTTGCGGCCCACCATGAAGCCCGTGATGTTCTGCAGGAACACCAGCGGGATCTTGCGCTGGCAGCACAGCTCGATGAAATGCGCGCCCTTCACGGCCGATTCGGAGAACAGGATGCCGTTGTTGGCGACGATCCCGACCGGATGACCCCAGATCCGCGCGAAGCCGGTGACGAGCGTGGTGCCGAAGCGCGCCTTGAATTCGTCGAAGGCCGAATCGTCGACGATGCGCGCGATCACCTCGCGCACGTCGAACGGCTTGCGCGTATCGGCCGGGATCACGCCGGCCAGCTCGGCCGGATCGTAGCGCGGCGGCAGCGGCTCGCTGAGCGGCAGCGGCGGCGCGGCCTTCGCGCCGAGGTGGGCGACGATCGAGCGCGCGATCGCGAGCGCGTGCGCGTCGTTCCGGGCGAGATGGTCGGCCACGCCCGACAGCCGGGTGTGGACATCGCCGCCGCCCAGGTCCTCGGCGCTGACCTCCTCGCCGATGGCCGCCTTCACCAGCGGCGGGCCGCCCAGGAAGATCGTGCCCTGCTCCCTGACGATGATCGATTCGTCGCTCATCGCCGGCACGTAGGCGCCGCCGGCCGTGCACGAGCCCATCACCACCGCGATCTGCGCGATGCCGGCGGCCGACAGGTTGGCCTGGTTGTAGAAGATGCGGCCGAAGTGGTCGCGGTCGGGGAACACCTCGTCCTGGTTCGGCAGGTTCGCGCCGCCCGAATCGACCAGGTAGACGCAGGGCAGCCGGTTCTCGGCCGCGATCTCCTGCGCGCGCACGTGCTTCTTGACGGTGACGGGGTAATAGGTGCCGCCCTTCACGGTGGCGTCGTTGCAGACGATCATGCACTCGCGCCCGGCGATCCGGCCGATGCCGGTGATGATGCCGGCGCCAGGAGCGTCGTCGTTGTACATGCCGAACGCGGCGAGCTGCGAGAGTTCGAGGAACGGCGAGCCCGGGTCCAGCAGCAGCGCGATGCGCTCGCGCGGCAGCAGCTTGCCGCGCGCCACGTGCTTGTCGCGCGCGGCCTGCCCGCCGCCCTGCGCGAGCCGCTCGATCTTCTCGCGCAGGTCGGCCACCAGCGCGTCGAGCGCGGCCGCGTTGGCGCGGAATTCGTCGGAGCGGGGGTTCAGTTTCGATTCGAGGATCGGCATCGTGTCGGCTCCGCGCGGCGCTTACGCCGTCTCGGCGAACAGTTCGCGGCCGATCAGCATGCGGCGGATTTCGCTCGTGCCCGCGCCGATCTCGTAGAGCTTGGCATCGCGCCAGAGCCGGCCCACCGGATATTCGTTGATGTAGCCGTTGCCGCCGAGGATCTGGATCGCCTCGCCCGCCATCCAGGTGGCGCGCTCGGCCGTGTAGAGGATCACGCCGGCGCAGTCCTTGCGCGCCTGGCGCACGTGGCTGCCGGCCGCGTCCAGATGGCGGCCCACCGCGTAGAGGTAGGCGCGGCAGGCCTGGAAGTTCGTGTACATGTCGGCCACCTTGCCCTGGATCAGCTGGAACTCGCCGATCGACTGGCCGAACTGCTTGCGGTCGTGGATGTACGGCACCACCGCGTCGAGGCAGGCCGCCATGATGCCGGTCGGGCCGCCCGCCAGCACCGCGCGCTCGTAGTCGAGCCCGCTCATCAGCACCTTCACGCCGCTGCCCACCTCGCCCAGCACGTTCTCCTCGGGCACCTCCACGTCCTGGAACACCAGCTCGCCCGTGTGCGAGCCGCGCATGCCGAGCTTGTCGAGCTTCTGCGCCACCGAGAAGCCCTTCATGCCCTTCTCGACGATGAACGCCGTCATGCCGCGCGCACCCGCCTCCGGATCGGTCTTCGCGTAGACCACCAGCGTGTCGCAGTCCGGGCCGTTGGTGATCCACATCTTGGTGCCGTTCAGCACGTAGTGGCTGCCGCGCCGGTCGGCGCGCAGCTTCATGCTGACCACGTCCGAGCCCGCGTTCGGCTCGCTCATCGCCAGCGCCCCCACGTGCTCGCCCGAGATCAGCTTCGGCAGGTAGCGGCGCTTCTGCGCCTCGCTGCCGTTGCGATGGATCTGGTTGACGCAGAGATTCGAATGGGCGCCGTAGGACAGGCCGACCGATGCCGAGGCGCGCGAGATTTCCTCCATCGCCACCATGTGCGCCGTGTAGCCGAGGTTCGCGCCGCCGTACTCCTCGCCCACCGTCATGCCGAGCACGCCGAGTTCGCCGAACTTGCGCCACAGGTCCATCGGGAACTGGTCGGTGCGATCGATCTCGGCCGCGCGCGGCGCGATCTCCTTCGCGGCGAACGTGGCGATCGCGTCGCGCAGCATCTCGATGTCCTCACCGAGCATGAATTGCACGCCGGGCAGGTTGCTCATGTCTCCTCCTCCGATTCCAGAAAGTGCGGTCGGCCGAGCCGGTGCGGCACATCGATCTGAGTTTTGCTCAGAATTGCCCGGGCGCCGGTCGAATGAACGATGCCATTTGATGGCGGCTAGTGTCGCGCCTAGCCCAATCATGCGTCAATTGTTTTTTTTGAGTGACACTCAAAATATTGGCCGGACTCGGCTATCATCGGCCCCATCGATCGAGCGGAACGGAAATCCATCATGACGAGCAGCCCCGTCAAGTCCGAGCGCGCCGACGGCAGCCGCGCGCCCGCCGGACGCAAGTCGCAGCAGCGCGTGCAGGAGATCCTGCGCGCCGGGCGCGAGGTGTTCGCGGAGAAAGGCTACGAGCACGCCACCGCAGCCGAGATCGCGCAGCGCGTGGGGGTGTCCGAGGCCACCGTGTTCAGCTACTTTCGCGGCAAGCGCGAGCTGTGCGCGCGCGTGATCGCGGACTGGTACGACGAGAACATCGCGACCTTCGAGGCAGGCTTGCCGGCGCTCGCCCCGGTGCGGGAGCAGTTCGCCTTCATCGTGCGCACCCATTTGCGGCTGATGCTGGTAAACGGCACCGGGCTGTGCGCGCTGGTGCTGTCGGAGGGGCGCGCCAGGCAGGAGATGCTCGGCGACGAGCTGAGCGCGCTGCAGCGGCGCTATACCGCGCCGCTGATGAAGGTGCTCGCGCGCGGGCAGGCTCAGGGGCAGGTGCGGGCCGACCTGCCCCTGAGCCTGCTGCGCTCGCTGGTGTTCGGGCCGATCGAGCACGTGCTGTGGGACGCGATCCTGGGCCGGCGCGAGCTCGATGCGGAGCGCACGGCCGAGCAGCTGATCGGCGTGCTGTGGGCGGCGTTGCAGCCGCCGGCGCCGGACGTGGCGGCGCTGGCTCAGTTCGAGCGCGACGTCAGGGAAGCGCTGGGGCGGGTGGCCGGCGCGGCCGGGGCGCGCTGAACGGCGCTGCCCGCCGGGCGCGGGCCACGCTCACAGGTCGCCGCGCACCTCGCCGGTGCCGAGCGCGCTGCGCTGCCGGTTGACCTCGGCCCAGAGCGCCTCGCTGTCGTCTTCGCGCAGCACCATCACCCAGTCCAGCTGGTCGTCGGTCACGCCGAAGTAGTCGAGGATTTCCCGGCGCACGCCATCGAGGAACTGCGCGTATTCCGGCGTGGTCTGCGCTTCCGCGTGCAAGGCGTCGTATTCGGCATCGTCCGCGCCGCCGCCGTGCTCGTCGATGTAGCGCGAGATCCACCGGTCCCGTTCGCTGTCGTAGTCGGCCTCGGCGCGCATCGCCTGGGCGGCGGTAGGATAGTCCAGCTGGGCGAACGCGGCGATCGCCGCCCTCGTTGTCTCGTCGAATGCAGTCGTCATGGCCTGTCTCGGGGGAATCGGCGCACATCATCGCATGGTTGGCGCCGGGCCGGTGCCGCGCCTCGCCGCGATTCAGCGCAGCGCTCGCGCACGATCAGCGCGGCCATCACGATGCCGGCCGCGAGGCTCGTCATGCCGCCGTAGGCCACCAGCCCGAGCGCCCAGCCACGCGCGGCCACGGCCCGCTGATGCCGCTCCATCGCCAGCGCGAGGCAGGCGAACGCGGCCACGCATACCGTCAAGCTCAGCAGGCCCATCTCAGCGCCGCCCCTCGCCCCGGCCAGGCAGCGCCGGCGGCACGTGCGCCGCGCCGCCGGCCCGGCCGGCCCGACGCGGCCGCGCCCGATGGCGGCCGGTGCCGATCGCCAGCAGCGCGTGCAGCGCCGCGAACGCCCACATCATCAGATCGAAGCCCGCGTACACCCAGTCGCCGTCGGCCACGCTGCGCCAGAGCGGCCGGTCGGTGGTCAGCGCGTTGAGCACCGGCAGCAGCGCCAGCAAGCCCGCCGCGATCCACAGCAGCTCGATCCAGGCGCGCCGCGCGGTGCGCGCGAGGAACACCCAGATCACCGCGCCCGCGTAGAACAGGAAGCTGACCAGCATGCCGGTGAGCACCGCCTGCGAGCGCTCGATCGGCAGCGCGATCGCGCCGACGCTGGCCAGCGCGCCTAGCGCATAGCGCATAGCCGCCCAGGATCGCGCAGACGATCTGTGACAGCAGCGGCCCGAGGCGCCGCCAGCGGTCCGACAGGGCGCTCATGCCGCAAGCGCCGCGCGCGCGGCGAACGGGGTGAAACGGGCTTTCACTGCTTTCTCCCTCTCAATCGGGCTACCGGCCGCGCGCGGCCGAGCGGGCCGGCACCGGCACCGCATCGCGCACTCGCGCACGACGAAGTCGCGATGATACGTGATTGCGAACGATTCTCAACCGCAATGACCCGGAAAATCGGGCGAACCGGCGGGGCAAGCCGGCCGCGCGTGGCGGGAACGCCGAAAAACCGCGATGGCCGGCGCCGCAGGCGCGACCCGGACACGCCGTGCCTTTGCGCGCAGCCGTGGACGGCCCGCCCGGTTGGTGCCGGAATGGTTCGACGATGGGCCGTATCGCAGGCTGTTCGGACAGGCGGCTCACGCGTGCGCGTCCCGATGCGCGCAAATCCGCGACCGGCTCGTTGATCCAGCGCAGCGCAGGGTCGTTTCGCCGGGCCGTGCGCGATCGCGGAACGGGGCTCGCCCTCTCCGTGACGCGTCATTTTGAGCGCACACGGCACCGCCTGCGTTGGTAAGATGGGTGGCCGTCCGAACCTGTCTAGACAAGCTCGGGCGCGCTCGCCCCGAGGCCTCCCCGCGACACCCACTCCGGAGTCTTGATGAAGCATCTGCAGCGCCACCTCGGCGCGCGTCACATCCGTTTTCTCGCCCTCGGCTCGGCAATCGGCACCGGCCTCTTCTACGGCTCGGCCTCGGCGATACAGCTCGCCGGCCCCGCCGTGATCCTCGCTTACATGATCGGCGGCGCGGCCGTCTACATGGTCATGCGCGCGCTCGGCGAAATGGCCGTGCGCGATCCCGTGTCCGGTTCGTTCGGCCAGTACGCCACCGACAATCTCGGCCCGTTCGCGGGCTTCATCACCGGCTGGACCTACACGCTGGAGATGGTGATCGTCGCGATCGCCGACGTCACGGCGTTCGGCATCTACATGGGCTTCTGGTTTCCCGGCGTGCCGCAGTGGATCTGGGTGCTCGCGATCGTCACGATCCTCTGCGGGCTCAACCTCTGCCACGTGAAGGTGTTCGGCGAGCTCGAATTCTGGCTCTCGATCGTCAAGGTCGTGGCGATCGGCGCGATGATCGCGGGCGGCGTCGTGATCCTGCTGGCCGGCATGCGGCTGAGCGCGCAGCATGACGCGCCGGCGCTGTCGAACCTCTGGTCGCACGGCGGCTTCCTGCCCCACGGGGTGAGCGGCCTGATCGAATCGCTGGCGGTGGTGATCTTCGCCTACGGCGGCATCGAGGTGATCGGCATGAGCGCGGGCGAGGCCAAGCATCCCGAGCGCGTGCTGCCGCGCGCGATCAACACCGTGCCGATGCGCATCCTGCTGTTCTACGTGCTGACCATGGTGGTGCTGATGTCGATCTTCCCGTGGACCGGCATCGGCACGAGCGGCAGCCCGTTCGTGACGATCTTCTCGGCGCTCGGCGTGCGCTCGGCCGCCACGATCCTGAACCTGGTGGTGATCAGCGCCGCGATCTCGGCGATCAACAGCGACATCTTCGGCGCGGGCCGCATGATGTACGGCATGGCGCGCCAGGGCCAGGCCTCGCCCAGCTTCGCGGCCACCTCGCGGCACGGCGTGCCCTACGTGACGGTGCTCGTGATGACGGCCGCGCTGCTGGTGGGCGTGCTGCTGAACTACCTGATGCCGAAGGACGTGTTCCAGACCGTGGCCGCGATCGCCACCTTCGCGACGGTCTGGGTCTGGCTGATGATCCTGCTCTCGCAGATGGCCATGCGCCGGCGCCTCACGCGCGACGAGGTCGCGGCGCTGAGGTTTCGCGTCCCGCTCTGGCCGGTGGGGCCGGCGCTCGCGATCGCGTTCATGCTGTTCGTGGTGACGGTGATCGGCTGGTTCGCCGAGACCCGCGTCGCGCTGTACGTGGGCCTGGCCTGGCTCGCCGCGCTCGGCGTGGCCTGGCTGCTGCGCCAGCGCTCGGCGCCGCTGCAACCGAGCCGCCCGGAGCGCTGAGCGCGGGCACCCCGCCGCCCGCGCCCGGAACGCGATGCGGGCGGCACGGGCGGCGCCGCTCGAACCTCAGGCCGCCTGCAGCACCCCGGCGCCGGTCGCGCCGCCTGCGCTGGCATGCAGCTTCGCCACCTTCGCGATCGTGTCGGCGCAGGCATGCGCGAGTTCGGCGCCCTTCACGACGAAATGCTCGTGGAAGAATCTGGCGTGCTCGTGCGAGCCGTGATGGAAATGATGCGGCGTGAGCACGGCGCTCAGCACCACGGTGCCGGTTTCGAGCTGCACCTGCATCAGCCCCGAGATCACCGCCTGCGCGACGAACTCGTGCCGGTAGATGCCGCCGTCCACCACCAGCCCCGCGCAGGCCACCGCGGCGTACCGGCCGGTCTTGGCCAGCAGCTTCGCATGCAGCGGAATCTCGAACGCGCCCGCCACCTCGAAGCAGTCGATCTCGGTGCCGGCGATGCCGGCCTCGGCAAGCGCGGCCATGAACGCGGTCTTGCACTGATCCACGATGTCCTTGTGCCAGCACGACTGGACGAACGCGATACGGCGCGGGAATGCCGGGGAGGCTGGGGAAATCTGAGTCATCGACAAGGTCCTGTGTACGAGTTGAATGGGCGCACAGGGCCGCGCCGCACGCCTTGCGCGTGCGGAAAAACCCCGCTCTCTCTCATCCGGACTATGACCGTCGGCCCCGGAATCGCACCGGGTCGGCAGGCATCGCGTCGGGCGCACCCGAGGCGAGCTGTTCGCGGGCTACATGCGCGGAGCATGATTACCGCCGGTGGGGAATTTCGCCCCGCCCTGAGAACGTTCGCGACGCGCCGAGGCGCGTCGCGGCGAAAATCTATCACAGCCGGCGCGACCGCGCATGCCCGTCCCGATCCGGCGGGGCCGGCCGCGCGCCGGCGGCCTAGGCGTGCCAGCGGCGCACCGTCAGGCGTTCGAGCGTGTCGAATACCAGGTGCTCCACCAGCAGCCCGATCACGATCACCGCGGCGAGGCCCGCGAACACGCGGTCGGTGTAGAGCTCGTTGCGGTTCTGGAAGATGTACCAGCCGAGGCCGCCCTGCCCCGCGCTCGCGCCGAACACGAGTTCGGCCGCGATCAGCGTGCGCCAGGCGAAGGCCCAGCCCACCCGCAGCCCCGACAGGATCGACGGCAGCGCGGCCGGCACCAGGATCAGCCAGACCAAGCGCAACCCGCGCAGGCCATAGTTGCGGCCGGCCATGCGCAGCGTGGCCGGCACGCCCAGGAAGCCGGTGTACATGTTCAGCGCGAGCGGCCACAGCACCGAATGAACCAGCACGAACAGCAGGCTGCCGGTGCCGAGCCCGAACCAGAGCAGCGCGATCGGCAGCAGCGCGATCGAGGGCAGCGGGTTGAACATCGCGGTCAGCATCGCCAGCAGGTCGCGGCCGACGCGCGTCGAGACGGCCACCGAGGTCAGCGCGAACGCGAGCACGGCGCCGATCGCGTAGCCGCGCAGCAGCACCGACAGCGAGATGCCGGTCTTGACCAGCAGCTCGCCGCTGGCGATGCCGCCCGCGAACGCGCGCAGCGTGGCGACGAAGGTCGGCACCAGCAGGTCATTGTCGACCAGCCGTGCGACGCCCTCCCAGGCCGCGATCAGCAGCAGCGCGATCAGCGCACGGCGAACCGCGCCCGAGCCGGCCACGCGCGAGGCCAGCGAGGCGCGCGCGGCCTCGCGGCCGGCCTCGGCCGGTTCGAGCGCGCGTTCGTATTCGGCGCGCGGCGCGGCCACGGCCGGCGGGTGAAGCGTGCTCATGCGCGGCCCCCCGGGGCAGATGCGGTGACGGCGCCGGCCGCCTCGGGCGGGTCGAACAACAGGCGGTGGATGCGCGCGACGCTGTGCTGGAAATCGTCGCTGCCGATGCTGTCGAGCGCGAAACGCGCGCTGTCCAGTTCGGCCCGCACGCGGCCCGGATGCGGCGACAGCAGCAGGATGCGATTGCCGACCACCAGCGCCTCCTCGATCGAATGCGTGACGAACAGCAGCGTGAAGCGCGCGTCGTCCCAGAGCCGCAGCAGCTCCTCCTGCATCTTGCGGCGCGTGAGCGCGTCGAGCGCGGCGAACGGCTCGTCCATCAGCAGCACGCGCGGCTGCATGGCGAGCGCGCGCGCGAGCGCGACGCGCTGCTTCATGCCGCCCGACAGCGTATGCGGATAGGCGCTTGCGAAGGCCGCGAGCCCGACCTTGTCGAGGTAGTGCCGCGCGCGCTCGCCGGCTTCGGCCCGCGGCAGCCGGCGCGCCACACGCAGCGGAAACGCGACGTTCTCGAGCACCGTCTTCCACGGCGGCAGCTGGTCGAACTCCTGGAACACGGCCACGCGGTCCGGGCCCGGCCCGGCGATGCGCCGGCCGTCCAGCGCGATCTCGCCCGCTGCCGGTTCGACGAAGCCGGCCACCGCCTTCAGCAAGGTCGATTTCCCGCAACCGGACGGCCCGAGCAGCACGAAGCGGTCGCCTTGATCGACCTCGAAGCTCACGCGCTGCGTGGCGCGCACGATACGCTCGCCGCTGCGGTATTCGAGCGTGACGCGATCGACGGCCAAAAGCGGCACCGCCGGCACGCACGCCGCCGCCGGCTGCGCACCGGCGCGAGGGCGGCCGAGCGCAGCTGCCGCCGGTTCGGCGCCGTTGGCGGTACGCGCGGCGCGCGGCGCCGGCCAGGCATTCGACAGATTCATGCTCACCTCGACGATGCGACGGACAAAACATCAACATACCGGCGCGCAGGGGCGATCCCAACCAATCATTGCCGCTATCCAAATGCGGCGCGCCGATAAGCGCGGCGCTCAGCTGCCGCCCTGCGTGGCCGGATCGTCGAAGAAATAGTCGTGGACCGATTTCGGCTGGTGGCGAATCGCGCCCACGCGATACATGAACTGCGCGAGGCCGAGCGTGTTCTGCGGCGCCGTCTTGAACTGCACCTGCGGGTCGCGCAGGATCTTCAGCAGCAGCGCGCGATCGATCTTCGACTGGTTCACGCGAAGGTAGATGTCGGCCGCGCGCTCGGGATCGGCCGCGATCAGTTTCGCCGCGTCGGCCAGCGCCGCCACGAAGGCGCGATAGGTCTTCGGGTTCGCGTCGCGGAACTTCGAGGTCGCGTACAGCACCGTGGCCGAACTCGGGCCGCCGAGCACGTCGTAGGAATTCAGCACGACGTGCGCCTTCGGGTTGCCGGCCAGCTCCTGCTGCTGGAACGGCGGATTGCCGAAGTGGGCGGTGATCACGCTGCTGTTGGCGAGGATCGCGGCGGCCGCGTCGGGGTGCGGAATCGCCTGCGTGAGCTTGTCGAGCCGGTCGAACGACTTGTCGCCCCACTGCTTCGCGGCGGCGTACTGCAGCAGGCGCGACTGCACCGACACGCCCACCGCCGGCACCGCGATGCGGTCCCTCGCGCTGAAATCGGCGATCGTCTTCACGGCCGGATCGTTGCTCACGAGCTGGTACGGCAGGTTGCCGAGCGAGGCCACGCCCTTCACGTCCTGGTGTCCGCGCGTGCGGTCCCAGACCGTCAGCAGCGGGCCGGTGCCGGCACCGGCGACGTCGATCGCGCCCGACAGCAGCGCATCGTTGACGGCCGCGCCGCCCGACAGCTTGACCCAGTCCACCTGGATGCCGATGCCTGCCTTCTTGCCTTCCTGCTCGATCAGGTGCTGGTCGCGCGCCACGTTCAGCATCAGGTAGACGACGCCGAACTGCTCGGCGATCCGGATCCTGCCCTCGGCATGGGCGGGCGCCGCAGCGCCGAGGCCGCCGGCGGCCGCCGTAGCGGCGACGAGCGCGGCGCCGGCGCGGCGCGCGTGAAGCGTGGTGCGCGCGAGCAAGGCGCGGAACGGAAACGGCATCGGCAACCTCTCGACGGCTGAAGGAAGCGCAAACGGAGCGCGCGGAAAACGGCGGGACGGCAACGGCGGCAGCCGCGCGTGCGGCAGCGGCGCGCCGGCTGCCGAGCGCGAACCGCCGGCGGCGAGCGGCGCCGCCGGCGGCCGCCTCAGACGGGCACGTCGCCCTCGATCGTGGTGCGATACAGCTTGCGGCGCAGATGGTCGGGCGTGCCGGCCGCCAGATGCATCAGCGAGCGGTTGTCCCAGAACACCAGGTCGTGCTCGCGCCACCGGTGGCGATAGACGAACTCGTCGCGCACGCTGTGCGCGAACAGCTCGTCGAGCAGCGCGCGGCTCTCGTCCTCGGGCAGGCCGACGATGCGCGTCGTGAAATGCTCGCTGACGAACAGGGCGCGGCGGCCCGTTTCCGGATGGGTGCGCACGATCGGCTGCTGCACCGCCTTCACCTGCGCGAGCTGCTCCGCACTCAGGTTCGGCCGCCACGGGCTGCGTGCCTGCAGCTCGGCATAGCGCGCCAGATAGGTGTGCTCGGCGCGGCGCCCGCGCACGGCTTGCTTGAGCGCCTCGGGCAGCGTCTCCCAGGCCAGGTGCATGTTGGCGAACAGCGTGTCGCCGCCCTCGGTGGGCAGTTCCTGCGCGTGCAGCAGCGAGCCGAGGCTCGGCTTCTCCTTGTAGGACAGGTCCGAATGCCAGAAGTGGCCCGCGTCGCCGAGGCCGATCGGCTTGCCGTTCTCGACGATGTTCGACACGATCAGCACCTCGGGATGCCCGGGCAGCGCGAACTGGTGCAGCACGTGGGTCTGCAGCGGGCCGAAGCGGCGGCTGAAGGCCACCTGCTGCTCGGGCGTGATGCGCTGCTCGCGAAACACCAGCAAGTGGTGATCGAGATGGGCGCGATGGATGCGCGCGAACGCCGCCTCGCCGAGCGGCTGCGAGAGATCGAGCCCGACCACTTCGGCGCCGAGCGGGCCGTCGAACGGCACGATGTCGAACCCGCGCTCGGGCGGCTGGGCGGCCGCGGGCGGCACGCAAGGAGAACAGGCTAGCAGGGCCGACACGCTCACGTTCTACGATTCCGGCGAAACGAAAACGCCAATTTACGGCCGCGCCCGGCGCATGACAACGAAGCAAAAGCGATACGGATATCAGCCGTGGTCATAACGCGGGCAAGGCCGCGCCGGCCGCGATCTCGGCCGCGCGCGCCGCGTCAGTCGGGAATCACCGCGGTGGCCTCGATCTGCACCTTGGCGCCCTCCACCATCAGCGCGGCCACCTGGAACGCGCTCATCGGCGGGAAATGCCCGATCAGCTCGCGGTACGCGCGGCCCACCTCCTTCGCTTCGGCGAAATAGGCCTCGCGGTCCGCTACGTACCAGGTCAGACGCACCAGATGCTCGGGCTTCGCGCCGGCCTCGGCCAGCACCGCCACGATGTTCTTCAGCGCCTGGATCGCCTGGTCGGCGTAACGCTCGCCGGCCAGCTTCTCCTGCGCGTCCCAGCCGAGCTGGCCCGAGGTGAACACCAGGCGCCCCTTCGCGGCCACGCCGTTCGCGTAGCCGCGCGGGCGCACCCACTGCGGCGGTTGCAAGAGCTGGATCATGCCGTCACCTCCTCGGCCGCCGGCAGGTAGCGCCGCAGCGCCGCGCGGATGTCGTCCGGAAACGGCATCGAGGCCACCTTGTCGAGCGAGATCATCACGAACACCTGCTCGCTGCGCAGGCGCACCTCGTCGCCGACGCGGCCCGTGAAGGTGGCCGTGAGCGAGCGCTCGCCGAGCCGCGTCACCTCGATGCGCAGCGTCAGCACCTCGCCCTGCCGCGAGGCCCGGACGAACTCGGTCTGCAGCTTCACGATCGGAATGCCCAGGCGCCGCTCGATCAGGCCCGCGAAGTCCACCTTCAGCCCTTCGTTGAAGAAGTCCTCGAGCGCCCAGTTGGTCAGCACCAGGTACTGCGGGAAATAGACGATGCCGGCCGGATCGCAGTGGGAAAAACGAATCAGATAGTCTTTTTCGAAGCTTGCCGCGCTCATTGCGAAGTCCTTGCGTGGTACGGGTCAGGCGACGGCGGCAGCCGCACTCGCGGCATGCTGCTCGACGACGCGCAGGTAGTTGGCCAGCATGCTGAAGCCATGTTCGGTCAGCACCGATTCGGGGTGGAACTGCAGGCCGTAGATCGGCAGCTCGCGGTGCTGCATCGCCATGATCTCGCCGGCCGTGCCGTCCTCGTGCGCGATGCGCGCGGTCACCACCAGTTCGGGCGGGAGATCGTCCACCACCAGCGAGTGGTAGCGGCCGACCTTGAACGTCTCCGGCAGGCCCGCGAACAGCTCGGAGCCGTCGTGGCGCATCGGCGAGGCCTTGCCGTGGAACACCTCGGCACGGCGCACCTTGCCGCCGAACGCGGCGGCGATGCACTGGTGGCCCAGGCAGATGCCGAGCAGCGGCAGGCGGCCGGCGAAATGGCGCAGCGCGGCGATCGAGACGCCGGCCTCGGCGGGCGAGCACGGCCCGGGGGAGACGATCACCGATTGCGGCGCGAGTGCCTCGATCTCCTCCACCGTGATCTGGTCGTTGCGCCTCACCTCGACCTGCGCGCCGAGCGTGCAGAGATACTGGACCACGTTGTAGGTGAACGAGTCGTAGTTGTCGATCATCAGATGCATGCCGTTGCCTCCTGTTGCGCCGCGCCGGAGCGCGCCGTTTCGCTCTGGCGTTCCGCCAGCTCGGCCGCCAGCAGCATCATGCGGCTCTTGTCCATGGTTTCCTGCCACTCGCGCTCGGCCACCGAGTCCTTCACCACGCCGGCGCCCGACTGCACGTGCAGCAGCCCGCCCTGCAGCACGCCGGTGCGAATCGTGATGGCCAGCTCGGCCTGGCCGCGCCAGTCGAGATAGCCGACCGCGCCGCCGTAGATGCCGCGCGAGTGCGGCTCGAGCTCGGCGATCACTTCCAGCGCACGCACCTTCGAGGCGCCGCTCAGCGTGCCGGCCGGGAACGTGCTGCGCAGCACGTCGATCCCGTGGACCTGCCCGGGCAGCTTGCCGGTGACGGTCGAGACGATGTGCATGACGTGCGAGAAATATTCGACCGTCAGCAGCTCGTCCACCTGCACGCCGCCGGGCACGGCCAGACGGCCCACGTCGTTGCGCGCGAGATCGACCAGCATCATGTGCTCGGCGATCTCCTTCGGATCGGCCAGCAGTTCCTGCTTCAGGCGCGCGTCCTCGGCATCGTCCTGGGTGCGGCGGCGCGTGCCGGCCATCGGACGGCTCGTGACGATGTCGCCGCGCTGCTGCACCAGCATCTCGGGCGAGGCGCCCACGATCGCGCATTCGCCGAGGTTGACCAGGTAGCGGTACGGCGTCTGCGCGAGATCGCCGAGCGCGCGGTAGAGCGCGATGGCATCGCAGGCGAGCGGGCGGCTCATGCGCTGCGCGAGCACCACCTGCATCACTTCGCCGGCGGCGATGTAGTCCTTGATGCGGTCGACGGCGCCTTCGTAGGCTTCGCGCGCGAAGCCGAACGACAGCCGGCTCGCGTCGACGGCGAGGCCCCGGGTGGTGCCGGGCTCGCGCGCGCGCGCCGGGGCGATCGCGCCCAACTGCGCGGCCATCGCCTCCAGCCGTGCCAGGCCGCGCGCGTGGCTGCCGGCCTCGGACGGATCCTCGTGAACGATGCAGAACAGCTGGCGGCGGCGATGGTCGATCACCACCAGCTCGCGGCTCACCAGCTGCACCACGTCGGGGACCTGCAGGCCCGAGGGCTTGCGCGCCGTGCGGCGCAGGCGCGGCTCGATCAGACGCGTGGTCTCGAAGCCGAAGTAGCCGAACAGGCCGCCCGAGAACGGCGGCAGGCTGTCGAAGTGCGGCACGCGAAAGCCTTCCTGCAGGCGGCGCAGCGCGGCGAGCGGATCGTCGGTGCGCTGCTCGCTCTGCACGCGGCCGTGGCGCAGATGGCGGATCGCATCCTCGTCCAGCTCGATGCGCTCGCCGCAGGGCAGGCCGATGGTCGAGTAGTGGCGCGTAAACGCCGCGTTCTCCCACTCGCCGGTCTCGAACAGGTAGTCGTCGCGCCGGTTCGCGAGCGCGCGATAGACGTCCAGCGGATCGAGCCGCTCGGGCAGCGGCAGCACCTTCCAGAGCGGCACGAGGTTGAACCCCGCCTCGCCGTACCGCGTAAACTCATCCTGGCTCAACATGTTGATTCCTCCACTAGATTGATGCCCGTCCCGTCTTGCAGCGCGCGGCTCGCCAGCTGGGCGAGCGCGCGGCGGTTGGGCTTGCCGTTCGGCGTGAGCGGCAGTTCGTCGACCGGCAGCAGCCTGACCGGCCGCTTGTAGCCGTCGAGCCGGTGCAGCACGGCCAGCACCTGCCGTGCCGCGTGCCCGCCGTGTTGACCATGCAGGCACAGCACCGGGCGGTCCTCGCCATTCGGCTCGCGGCCCGGCACCACGAAGCAGTCGCCGAGTTGCGGCGCATGCGCCACCAGCAGCGCCTCGATCTCGGCCGGCACCACCCAGCGCCCGAACACCTTGAAGCGATCGTCCTCGCGGCCGTGGAAATAGAGGAAGCCGTCCGCGTCGCGGCTGAACAGGTCGCCGGTGCGGTACCAGCCGCCGTGAAAGCGCGCCGCGTCGTCCTGCGGGCGTCGCCAGTAGCCGGGCGAGACGGCCGGCGACTTCACCACCAGCACGCCGGTCTCGCCGGGCCGGACCTCGTGCCCGGCCTCGTCGACGATGCGCGCCTCGCAGCCCGCCAGCAGCCGGCCGAGGCTGCCCCGGCGCAGCGAATCCGGGTAGCTGGTCGCGAACACGTGGCAGAGTTCGGTCGCACCGATGCCGTCGTGCAGATCGAAACCGAAGCGCTCGCGCCAGCGCGCGCCGGTGTTGCCGGCAAGCGGCGCGCCGGCCGAGAACGCCAGCCGCAGCGGGGAATCGTCGGGGCCGAAGCCGTTGTCGAGCAGCATCCGGTACAGGGTCGGCACGGCGAACAGCACCGTGGGCCGGAAGCGTCGCAGGTTCGCCTCCACCTGCGCGGCGTTCGGCCAGGCCGCGTCGAGCACGGCGCTCGCGCCGAGATGGAGCGGGAAGAACAGGCTGTTGCCCATGCCGAAGCCGAAGAACGACTTCGGCACCGAATAGAGCACGTCGTCGGCGCTCAGGCCCAGCTGGCCCGTCACGGCGGCGCAGCAGGCCAGCACCGACGCGGCACTGTGCGTCACGCCCTTCGCGAGCCCGGTGGTGCCCGAGGTGTACTGGATCAGCGCCGGCGCGTGGCGATCACGCAGGACCGCGGCGTCCCATTCCTGCTCCGCGGCCTCCTCCAATGCCTCGTCGGACGACTCGTCGAACGCGTCGCCGGCGAGGGCCGCGGCCGGCGCACGCGGCGCCCCGACGCGCCGTGCGAGCAGCGTGCGATACCAGCCGGCCTCCAGCAGAAACGCCTGCGGGCGCGTGGCCAGGCCGTCGATCGCGGCGCGAATCGTGTCGGCCTGCACCGCCTTGCCATACACCATCAGCGGCTCGGCATCGCCGAGGATGTGACGCAGCGGCGCCGTGTCGAGCTTCGAACTCACCACCACGGGCAGCGCGCCCACCGCGAGCGAGGCGAAGAAGATCACCGCGAGGTCCGGGCCGTCGTCGAGCGCGATCACGATGCGCTCGCCGGGCGCGACTTCCTGCATCGTCATCCAGGCGGCCTGGCGCCGTACCGCGCGATCGAGTTCGGCATAGCTGAGCGCGAAGTCGGGGCCGATGTAGGCCGGCTTGTCGAGGTGGCGCTTGTTGAACAGCAGCGCGGCAGCGAGATTGACGTCGCTCATACGCTGCGCTCCAGGTCGTAGCGGTCGGCTTCCTCGTCGGCCGCCTCGGCCGCGCCGGCACCGGCTTCGGCGCGCTCGCCGTGGCTGCGCGACAGGCGATGCGCGGCCAGCAGGCCGGCCAGATGCCCGGCCAGCGACAGCGCCTGGTCCGCGTTCAGGCGCGGATCGCAGCTGCTGAGATAGGCGCGTTCGAGGTCGGACTCGCCCGGCACGCTGGCCCCGCCGATGCACTCGGTCACGTCCAGCCCCGTCAGCTCCAGATGCACGCCGGACGGATGCGTGCCGGCCGCGCGATGCGCCGCGAAGAAGCCGTCGAGCTCGGCGACGATGTCGGCATAGTGGCGCGTCTTGATGCCGGTGCGGGTCTGGGTGCCGTTGCCGTGCATCGGATCGGACATCCAGCCCACCTCGCGGCCCTCGCGGCGCACCGTCTCGAGCAGCGCGGCGAGCCGGTCGATCTTGCCCGCGCCCATGCGCGGAATCAGCGTCAGGCGCCCGGCCTCGTTGAGCGGGTTCAGCACGTCGATCAGCCGCAGCAGATCGTCGTGGCCGATGCCGGCGCCGAGCTTCAGGCCGATCGGGTTGCGCACGCCGCGCAGGAATTCCACGTGCGCGCCGTCGATCTGGCGCGTGCGCTCGCCGATCCAGAGGAAGTGGCCCGAGCAGCAATACCAGTTGCCGAGCTCGTCGCACTCCACCATGCTCTGCTCGTAGGGCAGCAGCAGCGCCTCGTGGCTGGAAAAGTAGCTGCCGCCGGTGCCGAACATGCCGGTGTCGTCGAGACCGCGCAGATAATTGAGGCTGCCGGCGGCGCGGAAATACGCGGCTTCCATGCGGTCCGGGTCGTGCTCGCGTGCCCCGGCGTCGAACGCGGCGTCGTTGATGATGTCGCCGCGATAGCTCGGCAGCGACCGGCCGCCGCGTTCTTCTTCCGGCTTGCTGCGCGGCTTCGCGTACTGGCCGGCGATCCGGCCGATGCGCACGACGGGCAGCCTCGACGCTTCGCCGATGGTCTGCGCCATGCGTTCGAGCAGGCGGTAGTGGCGCCGGATCACGTCTTGCCGGAAATCGGCAAACGTTTCTGCGCAGTCGCCGCCCTGCAGCACGAAGCCGCGGCCGTGCGCGACGTTGGCCAGCCAGGAGCGCAGCCGGCGGATCTCGCCGATCGCGACGAGCGGCGGGTAGCTGCTGATGCGCGAGAGCGTGGCCCCGAGCGCGGCGCCGTTCACGTAGTGAGGCAACTGCTGTTGCGGCATCGACTGCCAAGTCGTCGGATGCCAGGGTTCGCGTAAAGTTGACATCTCAGTCCCGTTCTTAAACCTGTTCCGCTGATCACTGGGCGGGCCTTCGCGGGGAACGGCCGGCCGCTGACTCATGCGCTGCCCGGCTCAGGCCGCAGCGCCGTCCTCTTGCGTGGCCGCCTCGTATTGCTGGCAGGCCTGCCAGACCGCGTCGAACATCTCGACGCGGCGTGCGATCAGCTCGCGCCCCACGCGCACCGCGAACTCGAAACGCTCCGGCTCGTGGTTGGTCAGCTGGCGCATGAGGGCCAGCATGGTCAGCGCGTGGTCCTCGTCTTCCTCGATGTGCAAGCGGAAGAATTCGGTGGCCTCCTCGGTGTGGCCGGACTTTTGCAGCGCGAGCAGCACGGGCTGATAGATCACCGGCACGATCGCCTCGGCGCCGAGGCACATCGCGGCGAGGCCCGCCAGCGGATCGCTCGACTTGCAGTGGGCCATCATGGTGTTCCTGAGCTGCAGCGTGGCCGGCAGCGGCTCGTGGTCGGCCGGCACCACGCCCACCACGCGCAGCGTGCGCTGGAACATCTCGGCATGCGTCATCTGGCCATCGCCGTCCACGCCCATTTCCTCCTGCAGGTTCTCGAGCAGCGCGCGGATGCTCTCGCTGTCGCCGAGCTGGCCGATCAGCGCGCAGAGGTAGCGCGTGAAATGGCGCGAGTAGTGGCTGTGCTGGGCCAGGAACGTTTTCAGCGTCTCGGGACTCGCCTCGCCGCTCGCGAGCGCGATCAGCAGCGGGTGCTCCACCAGTCGCTGCAAATCCTGCTCCTGCAGCCAGCCTGCCCAGATCTCGCTGACGAGACCGTGGGGCTTTTGCTGCGCGGATTTGCTGCGATCGACTTCCATCAAAATTTCCATATCTGCCTCTGTTGAAGAAATAAACACTGCATCGTTGCCGGCGAGACGCCGCGCGAATCCGCACGAGGCCGCGCCCCAATGAAAATCCGGCTGCCGCCTCAGGCCGGACTGAACCTCACCTCGCCGCTGCGCAGCAGCGCGACGCCGGTGCCGGCGCACAGCAGCGGGAACAGGAACATTCCCGGCCAGCCGTAGTGGCGCGCGACGATGCCGCCGAGCCACGAGCCGAGCGCGGCGCCGGTGAAGAAGACGGTCATGAACAGGCTGCTCAGGCGCGAAGCCGCGCCGGGATCGAGGCTCAGCACACGGCCCTGCGAGATCACGTGGACCGAACGGATGCAAAGGTCGCAGCCGATGAAGAAGACGACGATCATCGCCACGTGCGTGCCGATCGCGAAGCCGGCCAGCGAGACGGCGGCTAGCACCACACCGAACAGCGCGATCACGCCGGTCCAGTGCAGGTGGCGCTGCAGCCGGCGCGCGAGCTGCGGCGCGCGCAGCGCGACGATCGAGGTGCAGGCCAGCAGCCCGGTCTGGCCCGCACTCCAGTTGAGCGTGGCGTGCGCGAGCGAGACCACGTTGGCCCAGATGCCGTTGGAAGCGGCGAAGAAGCAGGCGGCCACCAGCGCGAGCCGGCGCAGCTCGGGGTAGCCGCGCCACAGCCCGAGCTGGCGGCGCAGCATCTGGCCGTAGCGCGGCGGCGTGCCCATCGGCACCGGGCCGAGCACGCGCGCGAGGCCCGCCGCCCACGACAGCGTGAGGCCGCCCGCGAGCAGATACACGTGGCGCCAGCCGATGTGCTCCGCGCCCCAGCCGGACAGCACGCGCGCGCAGAGCAGGCCGCCGAACAGCGCGGACATCATGCCGCCCACCACGCGGTTGCGCTGCTCGGGCGCGAACGCCTTCGCGCAGTAGGCGATCAGCAACTGGCCGCCGATCGACAGCATGCCGGCGAGCAGGCACAGCACGGTCAGCACCTCGAGCGAGGGCGCCGCCGCTTCGGCCGCCACCACCAGGCCGAGCGCGCCGACCACGCCGGGCACGAGCCGCCGCGGGGCGACCAGGTCGCCGAGCGGCAGGCCGAGCACGAGGCCGAGGCCGTAGCCGAGCTGGGTGGCCACCGACAGCCGTGACAACAGGCCGGCCGGCACCTGGAAGCCGGCGGCGATCGCCTCCGTCATCGATTGCTGGTAGACCACCGCGGCTACTGAGAAGCCGGTGGCGAGGCAGAACAGCCACTGCTCGGTTCGCGACAGGGTTTTGCTGGCTTGCATGCTTGTCCGTGTAGTGGGATTCGGGTCCGGGAGGCGCGCCAACGCGGCGCGCGGCAATGCGGGCAGACGGCGCAGCCCGCTCGTTCCAGCTCAGTCGAACTCGAGCACGAGGTTCGGCGTGCTCGGGCGCGCGCGGCAGCCGAGCACGTAGCCCTGGGCCAGTTCGTCGGCGTCGAGCGCGTATTGCGCGTCCATCTCCACCGCGCCCTCGACCACGCGACAACGGCAGGTCGCGCACACCCCGCCCTTGCACGAGTAGCGCAGGTCGATGCCGGCGGCGAGCGCCTCGTCGAGGATCGTGGCGGCCGAGCCGGTCCATTCCACCTGGCGCGTGGCGCCGTCCACGATCAGCGTCATGCGCTTGCCGGCCTCGGCCGCGCCGGCCGGCCGCTGCACGACCGCGGCCGGCGCGCCGGCCGGCTGGAAGTATTCGCGCTTGATGCGCGGCGTCGGCACGCCGCTGTCCTCCAGCGCGCAGCAGACCTCGTCCATCATCTGGGCCGGGCCGCAGACGAACGCGTAATCGATCGAGGCCGCCGGCAGCCAGCTGCGCAGCAGCCCCTGCACGCGCTCGTGGGTGAGGCGCCCGTTGCACAGCTCGACTTCCTGCGCCTCGCCGCTGAACACGTAGATCAGCGACAGCCGCGACGCGTGGCGGTCCTTCAGGTCCGCCAGTTCCTCGCGGAACATCGTCGAGCCGACGTTGCGGTTGCCGTAGACGAGCGTGAAGCGGCTCGCCGGCTCCTCCTGCAGCGTGGTCTTGAGGATCGACAGCATCGGCGTGATGCCGCTGCCGCTTGCGAAGCCCGCGTAATGGCACGCACGGTCGGCCGCGAGCGGCACGTAGAAATTGCCCGACGGCGGCATCACCTCGATCTGCTGGCCGGCACGCAGGTTGGCCTGGGCCCAGCCCGAGAACACCCCGCCCTCCACCTTCTTGATGGCCACCCGCAGCGGCGCGCCCACCGCATTGCAGAGCGAATAGGCGCGGCGCACGTCCTGGCCGCCGATCGTCGCGCGCAGCGTCAGGTGCTGGCCCTGGCGGTGCGAGAAGCGCGAGGCCAGGGTTTCCGGCACGGCGAACTCCAGCACGGTGGCATCGCGCGTCTCGGGATACACGGCCGAGATCGTCAGCGGAAAGAACTGCGACATGAATGGCTCCTTTTTGCCTTGCGCGTCAGATGCACTTGAAGTGCTCGAACGGATTCAAACAATCGTCACAGACATACATCGACTTGCAGAGCGTGCCGCCGAACTCGCTCGTCATGCGCGTCGCGCACGAGCCGCAGTGCGGACACGGCGGCGCGGGCGGCACGAAGCGCAGCGGCTGCCAGCCCTCGCCCACCGGCAGCGGCGGCGCGATGCCGGCGGCGGCGAGCTTGGCCTTGCCGGCGGGCGTGATCCACTCGGTGGTCCAGGGCGGCGCGAGGCGGTTCTCGATCGTCACGCGATCGATGCCTTGATCGTTGAGCGCGCAACGGATCGCCTCCTCGATCGGCAGCTTCGCCGGGCAGCCGCTGTAGGTGGGCGTCACCACCACGCGCAGCACGTCGGCCACCCAGCCCACCTCGCGCACGATGCCGAGATCGACCACCGAGATGAACGGCATCTCCGGGTCCGGCACGCGTGCGATCCATTCCCAGATCCGTTCGACGTCGGGACGGACTTGGCCTGCGTCGAGCACGCTCACCATTGCGCCCCCGGATGCGCGCGTTGCAGGTACTGCATCTCCATCAGCAGCCAGACCAGGTGCTCGGAGTGCTCGCCGCGCTTGCCCGACTGCTTGCGCAACGCACCCGCGGGCAGCGAGATGCCGGCCTCGCCGAACACCTCCTTCACGTAGGACTGCCACTTGATTTGCAGATCCGTAAGATTGCAGCCGATGCCGCACTCGAGCATCGCCCGGTCGAGTTCGTCCATCTCGAACAGCTCGCCGGTGAATTCCCAGCACCCGTCGAGCGCGCGCAGCAGCTTGGCGCGGCTCAGCTCGGTGCCGCCCGCCAGCCGCACGATCCAGTGGCTGCTGCGCCGCAGGTGATAGGCGTTCTCCTTGGCCGACTTCGCCGCGATAGCCGCGATCTGCGCGTCCTGCGAATGCGCGAGTGCGGCCAGCACCAGCGCGTACCAGCTGTCGAACAGGAACAGCCGCATCTGCAGGTCGGCGAAGTCCTGGTTCGGCTGCTCCACCAGCAGCACGTTGCGGAACTCGTGCGCCTCGCGCAGGAAGGCCAGCTCGTCCTCGCCGCACGCCACCGGGTGCAGGCTGCCGGCATAGCCGAGCCAGAGCCGCGCCTGGCCCAGATAGTCGAGCGCGACGTTGGACAGCGCGAGGTCCTCCTCGAGCGTCGGGCCGTGGCCGCACCAGGCGCACAGTCGCTGCGACAGGATCAGGCAGTTGTCGCCGAGGCGCAGCACGTAGTCGGCCAGCCCCATGTCGAATCCGTTGTGGGTCTTCACAGGTTCTGCACTCCTTCCGGTACCTGAAAGAACGTGGCGTGGCGGTACGCCTTGTCCTGGGACGAGGCGAACCAGGCGGCCTTGTCGTCCGGATCGCTCGTCACGAGATGCTCCGAGGCCACCAGCCACAGGCTCACGCCCTCGCCGCGGCGCGTGTAGACGTCGCGCGCGTGTTGCAGCGCCATCTGCGCGTCGGCAGCCTGCACGCTGCCCACATGGCGGTGCGCCAGGCCGTTCTGGCTGCGCGCGAACACTTCCCAGAGTTTCCAGTCAGCCATGCGCGGCCTCCGCAATTTCCTGACGGGCGGCATAGGCGGCAGCCGCCTCGCGCACCCAGGCGCCGTCGTCCCAGGCCTTGTTGCGCGCCTCGATGCGGGCACGGTTGCAAAGCCCGCCGCCGTTGATCACGCGCTCGAACTCGTCCCAGTCGATCGGCCCGGTCTCGTAGTGGCCGGTCTCCTCGTTGAAGCGCAACTGATCGTCCGGCACTTCCAGGCCGAGGTAATGCACCTGCGGCACGGTCTGATCGATGAATTTCTGGCGCAGCGCGTCGTTGGAATAGAGCTTGATGCCCCACTTCATCGAGCGCGCCGAGTGCGGCGAATCGGCATCGGGCGGGCCGAACACCATCAGCGTCGGCCACCACCAGCGGTTCAGCGCGTCCTGCGCCATCTGGCGCTGCGCCGGCGTGCCCTGCGCGAGCTTCATCACCAGGTCGAAGCCCTGCCGGTGGTGAAAGCTCTCCTCCTGGCAGATCCGCACCATGGCGCGCGCATACGGCCCGTAGGAGCAGCGCGACAGCGGCACCTGGTTGACGATCGCCGCACCGTCGGTCAGCCAGCCGATCATGCCCACGTCGGCCCAGCTCAGCGCCGGATAGTTGAAGATGTTCAGGTACTTCGCCCGGCCCTCGAGCAGCTGCTGGTAAGCCTGCGCGCGCGAGATGCCGAGCGTCTCCATCGCGCTGTAGAGGTACTGGGCGTGGCCGGCCTCGTCCTGCACCTTGGCGAGCAGGATGCACTTGCGGTGCAGCGTGGGGGCGCGTGCGATCCAGCCGCCCTCGGGCAGCATGCCGACGTATTCCGAGTGCGCGTGCTGGGCCATCTGGCGCATCAGCGTGCGGCGGTAGGCGGCCGGCATGGGGTCCTGCGGCTCGATCTTGCGGCCGTCGTCGATGCGCTGCTGGAATGCGGCTTCGTCGACCTGTTCAGTGTCCAGGATGTCCATCTCGCCTCCTCAAGCCGCGAACACGTGTTCGAGCAGGCTGCGCTCGGCTTCGCGCGGCAGCGCGGACAGATCGGCCTGGTGGTTCCAGCGCAGCTCGACGAAGCGGCTGCGGTCGCCGCCGTCGAAGTCGCGCTGCCACGACCAGAAGCTGTCGCGCACGACGCGCTTGAGCACCTTGCCGGTGGAGCCCAACGGCAGCGTGAACTGCGGCGCGATCACGCCCACGCAGAGCGTGTAGTCGGGCAGGCTCGGCTTGCCCTGGAACGGATGGCAGGCCAGCGCGTGGTGCAGCAGCTGATCGGCCTCGAGCGTCGCGCCGGCCGCGAGCCGCACCAGCACCAGCACCGCCTCCTCGCGCACCGGACCGCGCGCGACGCCCGTCACCGACACGTCGAACACCGAGTCGAGCCGCAGCAGGTGTTCCTCCAGCAGCAGCGTGTAGCCGGGCGTGCCGAGCGTGGTGTCGACCACGTCGACGATGCGGTCGAGGTGGACGAACTCGCCGTTGGGCTTGCGCAGGCCCACATCGCCCGTGAGCCAGTAGCCGTTCAGGCGCGTGAGCGCGGTCAGGTGCGGCTGGCCGTGGTAGCCGGGCGTGACGGTGGGCGAGCGCACGCCGAAGTAGCCGGGCTCGCCGTCGTCGAGTTCGCGGCCGTCCGGCGAGAGGATCACGCAATGCGCATACGGCGCGGGCGAGCCGACGGTGCGAATGGTGGTCACGTCGTTGGCGCGCGAAACCTTGTAGAACTGCGACATGCCGAGTTCGGAGGCGCCGAACATGTCGGTGAAGCGCGCGTCCGGGGCAATCCGCAGCAGCTCGCGGATGTGCGATTCGTGCGCCGTGTCGCCGGTGTTGTAGAAGCGCTGCACGGTGCCGAGGAAGTTGTCCGGCAGGTTCTGCTCGGCGAGCGAGGCGTAGGTCTGCGAGAACGCCGTGACGATGGTCGCGCGAAACGCGACGATCGCTTCCGCCACCGGGGCGCCCAGCTGAGTGTTCAGCGAGAGCGTGGGCAGTTGCAGCAGCGTGCCCGTCATCAAATAGCTGATGCCCGCGGCATGGGTGGTCGGCATCGCGGTGGCGAGGCGGTCGTCGTCGCGCTCGACGAAGCCCTGCAGGCGCTCGCGCTTGCCGGCGAAGAACTGGTCGTGGCCGAACAGCACCGCCTTCGGGATGCCCGTGGTGCCCGAGCTATGGCAGATCATGATGGTGTCCTCGCCGCGGCGCGCCACCGGCCAGCCGCCGGCCGGCAGCGCCGCCTGCGGGGCGGTGCTGCCCTCGACGAAGCCGGCGTCGAGCGCGCGCAAGCCGTCCAGCGGCGCCGGCAGCCGCCAGCGCGCGGCCGTCTCGCGGTCGTAGGCGAACACCGTGAAGCGGTTGATCTGCGCATAGGCGACGGCGATGTCGACGCGCAGGTTGCCGTTCACCAGCACCGGCACGGCGCCGAGGCTGTTGAGCGCGAGGAAGTGCAGGAACGAGGCGATGCCGTCGCCGAGGTAGAGGCAGACATGGGCGCCCTGCTGCACGTCGTGATGCGTGTACCAGGCGGCCAGCTCGGCCACCACCGCATACAGCGTGTCGAGCGAAAAGGACGAATGCGCTTGGCCGGACGGCGAGACGTAGGGCTTTTCCAGAAACAGGAATATCTCGTCCCGCTTCGGATAGGCCTCGTGCGCCTTGGTGAGGAAATTGCCGGCGCCGAGCGCCTTGTCGTCGAACAGCTTGGCCCATACTTCCTTTTTCGCCTGAACTTCCATTTTTTCCCTCGTGGTTCTTGAGATGTACGAATCAGCGAACTGATACTGCGATCGGCATTCGTCCGGACGAACGAAGCCCGCACGGCGCGCGATGCGCACCATGCCCTCCTGTCGATTGCCAGCGGATAATCGGCCGGCGGGCGGCGGCCGTTGGCCTGCCCGCCGCGCCCTCAGTCGCGACGCATGCCCACCGCGAGCCGCGTCATGGCGTTCATCAGCGCGATCGCGAACGTCAGGTCCGAGATCTCCACCGCGCTGAAATGGCCTTCGAGCGGCCGGTACGACGCGTCGTCGGCATGCGTCACGGCCACGTGCGTGAGCGACTCCGTCCATTCGAGCGCGGCCTTCTCCCGCGCCGTGAACTGCGAGCTGACGCGCCAGCCGGCCAGCTCGGCCAGGCGGCGGTCGGTCTCGTTGCGCTCGCGCAGGCTCTTGGTGTGCTTGTTGAGGCAGAACGAGCAGCCATTGATCTGCGCGATGCGCAGGTAGACGAGCTCGATCAGCGGCAGCCCCAGCGTGCTGTGTTCGAGGCCGTCCTTGACGTCGCGCAGACCCTGCAGCAGCCGCGGCGACAAATTCCAGTATTCGAGGCGCAAACCGTTCATATCCTGTCCGTTCAAATCCGTTCAAATCCGTTCGAATCGGTCCGAGCATCGCCGCGCCAAGCGCGGCGATGCTAAAGACGAGAACCAATTACGCAATACGGGTTTCGTGAATAGCTTTCCCGTTTTTCATCAGCCCACTCACGGCCAATATCTTTCAGTTTGAAAGATTAAACGATCCGTAACATCATGCTGCCTGATTGCGTTTCATCGTTTCATTTCACGACCGGGGGCAATATACATTACCGATCGAGATCGTTTCACGGACAAGATGGCACTTATCGAGCATGACAAGATCGGCATTGGGTATCGCGTATTTTTTACCATGTCGTGCTTAAGCCTCTGATAAAAACTACGTTGTGTCGGCACGCGGACACCGCAATCACGGCCGTGTGAAACGACGATGTCGACCGCGGTTTGCGCCTCGCCGCGACGAGGCCTGCCGGTCAGATGGGCCGCGCCGGCCTCGCGGCAGCCGCCTGCGTCTTTCCCGGAAACCTTTGCGGGTCGAGACTTTCCGGCGGACGACCAGTCCCGGCGAGGCGAGCCGCGATGCCGGCCGAGACCGCGACTCGCTGCTCGCGCAAGGTTCGGCCCGATGGTGCGCCGCGGCGCCGACGCGGGACACACGCCTGCGCCTTACTCAAATAGGCAATTCGTTTTATTTGCCGCATTCAGGAATTGGCCGGCACCGGCGATCATGAAAATATCGGGGCCATACGCGCAGCAGATCAAGCGCGGTGCATGCGGGCGAGCCCCATTCATCTCAGGCAATGCAAATATCCATTTCCGTTTCGTCAATGCACCGCACGCGCATGCCGAAAATCGGGAGATCGGCATTTTGTGATAGGTTTGACACTGACACCGAGATTAAAATACTGACTGGTGATTGTTTCCTATCTGTTTGACCTCGCACGGCGGGTCCGATCGGACTCAGGGATCGCGTGGTGGCGGCGAGCCTTGGCAGTCCCCATTCGACTCGCGCGTGTCAGGAGTTCTGGAGCATTAAATTGGCGGGACATGAGCATTTGCAATACGGCAGCGAAGACCCCTTGTATCGGCAGATCTATGAACGCTTTCGCCGCGCGATCGCGAACGGCACCTATGCGCCCGGCGCGCGCGTGCCGTCGGTGCGCAACTTGGCGAGCGAACTGCAGATCTCGCGCGGCACCGTCGAACTCGCCTACGATCTGCTGATCGGCGAGGGCTACCTGGTGGCGCGCGGCCAGGCCGGCACCATCGTGTCGCCGTCGCTCGCGCCGCAGCAGGTGCGCGATTCGCTGCAGCGCGCCGACACCGCACGCCCCGTGGCACGCCCGTACGATGCCGCGATGGAATCGAGTCCGCCGCCGTTCCAACTCGGACTGCCGGCGCTCGACCTGTTCCCGCACAAGCTCTGGGCCACGCTCGTCACGCGTCAGGCGCGCGTGCAGAGCCGGCTGTTCGCCTATCCGAACCCGGCCGGCTACCAGCCGCTGCGCGAGGCGATCTCGGCCTATCTGCACATCTCGCGCGGGCTCGACTGCTCGCCCGAGCAGGTGTTCGTGCTGCCCGGCTACCGCGGCGTGATCGGCCTGCTCTCGCACACGCTGCTGCGCCCGCTCGACGAGCTCTGGCTGGAGGACCCGTGCTTCCCCCCGAGCCGCTACCTGTTTGCGGAAATGGGCGCGCGGATCGTGCCGGTGCCGGTGGACAAGGACGGGATCAGCGTCGCCAAGGGCAGGGAGCTCGCTCCGCATGCGCGCTTCGCGCTCGTCACGCCCGCGCACCAGAGCCCGCTCGGCGTGCCGCTGTCGCTCGCGCGGCGGCTCGAGCTGATCGCCTGGGCGCAGCAGAACAACGCGTTCATCATCGAGGACGACTACGACAGCGAGTTCCGCTACGATGGCCGCTCGCTGCCCGCGCTCGCCAGCCTCGTGACAACCGGCAACGTGCTCTACGTGGGCACCTTCAGCAAGGCGCTGAGCCCGGCGCTGCGGCTCGCCTACCTGGTCGTTCCCAAGCCGCTCGTGGCGCGCTTCAACGAGGCCTGCGCGCGCCTGCACGACGGCTGCCCGATGCTGATCCAGGGCGTGACCGCCGACTTCATCAACGAAGGCTATTTCGCGCGGCACCTGAAGAAGATGCGGGCCGCCTACTCGCAGCGTCGCGAGATGGTGATCGAAAGCATGCGCGCCACGTTCGGCGGCCGCATGCAGTACGAGGACCTGCCCTGCGGCCTGAACCTGCTCGCGAGCCTCGACGACGCCGAGGACGACCGCCTGCTCGCCCAGCGCGCCAAGAGCCGCAACCTCGCGGTGGAGCCGCTATCGGGCCGGTATATCGAGGCGCCGCCGAAGAAGGGACTGCTGCTCGGCTTCGCGAACGTGAAGTCGCAGGAGAAGGCGCTCGCGCTCGCGCGCGAGCTGAAGGCGGCGATCGAGGCGCAGTGAGCCGGGCCGGCGGGACGGCACCGATACGGCCGGCGCTACGGCTTGTTGCCGAAGCTCGAGGCTTGCCGGGCCTCGCGGCGCTTTGCGCGACACCACGCGGACCTCCAGCCCCTTGATGCACGGCGCGTTGAAACCGTCGTCGGGCGCGGGCTTGACCGCGCCGGTCAGCGTCCAACGGTGGGGTAGAACCATCGCTGTGCGGTTTCATCGCTCGTGCCCAGTCGGCGCGGCGCGGCGCGATTCGCGTGCCCGGCGTGATCGCGGCCGTCGCGCGCATCGAGGCGACGATCCGGCGGCTGTGCCGGCCAGCCCGCTGCGGGCTTCGGGATCGGCCACGCGCGGTCCAGGGGGCGCATCAAGGACGGGCGCGACAATAGTCTGGATAATTCCCGCCCACCTCTGCAGAATAGGGGCGCCGCCGTCGTCGCCACGACGCCGCCGGCATCGTGCCTGGAGGCGCGCGGCGGCGGCGACGTGATCGAGCGTCGGCCGAAGCGGCACCAGGTGAACCTGCAGGCCGATGGTTGAGCGCCGAAGCCGATCGCCCTCGCCTCGACGACGCGCGGGCAACGGGCGGCCGGCGAGCGACGGACGGCGGCACCCTCGGCATGCGTCACGTCTTCCGAACAACCATGTCCAAGACAACCAGGCGGAGCTTTCTCATGACGACCACCGCACTCGCGGCGGGCACGCTGTTCCCGCTCACCAGTTTCGCGGCCGGCGAGCGGCGCGATGTGATCATCGACACCGATCCGGGCCAGGACGACACCATCGCGATCCTGTTCGCACTGGCCGCGCGCGACCGGCTCGACGTGCGCGCGCTGACGGCGGTGGCCGGCAACGTGCCGCTCGAACTGACCTCGCGCAACGCGCGCATCATCCGCGACTGGGCCGGCCGCACGCAGACGCTGCCCGTCTACGCCGGCTGTGCGCGCCCGCTCGCGCGCGAACTCGTGACGGCGGCCAACGTGCACGGCAAAACCGGCATCGAGGGCGTCGAGCTGCCCGAGCCGCTCGCCCCGCTCGCCCCGCAGCACGCCGTGCAATACCTGATCGAGACGCTGCGCGCGGCGCCCAAGCGGAGCATCACGCTCTGCACGCTCGGCCCGCAGACCAACCTCGCCGCCGCGCTGGCCGAGGCGCCGGAGATCGGCGAGGCGCTGCGCGAGATCGTGATGATGGGCGGCGCCTTCTTCGAGCGCGGCAACATCACGCCGGTGGCCGAGTTCAACGTCTACGTCGATCCCGAGGCGACGCGGGCGGTGCTGGCAAGCGGCGTGCCGATCACCGTGGTACCGCGCGACGTGGCCGTGAAGGCCGCGATCACGCCGGCGCGCATCGCGCCGTTCCGCGCGCTCGGCAACCGCTGCGGAAAGATCGTCGCCGACATCATGACGGCCGAGGTCGCGTACCAGCGGGCCACGGCCGGCGTCGACTGGGCGCCGATGTACGACCCGAGCGCGACCGGCTACCTGATCGAGCCGTCGCTGTTCAAGGGCCGCGCCGTCAACGTCGAGGTCGAGACCGGCAGCGCGCTGACGCTCGGCGAAACGGTGATCGACTGGACCGGGCGCACCGGGCGCAAGCCGAATGCGACCTGGATCACCGAGGTCGACGCGGACGGCTTCTACGCGGCGCTCCACCGGCGCATCGCCAGCCTGCCGTGATGGGGGACGCGGCCCGCGCGTGGCGCTCCACACGCCCGGACGCCCGAAGCTCGGCCGCTCAGGCTTCGGCCGGCCCGGGCTGCGCGAGCCGCAGCAGATGGGCCTGGACGTCGGCGGGCCAGCCGGCGATGCGCTGCCGGAGGCCGGCCGCGTCGTCGGCGAGCAGCGCGCGCGCGGCTTCCTCGAAGCCCGGCAGGTCGCCCGCCAGCGCCGACATGAAGTGACAGGCGCGCGCGTGCGCGGCGCGCCGCCGGTCGCGCTCGCCGGACACGCGGCGCGCCTCGTCCACCAGCTTGCGCAGCGCCACCGAGGCGCCGCCCGGCTGGCTGGCCAGCCAGTCCCAGTGGCGCGGCAGCAGCGTGACCTCGCGCGCGACCACGCCGAGCCTGGGCCGGCCCCGGCCACGCGGCGCCCCGCCGGCAGGCGGCCCCTCGGCGGCCGCCTCGCCGCCGGCGTCGGGGTCGGGGGCGGCGGCCCCGGTGCCGGCCGCGGCGGCCAGGCGGGCAAGGATCTCGTCGTCGCTGCCGCGCAGGTCGACGTCGATGGCACGGCCCGTCGCATTGTCGAACAGCAGCACCGTGCGCGCGTCGGCCGCCCGCGCCGCCTGGCGAATCGCGAGCGCAACCGTCGCGAGATCGCCGGACGCCAGGTGCGTGACGCCCTCGAAGCCGCTGTAGCGCGGCAGGGAAACGGTATCGGACATGGTTGCGGCGTCGCTCAAACGATGAGGAAAGAAGGCCAGGCCGGCATCCGGGAGCCGCACCGGCCGGCCGGGCCGCGGCCGGCGCTCACCACACGGCCGCCGCGCGGCGCGGCAGGTGCTCGTCGATCAAGGCGAGCGTCTCGCGCAGCAGTTCGTCGGAGAGCGCCGCGTTTCGCGCCGTCGCCGGCGGCCCCGCAGCAAGGCCGGCGCTCAGCGCGGCGCCTGCTCGCGCGCCCGTGCCAGCACGCCCAGGTTGCCCTCGCCGAAGCCGTGATGGCCGCTGCGCTGGACGATCTCGAAGAAGATTTCGCCGGGCCGGCGCTTGACGAAGGTCTGGAAGAACAGCTTCGGCACGCCGTCGACAATCTCGCCGTCCACCAGGATGCCGCGCCGGCGCAGCGCCTCGACGTCGAGCCGGTGCTCCGGCAGCCGCGCGTCGATCGAATCGTAATAGGCGGCCGGCGGTTCGACGAATTCGACGCCGTTCGCGGCGAGCGCGTCCACGCAGGCGACGATGTCGTCGGTGGCGAGCGCGACGTGCTGCACGCCCTCGCCCGGATGATCGGGCAGGTAGTCGTGCATCAGCTGCGTGCGCGAGGTGCCTTCCTCGTAGAGCGGAATGCGGATCTCGCCGCACGGCGACACCATCACGCGCGATTCGTCCGACAGGTGCCAGTTCGCGTTCAGCTCGTGGATCTCGCGGAAGTGCAGCAGGTCGCGATAGAACTCGAGCCATTCCGGCATGCGCCCGGCGCCCACCGTCTGCGTCATGTGATCGACGCGCCGCAGCCCGGTGCCGACGTGCTGCAGGTCGGCCTGGGCGGTGGCCGGGTCGATCGGCCGGAAATCGATGTCGAAGATCGAGATGTCGCCGGTGCCGCCCGACAGCCCGCCGCGCCCGCGCCAGCGGTCGACGAAATAGAGGTGCGAATCGCCGATGCCCTGGATCGCCGGGATCGCCAGCTCGCCCTGGCCGATCCGCTCGCCCTCGAACGCCCAGGCGCCCAGTTCGAGCGCGAGGTCGAACGCGCGCGGCGCGCTGTCCACGCGAATCCCGATCGCGCACACGCCCATGCCGTATTCCTCCGCGTAGCGCGAGGCGAACGAATCGGGCTCGGCGTTGAGCAGGAAATGCATCTGGCCTTGCCGGTACAGCGTGACTGCCTTGCTGACGTGCCGCGCGATCGCCTTGAAGCCGAGCTGGACGAAGCGGCGCGCCAGTTCGTCGGGCGCGGGTGCCGCGAATTCGACGAATTCGAGCCCCGCGATGCCGAGCGGGTTCGCGTCCGGCGAGATCGGGTACGTCGTCGCCGACGACGCGGAAAAGTGGCTGGACATCCGTAGTCTCCAGAAGCAGACGAAGTTTCGTGGCGAAGCGGCCGGCCGGGCGCCGCCGGTGCCGCCTCAGCCGCGATTTTAACCAGATCGTTCACGATGGCCCAAGCCCCGCGGCACGCGGGGCGCACGCCCGGCGCCGCGGCCGGCCCGGATCGATTCCGGCCGGCCCGGCAGTCGGGCATCCATCGGGCATTGCATCCGGCATTGAATCGGGCCGCTCGCCGGGCCGCGCGCCTAGTGCTAACCCCGAAAACGATCGATGATCGCACGGAATTGAACGATAATCGCGCTCCGGCGTGCAACCGCGCATTGTGACAATGCGGCGGCGCCCCTATGCTGCGTGCAATTTCCGTCGCGACGACAGCCAGGCGCGGCGGCACGCATCGGCCGGCGGCGCCTCGTGCCGGCCCGGGATACCAGGAGACACCCATGACCCCCGCTTACGATTCACTCGATCAGGCCGGCGCGCAACGCGCGCGCAGCCAGGCCCGCAAGGCGGCGCTCGGCAGTTTCGTCGGCGCCGTGGTCGACTGGTACGACTTCCTGCTGTACGGGATCGTCGCCGCGCTGGTATTCAACGCCGCGTTCTTCCCGAAGGTCAGCCCCACCATGGGCACGCTCGCCGCGTTCGCCACGTTCGGCGTCGGCTTCCTGTTCCGCCCGCTCGGCGGCGTGGTGTTCGGCCACTACGGCGACCGGCTCGGCCGCAAGCGCATGCTGGTGCTGACGGTGATGATGATGGGCGTGTCGACGGTGGCGATCGGCCTGCTGCCGAGCTTCGCCAGCATCGGCTGGTGGGCGCCGGTGCTGCTGGTGCTGCTGCGCGCGCTGCAGGGCTTCGCGGTGGGCGGCGAATGGGGCGGCGCGGCGCTGATGGCGGTGGAAAGCGCCCCGGCCAAGCGCAAGGCGTTCTACAGCAGCGGCGTGCAGGTGGGCTACGGCGTGGGCCTCGTGCTGGCCACCGGCATCGTCTCGCTGCTGAGCAGCACGCTCGGCGACGACGCGTTTCGCGCCTGGGCCTGGCGCATCCCGTTCCTCGCCAGCGCGGTGCTGGTGCTGATCGGCCTGTGGGTGCGTTCGAGCATGGACGAATCGCAGGAGTTCGTGGAAAAGGTCGAGCACGCCCGCCGCAAGCTGCGGATGCCGGTGCTCGAGGCGCTCTCGCGCCATCCGCGCGCGTTCCTCTACATCGTCGCGCTGCGGCTCGCCGAGCTGTTCTCGATGTACATCGTCACCGCGTTCGCGCTCAGCTACTCCACCGCCAATCTCGGCATGCCGCGCGAGCTGTTCCTGAACATCGGCCTGCTGGTGGGCGCGATCAGCTGCGTGACGATCCCCTGCTTCGCCTGGCTCGCCGACCGCTTCGGCCTGCGCCGCGTCTACATCACCGGCGCGCTGATCGGGCTCGCCTCGGCGGTGCCGTTCTTCGTCGCGCTGGAAGCGCGCTCCACGGTCTGGATCGTGATCTTCGCGGTGATGCTGGCCAACGTCGCGCACGACATGGTGGTGAGCGTGCAGCAGCCGCTCTTCACCGAGCTGTTCGGCGCCGAGTATCGCTACAGCGGCGCGGGCGTCGGCTACCAGTTCGCGAGCGTGGTCGGCGGCGGCTTCACGCCGTTCATCGCGGTGGCGCTGGTCAGCGTCGGCGGCGGCTCGTGGCACCTGGTGGCCGCCTATCTCGCGCTCGGCTGCCTGATCTCGGTGCTGGTCGCCGCGCGCATGCGCGCGGCCTGAGCGCGGCCGGCAGCGAACGACGGCGGCCGGCCGCTGGTTCCGATGAAAAAAGCCCCTCTCGACAAGCGCGACTGGATCGCCGGCCTGGAAAAAGGCCTGATGATCCTCGAGGCGTTCGACAGCGAACACGCGCGCATGACGCCGACCCAGGCGGCCGCGCGCACCGGCCTCACGCGCACCGCCGCGCGCCGCTACCTGCTCACGCTCGAGTCGCTCGGCTACGTGCACACCGACGGCAAGCTCTACGGCCTCACGCCGCGCGTGCTGCGGGTGGGCTGGTCCTACTTCGACTCGGCGCGGCTGCCGCGCATGGTGCAGCCCTACCTGCAGCAGCTCAGCGCCACGCTGAACGCATCGGCCTACGTCAGCGTGCTCGACGACTGGGAGCTGGTGGTGATCGCACGCAACGGCGTGTCGCGCGTGATGACCACCGGCTTCGTGCTCGGCGCGCGCGTGCCGGCGCCGCTCGCCTCGGCCGGCGTGGTGCTGCTGGCGCACCGCCACGCCGCCGCCGAAGTGGCCGCCTGGCTCGACACCACCGAGCTGCCGCCCTACACGCCGCACACGCTGACCAACAAGACGCGGCTGCAGCAGACCATCGCGCAGGCGCGCGAGAACGGCTACGCGCTGATCGAGCAGCAGCTGCAGGTGGGCGTGCGCGGCATCGCGGTGCCGCTGAAGAACCGCCAGGGCGAGGTGGTGGCCGCGCTCAGCACCAACATGCCGATCGGCGGCGAAGCGCCGGCCGCCGCGCTGGCGCGCGTGCTGCCGCCGCTGCAGGAAACGGCGCTGGCGATGCTGAACGTGCTGTAGCAGGCGCCGGCGCGTGCCGCCCGGCTTGCCTTGCCGGCAGGCAGGCGGCGGCGCGCATCGCGTCGGGCCGCGCGCGCCGCCGCGCTCACTGCAGCATGAAGGTCTCGTATTCGAGCGTCTCGAGCTTGCGGTCGAGCCAGTAGAGGCTCGCCAGCATCACCACGAACAGCGCGCCGGCGAAGCCGTAGCCGTAGGCGGCCGGGCTCGAGGCCAGCGTCAGCGCCGTCAGCGCCACGTTCAGCAGCACGAAGCCGCCCACCAGCCACAGCACGATGCGCCGCTTGTCGAGATAGAAGAACACGTTGATCACGCCCATGAACACCACCTGCATGCTCGCGGCGATCACGTCGATGTAGAGCAGCGGCAGGTACAGGGTGGGAATGTGCAGCCATTGCAGCAGCGTGGGCGCGGCCGCGAACAGCAGCAGCGCGGCCATCGCCTGGATCTTGAGGATCTCCCACACGCCGTCGCGCAGCGCCTCCACCATCGCGCCCTGCATGCGCTCGATGTGCTGCAGCGAGGCGCCGCCGCGCACCGCGTCGTAGAACGCGTCGTAGTATTCGACGAAATCGGTCTCGATGCGCAGCAGGAACACCGCCATGCCCGGGATGATGGCGAGATAGGCGAGGAACACCGGGATGTCGTAGATGATCGACGCGCGCAGCGGCCCGATCACCGGCTGCCCGGTGCCGGTGGTGTACCAGAACATGAACTTGTCGATCCAGATGCCGAGGTTGTAGAGGAAGCCGATCAGCATCAGCGACGGATAGCGGTAGCGCTTCTCGAAGATCTCGAACGAGATGAAGCGGTCGCTCTCGAAGTCGCGGTAGATCAGCCCGAGCAGGCCGCACAGCAGCAGCGTCTGGCCCGCCACGAAGCCGGCCAGCAGGCCCGCCAGGCCGAAGCCGGCGAGCGCCAGCGCGGCCGCCGTGGTAACCGCGTAGCCGACGAAGAACACCACGATGATCGCCACGTAGCGCTTCATGCCCGACAGGAAGATGGTGGCGATCCAGATGTTGCCCATCACCACGAAGCCGGCCAGCATCAGCAGCCGGTAGGCGGCGGTCTGTCCGCCGAACGCGAACAGCACCAGCAGCGCACCCGCCACGGCCGACACCACCGTCACCACCGCCATCACGGCATGGAAGTTCGGCAGCACCAGGTCGCGGCGCTTCTCGAACAGGCGGTCCGAGGTGAAACGCGTGTACCAGAGCTGCAGCGGCCCGGTCAGCACCAGCGACACCGCGATCAGGTAGGTGACCGACACCTGGAACTGGGTGACGGCGCCGTTGGGCTGCGCGAACGGCACGCTCAGCACGCCGATCAGCAAAATCCCGACGATCGACAGCACCCACGGCCCGGCGCCGATCAGCCCCGCGTAGGTATAGGCCTGCATCAGCCCCGTCAGCGTGTTGCGACGGAGCATCTTGCGCAGTTCGAAACCGATTCCGGCCATGATTGCCCGCTCCCCTCAACCCGACGTGGCAAGGGCCGCGCCGTCCCCGGCCGGCCGCGTCGGCGCGTCCATCAGGCGCCGGTACAGCGTGCGGTACGAATCGACCATCTGGTCCTGCGTGTAGTAGCGCTCGACGCGCGCCACGCCGGCGGCCTGCGCCGCATGCCAGTTGGCGTCGTCGAACAGGTCGATGGCGGCCTCGGCGAGCGCGCGCGGATCGGCGATCTGCACCACGCGCCCGGCCGCGCCGAGCGCGGCGTCCTCGCCGGGCAGCCCCTCGATCAGCTGGCGGCACGAGCCGACGTCGGTGGTCACCGACGGCACGCCGGCCGCGAACCCTTCCAGCACCACCAGCGGCAGCGCCTCGGAGATCGAGCTGAGCACCAGCAGCCCGCACTTGGGCAGCAGCTCGTCGATCTTCTGGAAGCCGAGGAACTTCACCTTGTCCTTCAGGCCGAGGCTGTCCACCAGCGCGCGGCACTCCTGCGCGTAGGCCAGATCCTCGTCCTCGGGGCCGGCGATCCAGGCCTCGGCCTCGGGCATCCGGCGCAGCACGGTCAGCATCGCGCGGATGAAGGTCTTGATGTCCTTGATCGGCACCACGCGGCCGATCAGGCACAGCGTCTTGGGCACCTCGGCCGCGCGCCGCTCGCGCAGCGGCGCGAGGCGCGCCAGATTCACGCCGTTCGGAATCGTGCCGGTGCGCGGCGCCGGCGCGCCGTCGAGAATCTGGCGCTGCCGGTTGCCCTCGTAGAGCGCGATGATGTCGTCGGCCGCGTCGTAGCAGGCACGCCCGAGCGCCTGGAAGAAGCGCACCCACAGGTCGCGGAAGTAGCCGACCTGCGAGACGTCGCGCTCGAAGATGCTGCGATTGTCGCGAATCCACTCGCTCTGGAACAGGTCGATCTTGCGTTCCTTCGTGTAGATGCCGTGCTCGGACACCAGCAGCGGGCGCCCGGTGCGGTAATGCGCGAGCGCCCCCAGGAAGCCCGCGTAACCGGTGGAGACGGTGTGCAGCACGCGGCCCGCCGGCAGCCCCTCGGCCACGCGCGCGAGCTGCCAGAGCGGCTTGTGCATGATGCGCACGGTCCAGAAGTAGTCGACGAACGAGGGATCGGTGCAGCGCGCCCGGTATTGCTCGGTCAGGTAATCCCAGGCTTGCTTCGAGTAGAGGAAGGCGTCCTCGGCGAGCGCGCCGCCCGGCTTCAGGTCGGCCAGCATCTGCTTGAGCAGCTGCGCGCCCACCGTGCGCAGCGCCGGGTTGCGCATCGTCTCGTGCAGCTGCGCCGAGCGCGCGAAGGCGTCGGCGTCGCCGCCCATCTTCTTGACCAGCGGCGGCGGCGCGAAATCGTAGAGATAGTGGGTCTCCAGATGCACCACGTTGTCGGGCAGCGCATAGTGCTGCTTCGTGTAGTCCTGCGGCCGGCTGCCGAGGAAGCACAGCGCGAAGCTCTGCTCGGGAAACGCGCGGATCATCTGGTTGACCCAGCTCGACACGCCGCCGCTCACGTATGGAAACGTGCCCTCGAGCAGCAGCAGCACGTCGGCGGAGGCGGCGCGCGGCAGCGCGCAGGAGGGGGGTGTGGACATCGGCTCACTCATCGGCATGCGGCGCCGGCGCGGCCGCGGCCGGCTGCCAGAATTCGAGCGCGGCGCGCAGCGCGGGCGGCACGCCGCTCGCCTCCATCGCGCCGAGCAGGCTGGCGACGCGCGCGAAATCGCGCCGCCAGTAGGCGGACTCGGCCAGGTACGGCAGCAGCCGGTCGCGCGGGAAGCCGCTGTCGATCGCGCGCTGCAGCAGCGCATCGGCCGCGTCCAGATCGCGCCGCAGCAGCGCGAGCCGGCCGCGCAGGCGCCACAGCGCGGCATCGTCGGGCATCAGCGCGAGCGCGGCCTCGGCGAAGCGGTCGGCCTGGGCGATCGCGTTGTCGTAGACGTCACCCGTCACCAGCTGCTGGTAGATCAGCTCGCCATACAGCTCGGCGAGCACCTTGTTGGCGCGGGCGCGCTCTTCCGCCGGCCGCGCGCCGGCGCCGGGCGCCTGCAGCGCCTCCAGCGCCGCGCGCTCGGCGGTGATGCGCTGGGTCAGCGCCTTCTCCTTGCTTTCCAGGCTGCCGTAGGCGAGCAGGCGGATGTCGTCGAGCGGATCGGCCAGCATCTCCTGCAGGATCGGCGAGACGGTGCGCACCGGCAGCGACTGCATGGCGAGCAGCGCCGTCATGCGGAAATCGACGCTGGCCTCGGCGTTGCGCAGCTCGGCCTTCAGGCGCGCGCCGCGGCCATACGAGACCGCGCCGATCAGGTATTCGGCGAACTCGGGCTCCTCCACCGTGCTCACCGCGAGGCGCGCGCGGTTGGCCGGCAGCACGCGCGAGAGCGCGAACGCGCCGAGCGTGCAGATCACGCCGCCGAACGGCACCGCGAAATTCAGGAAGCCGAGCAGCACCAGGCCGCGCGCGGTGGCGGGCCGCAGCGCGCGCGGCAGCAGCCGCGCGCTGCCGGCCGTGGCCAGCAGCGCGGCCAGCGCCAGCAGCGCCAGGCAGACCGCCACCAGCCGCGTGTTGACGGCGGCCGCCGCGGCCGAGGCCTCGGCCGCCACCGGCAGGCCCGAGAGCCACTGCACCGAGGGGTCCGGCAGGCTGCGCGCGCTCAGCAGCCACACATACCCCTGCAGCACGAGACCGAGCGCAACCAGCAGCGCGGCCAGCATGGCGCCCGCCGCGCCGCGGCCGCGCGCGGGCGCGGCGGCGCCGCCCCGCTCGCCGGCTGCCTCGGCGCGGTGCGGATCAGCCGGCGACACCGCAGTGCTCCATCAGCTTGACGAGCGGACGCATCGGCTCCTCGGCCGGCACGTGCATCGAATAGACGGCCACGTGCGCGCCCTCGAAATCGATGCCGAACTGCGCGCGCAGGCTGTCCTCGATGCGCATCAGGTAGCCGTCCACGCCGCTCGTGCCGGACAGCGGCATCAGCGTCAGCACGGCACGGCGGCGCGCGCCGACGATCTCCCATTGCGAGTCGAGCGCGCGGCGCGTGCGCACCACGTGCTCGCAGAGCGCGGCGCCGCGTTCGTCGCTGTCGAACACCAGCGTGACGACGGCCGACAGCACGCCGGAGTCGCGACGCAGGTGGACGAGCCGCGCGTAGTCGAGCGCGAAGCGGTGCGGACAGTCGGGGAACGCCGCCAGCATCTCGCGCGTGACCTCGGCATGGCGCACGCCGTCCGCGTAGAAGTTGCAGAGCACCAGCAGGAACTGCAGGTTGTCGCGCGTGAGCGCGAGGAACGGCATGCGCTCGATCGCCATCACCCCCACCGGCGCGCCCTTCACGTCCAGCAGCGGCACGCAGGCCAGATAGCGGCTGCCGATCGAGGCGGCCGCGTCGCCGCGCGCCTCGACGTGGACCAGCTTGCGCGTGTCGAGCGCCTCGCGCACCAGCGGATCGCCGGCGTCGAGCGGCGCGGCGCCGCCGATCGCGGCGGCCGCCTCGGCGGCCGGTGCGCCGTGCCGCCAGGCGTGCACGCTCGCCACTTCGAGCTGTACCGCCTGCGCGGCCGCGTCGAGGAACGCCTGCGCGCCGCGCAGCGCGACCTCGCCCTGCTCGGCCGCCGACGGCGTGGCGTCGAACACCACCGCGCGCAGCCGCGCGAGCGAATCGCGCAGCGTGGCCGGGCGGCTCAGCAGGTCCTGCTCGAGCCGCTCGTGCGAGAGCCGCAGCATGAACTGGTTGCGCGTCAGGATCGACAGGCGCTCGGACAGGTAATCGTTGGCGATGCGGTTCTGGCGCAGCCGCGCGATCCAGATGTCGCCGAACTGGCCGGTCAGCAGCGTGAGCAGGAAGCCGCCGAAGAAGAATCCGGTCGGGAACGGCCGCACCAGGGTGGTCTCGCCCGCGAAGCCAGCCGCGGCGGCCGGCACCGGCACGGCCGGATACAGCAGATACCAGGCGGCCAGCACCATGAAGCCCGACACGAGGCCCGCGGCCGAGCCGGCGCGCAGCGCGATCAGCACCGGCGCGAGCCAGATCCAGCCGAAGCCGGCGTGGATCAGCAGCGGATCGTCGGCCGCGAACACGCGGCACAGCGCGATCACCACCAGCGTGAAGACCAGCGTCTCGGCCAGCGCGATCGCGCGCCGCCGCGGCGAGCGGTCGGGCGGCGCGATCAGCGCGCTCCACCATGCGGCCGCGCCGGTGGCGCGCACGGTGCGCGCCGGCGCCCCGCGCTTGCCGGGCTCGCCCGGCCCCGTTGCCTGCGTATTCATGCGCACCGCCTGATCGATGTCGAAGTCCGCTTCATCATGCGCACCGCCTGATCGATGTCGAAGTCCGCTTCATCGCGCGCCCCGCCTGGCCGGCACCGCTCAACGGTTCAGCGGCGCGAGCAGCTCGCGCTCGAGCTTCTGGGCCACCCCCGACACCGCGTCGCGGCTCCAGCCGGTGCGGCTGCCGGTGCCGGTCCAGACGATCTTGCCGGTCTGCACGTCGATCACCTCGAAGGTGAGGCCCACGGCCGGCTCGCCGTCCACGCCCACCTTGTAGCGCCACTCGTTGACGGCGCCGCTCAACGCGTAGCGGATGTTCTGCTGGCGCGCCCAGTTCAGCGCGTTCTGCTGGGCGTCGGGCTTGGCCGGATCGAACAGCGTCTCGTCGTCGCCGCCGCCCGGATAGGGCACCACGTTCTGGTAGCCGTAGGTGCGCAGCAGGCTCTGCGCGATCGAGCTGGCGCGCTGGCCGGCCTGCGGCGTCTCGGTGTGGTTCGCGATCGGCAGGACGGTCCAGGCCTCGCCCTTCGAGACGGGCACCGCCGCGCTGCGGTCGACCACCGCGCAGCCGCCGAGCGCCATCGCGGCGAGCGTCGCCGCGCAGACCAGCGCGGCCGCCCGGGAGCGCCGCGATGCGTGGTTCGTATTCATGCGTTTCTCCTCAGATTGCGTGTGATGCCGAATGAGCCTGTCATGGCGCGTCAGTACAGCCAGCGATACCGCGCGCCGACTTCCTTCACGGACGTGGAGCTGTTCGACGAGGCCCCCTGGTACAGCCCGTAGAGCAGTGCCTGGTCGCCGCCGAACACGCTGCCGGCCAGCCCCATCTCCACCTGGCCGGTCCAGCCCGCACGCGAATCGCGCACCGGGCCGGCCGAGAACATCGGGCGCCAGCCCTTGCTGTAGGTGTCGGGCAGGTCGTCGCCGAACGAGAACAGCAGCGCGCCCTGCGTGAACGTCTGCGGCATGAACGAGGCGGCCGTGAGCGGCGTGCCCGCCGGCAGCAGCGCCGCGAGCCGCGCGCCCGGCGTGCCGTTGCCGCTGGCGTACTGGCCGTGGGTGAACACGGCGCGGATCGTGTAGTCGGGGTAGTCGGCCTTGATCTTGTAGCCGGCGCTCACCTCGATCAGGTGGCCGTCGCCGAGATAGACGCGGTCCTGGCCGAGGAAGCGCGAGTACTCGTAGCGCCCGCTGCCGAACCAGTGCGGATCGAACTGGTAGGACAGCCCCACCGAGGCCAGATCCTTCACCCCGCCCACGCTCAGCTGCGTGGTCTCGGTGGCGGTCTGGTTGTAGCCGGCCGCGTAGCTCAGCGTCAGCCGCGAATTCACGCGCGCCTTGCCTTCCACGCGCGCCGTGGTGATGTCGCGCAGCGCCTCGCGGCGGCCCACCGTCACGGTTTCCTCGTCGTACTGGCCCTGATGCTTGTACATCGCTTCCAGCACGCGATCCTGCGTCGGGATGTGCGGCAGCGTGGCGGCGTCGCCCGACTGCTCGCGCTGGCGGTAGCCGAGCCGCACGCTCTGCGACGGCGTGATGCGCGCGCCCACCGAGGCGCTCTGCTCGTTGTAGCGCAGCGCGCCCTGGTTGCTGTAGCGCGTGCCGACGTTCACCGACTGCGCGTTCTTCAGCGCCGCGTCGCGCAGCTGCTGCTGCATCACGTCGTCGCGCGGCGTGGCGATCAGCGACTGGTAGGCGCTCGACTGCGCATCGGTCAGGCGGCCCGTCAGCACCTGCGCGTCCACGCGGTTCTGGCGCGGAATCAGGTCCGGCAGCGTGTCGAGCAGCCGGTTCAGCGTGTTGAGGTCGCCCTCGTCGATCGCCAGCTGCGCCTCGGCGTACACCGGGCGGCTGCTGCGGTCGATGAACAGCTTGGTGAGCCAAGCGTGTTCGAGATCGGGCTCCTGCTGGGCCTGCGCCCACGATACCGCCGCCTCGCGCGCGATCGCCGAGACCACGCGCTGCTCGCGCCGGATCGCCTCCTGCTTGACGGGCGGCAGCATCGCGAAGTCGCCGAGCTGCGACGGATAGGCGGCGGCGCCCTGCTGCGCGCCGGTCGCGTCGGCGCGCAGCAGCTGGATCAGCACCGCGCGCGACTGGTCCCCGGTGCCGAACAGCGTGACGAGCGAGACGTAGCGGCCGGCCAGATCCTCGCGCTCGGCCTTGGGCAGCGGCGCCGCGTTCGGATCGCGGCGGCGCCGCGCGAGTTCGGTCCAGACCGACCTGCGCAGCTGCCACGCAGCGGCGGCGCGGCCGTCGAGTTCGAGCGCGTCGGCGAAGGTCAGGCGCCAGAGCGGGTCCTGACGGTTCGCGTCGGCCTGCTTGCGCAGGTAGTGCAGGGCCTGGCGGCCGTCGCCGAGCCGCAGCGCGGCGGCGATCATCGGCGGCCAGAGCGGCGCATCGGTTTCGGCGCGGGCCGCGTCGCGGCGCATCGTCTCGCGCAATTGGGCCTCGGTGCCGCGATCGTTCAGATACCAGAGCCAGGTGACCTGCGCCTCGGTGTTGTCCGGCGCGAGCGCGAGCGCGCGCTGCACGTCGCGCGCGACCTCGTCCTGGCGGCCGGCGTCGCGCTCGAACTGCGCGCGCGCCAGCAGGAACGGCGCGGACTGCTCGGCCGCCGCGGTCTGCTCGGGCGTGAGCGAGGCCAGCAGCGGCGCGATCCGGCCGCGCGCATGGGCGCGCTCGTAGTAGTAGATCGCCTGCGTGAGCAGGCGCACGTTGCCGGACTGGCGGTAGCCGTATTCGGCCAGCCGCGCCGCGTCCAGCGGCGAGGCGTCGTAGAAGCCGATCATCGATTCGAGATCGTCGCGCGTGGCCTTGCCGCTCGCCAGCAGCTCGCGATAGCCGGCGCCGGTGTCGCGCTGCTGCTGGGTGGTCGCGCCAAGCAGCGCGTAGAAGCGCCAGAAGTCCTCGTCGGCCGGCGTCGCGCCGCGCTTGGCGTCGTTCATCGCGGCCAGCGCGGCGGCGAACTGCGTGCGCGTGTAGAGCATCGTCGCGATCTTCAGCGCGTAGGCCGGGTTCGGGCCGTAGTCGCGTTCGAGGCCGCGCCAGGTGGCAAGCGCGAGCTCGTCGTCGCCCTTGCGCTCGGCCTCGGTCGCATAGCGCTCGCGCGCCTGCCGGCCGAGCGGGCCGGAAAAGCGCGTCTGCAGGAAGCGCAGCGCGCCGTCCGGATCGGCATTCGATTCGTAGGCGGCGACGGCCGCGTCCAGGCGCTTGAGGTCGCCGGGGTTCGCGTCGGCCTGGTGCAGCGTCAGCGCCAGCAGCGCGCGCTGGTCGTTCAGGCCCGGCGCGAGCCGCGCCACCTGCTGCCACGCGCGCGCGTCGCCGCGCGAGCGCGCGAGCGCGAGGTAGTTGGCGAGCGCGACGTCGGGATGATGGTTCCACTCGGCCACCTGCGCGAGCCGCTCGCGCCAGGCATCCGAGCCCGGGTCGCGCGCGAGCGCCTGCTGTGCGACGCGCTCGGCGCTCGCCACGTCGCCGGCCGCGAGGAACACGCGGTAGGCCAGCTCGAAATCGGCGGCGCCGGCCTTCTGCGCCGGCGCGTCGGCGGCCGGGGCACGGGCCGCCGACGCGGCGGCACCGGGCGCGCCGGGCGCGCCGGGCGCCGCCGCTGCGGCGTCGCTGCCCGAGATCGCGCCCATCGCGATCGTGGTGCTGGACGGCACCGGCACACGGATCAGCCGCGCCGCGTCGCGCGCGGCGGCGGGCGTGCCGGCGCGCGGCGCCGACGAGATCGCCGCGGCCGGCGAGATCGGCGATGGCGGCGCGACCACGGCGTCGCCGCTCGCGGCGATCCGCACCACCCGCACCAGCCGCGCCGCGTCGCTGGCCCGCACGGCCGCATCGCGCAGCGCCGCGCCGGGCAGCGCCGGCCCGCGCCGCGCCGCGGCCGGCAGCCAGGCGGCGCGCAGCCAGACGCCCCGCGCATCGCGCTGCACGACGGGCCGGCCGGCGCCGAGCCGTGCCGCCCCGGCCGGCGCCGCGCGTGGGTCGAGCCCCTCGCCGGCGGCGCCGTGCCAGGCCGCGAGCCCGAGGCGGGGCGCGGCGCCGCTGCGCCCCGCGTCGCCGAGCACCTGCAGCAGCCGCTTCACGTATTGCGCGGCCAGATCGGGCCGCCCCGCCGCGAGCGCGACGCTCGACAGGAAGCGCAGCGTGTCGGGATCGTCGCCGAGCTCGCCGAGGTGGGCCTGCGCGGCCGCCATCGCACCCGCCATGTCGTTGCCCGACTGCAGCGCCTTCACGCCGGCGATGAACGCGTCGCGGCGCGCCGCGCGCGTGGTGGCACGGGCCTGCACCGCGAACCAGGCATCGGCCGCCTGCCGATAGTCGTGGCCGCCCAGCCGCGTGGCCGCCAGCTCGGCCAGCCACGCATCGGCATGGGCCGTGTCGCGCTGCGCCAGCAGCGCGTAGTAGCGGCCCGCCAGCGCGTTGTCGCCGAGCCCGCGCGCCTGGCGCGCCAGCGCCGTCAGCGCCTCGACGTCCCATGGCCGGTCCACGGCGTCGTGCAGCAGCGCGTCGAGCTCGCGGATGCGCGCGGCGCGCGCCGGGTCGCCCGGCTTCAGGCCGTACAGCGCGCGCTGCGCGAGCGAGATGCGGATCGCCAGCGCGTTCTGCCGCGCCGCCGGATCGCGCGAGGCGTCGAGCCGCGCCAGCATGCGCGTGACGTCGGCGCTGCGGCCGCCCGTCAAATAGGCGCGGGTCAGCTCGGCCTGTACGTGTGCGTCGTCGGGCTCGACGCGCAGCCATGCCTCGAGATAGGCGATCGTCAGGCTGTCGGTGCCGGCCAGCATGCGCGCCTCGAGCTTGCCGCGCGGATACGCCAGCACCAGCAAGGCGCCGACCAGCGAGCCGAGGACGAGAACGGCGGGCAGCGGAAAGAAGCGCTGGCGCTCAGAGGTCGCAGGCGACGTCGACATGCAGGCTCGAAGGGTGGGAAGCCACGGGATGGCGGGTCACGCGGCACGCACCGGCGTTCGCGAGGCGGAACTGCGGCGCGACCAGCGAATGCAGGTCGAACGAGAAACCGCGCGCGTCGCGCTCGAAACCGTCGAGCTCGCCGTTGGCATCGGCCAGATACGGCACGCGCGGCGCGCGCGCGGCGTCGATCACGACGAAGCGTGCCTCGCTGCCGGCCAGATGCACGTAGGTGCCGCCCGGGCCGGGCGCGTAGCCGGCCACGCCGGTGGCGGTGCGCAGGTCGGGCACCCTGCCCGGCGGCAGCCGCACGGTGCGCAGCCGTCCGGCGTCGCGCACCACCCAGGCGGCGCCGTCGCGCGCCACGCTCACGTCGAGCCAGTCGAGCACCTTGCGCGCGTAGTCCGACGAGAACACCGGCGTGACCGGCTGCGCCAGCACGGTCTTGAAGACCGTCTCGAGCGCCTTCATCGATGCGAGCTTGGTGCCCGAGAACATGTGGTAGTAGATGTCCATCGGCTTGAAGCGGATCGGCGCGTCGGTCATCGCGAAGGTTTCGAGCACGCGCGTGAAGCCGAAGAACGGGCCGTGCCAGAGATCGGTGTAGAGCTCCTCGTTCTGGTTCGGCGCAAACACCTGGTAGTAGCCGTCCTTCATCACGCCGAGCGGCGCGATGGCGGTCCAGCTCGGGTAGCTTTTGGTGATCACCGTGTCGCCGCCGTTCATGTTCAGCACGCCGGCCTGATAGGCGGCCTTCAGCACCGGCGCCGGCACCTGGCAGTCGCCGCTCCAGAGCACCATCTTCACCGGCTTGGCGGCCGGCGCGACGTTGCGGTCGAGATAGGCGATCGAGCCGCCCACCTCGCGGTCGATGCTGAACGTATAGCCGGGGATGTTGATCGACAGGCCGCTGGTGCTGTTGCCGCCGTCGCCCTCGGCCGGCGCGTCGTTGCTGGACACGCCCAGCCCCGTCACGCGCATCCATTGCAGCGGGTGCGTATAGGTGTGGGTGGCGACCTCCACGTTGGGCAGCTCGAAGAGCTTGTGGCCGATCGCGCGCAGGTGCGCGGCGAACGCGCGAAACGGCCCCTGGTCGCTGACCTCGCCCTCGATCAGCGACACCGTGGTCGGCATGCCCGAGTCGCGCAGCAGCCGGTACAGCGTGTCGCCCGAATAGAGCGGCGAGTTCGCGTCGTTCTTCAGCGACGGCGTGGAATATTCGGCGCGCGACGCGAAGCCGTCGCCGTCGATGTGCGACATCAGCAGGCGGCGGCCGTTGCCGGTGGTGGTGTCGGGCACCGGCATGTCGGTGGGCAGGCGCAGCGCCGCGCGCAGGAATTCGAGCGGCTGCGTGACCCAGCGCGCCTGGTTGACGGCGCCCAGCGAATAGACGCCGAACGGCCGCATCACATAGCCGCCCCACGGCGTGAGCGCCGCGCCGTCGATCTCGAAGGCGCCCGAGCGCAGCCGCAGCAGCGAGCGGCTATGGGCGCCGGCGCGCACCGCCGTGTAGTCGCGCGGGTCGGCCACCGGCTTCATCTCGAAGCCCATCATCGCGCGATCGTAGGACGCCACGTCGAGCCGGCCGTCGGCGGGCGCGCCGTCCACCATGGTCAGATCCAGCTTGCGCGCGAGTTGCACGTCGAGCGGCGTGCCGAACGAGGCGAACACCGCGATCGGGATGTGCGCGTCCACCTGCGCCTCGAACCAGGCCCGATAGGCCGCGCCGCGCGGCACGTCGTTGTTGAGCCACAGCACGATGCCCGCGTAACGGTCGGCGAGCGGGCCGTCGGGCAGCGGGCCGCGCGCGTCCACGTAGTCGATCCGATAGCCGAGATAGTTGAGCGGCATCGCCAGATAACGCACGCCCGGCGAGACGTTCAGGTCGGTGCGCGGCGGCGGGTCCTGCAGCACCAGGATGCGGCGGCGCATCGGCTCGACGGCGCCCACGCCCATCGTCGCGAGTGCGCCGTCGGTCACGAACGGCACCAGCCCGTCGGCGCGAATCCGCTCGATCGCATCGCGCGAGCAGGCGCTGTCGCCCGGTGCGCAATAGTCGATCGAGATCACCGGCAGCCCGTATTGCGCGCGGATCGTGCGCGCCTGCCCCAGCAGCCAGTCGCGATCGGCCTGCGGCACCGCCACGTAGCGCCGCTGCGCCTGGTTCCAGCCGTGGTAGAGCGACTCGAACGCGACCGCGTAGATCTGGTCGTGCACCTGCGGCATGATCTCGAAGCCGCGGTTCAGGATCAGCTTGGCCTGCGGGTAGCGCGCGCGGATCGCGCGGATCACGGCCACCAGCCCGGCCTGCTGGCGCGCGCGCGCCTCGTCGGTGGTGGCGGCCAGCTGGTAGGAATCGAGCGTGTCGAGAAAGAAGCCGCGGTAGCCCTTCTCCCACAGCGGGCGGATCACCTGATCGACGAAGAAGGCCGGCCACTGCGGCTGGCTCTGGTCGATCACGCGGGAGGCCCACGTCGCGTTGCTGCCGGCGAACCAGGACTTCGGGATCGCCGGGTAGTAGGCACGCGAGGGCAGCACCTCGCCCACGCTGGCATAGGCGAACCAGGTGGTGTGCGGCAGCGGATGCGCGAGCGGATCGAAGCCGCTGTCGGGCTCGACCACGGCCGCGTCGTAGGCGGACAGCAGTTCGACGGGAGGATGCGCGCCGTAGTAGAGGGCGAACGAAGGCTGAGCGGCATTGCCGGCCGGCGCCGCGGCCTGCGGTGCCGGCACCGCCGCGGCATCGGCCGCGTCGGCGGCCAGCGCGGCCGGCGCCGCCGCGAGCCCCAAGGCCGCCGCCGCCATCAGCGTGCCGATCGCCCTCGCCGCGGCGCCGAGGCGGCGCCCGATCGCGGCCGCTGCCCGCGAGGCGGCATCAAGTGCCGCGGCGGTGCGTAACGGGTCGCGGGAATCGGCAAGGCGTCGGCGTGTTGTCATCGATTTTCATGGCAGCGATGGGAAAACGACGAAGTCATGGATCACGCGATCCGACTGTCTTTTTTGGATACGGCGATTCTAGCCAAAGAACTCCGGCGCGGATATCCACCGTCCGGCAAACGTTACAGTCGGGACACAATCGCGCGCGGCGGTTGCCAACCGTGAAAAAACGTGCAAAGGCACGCCGGGCGCGGACCACGGCGCGACGACCCGGGTCTGCGCAAGGCCGCCGGCATTGCATTTGCGCACTGAAATTTGCTTTGTCGTTTCAATGCACCGTATCGAATCGATTTAACAAATTATCAAAAGCCTGGCGAAACGCATGCTGAAGCTATATCGGCCGATAGTGCGGCGGCGCAGCAGCGTCGAGCGGCCGCGCGGCCGGCCGGAATCCATGCAGCAGGTTTCATGCCCGGGCGGCCGTTGCGGGCGCATCCATGCCGGCCCGGCGGGAAAGCCGGCGCCGTTATTCCGGCCCGGCGCGACCGCCGGCGATGGCGCAACCGCCCCGCCCGCGCCGGGCCGATGCGCGGCGCGCCGCGAACCTGCCGCGCCGCCCACGCGCCGGCCGCCGCGAGCGCGGCTGGCAGGCGCCAGGCCGAATCAGGCCGCGCTGGCGCTGTCCAGCGCGCGCACGTCCTCGGCGTCGAGCTTCAGTTGCAGCGCGGTGCCGAGCGTCTTCAGCTGTTCCAGCGAGGTGGCGCTCGCGATCGGCGCGGTCACGCTCGGCCGGGCGATCTGCCAGGCCAGCGCGACCGAGGCCGGGGTGGCCGCGTGCTTGTCCGCCACCTTGTCGAGCGCGTCGAGGATGCGCCAGCCCCGCGCGTTCAGATACTTTTCCACATGCGAGCCGCGCCGGCTCTTGGCGAGGTCGTCGCGCGAACGGTACTTGCCGCTCAGGAAGCCGCTCGCGAGCGCGAAATAGGTGACCACGCCGAGCTTCAGGTCGCGCACCACCGGCTCCAGATCCTGCTCGTAGTCGGCGCGGTCGTACAGGTTGTACTCCGGCTGAATCACCTGATAGGCGGGCAGCGCGTTGCGCCGGCTGAGCTCGGCCGCCTCGCGCAGCCGTGCGCCGCTATAGTTCGACGCGCCGATGAGGCGCACCTTGCCCGCCTCGATCAGCGTGTGGTACGCGGCCAGCGTCTCTTCGAGCGGCGCCGAATCGGCAAAGTCGCGGTGCGAGAAGTAGAGATCGATGTAATCGGTTTGCAGGCGGCGCAGCGAATCGTCCACCGCCTTCAGGATGTTCTCGCGCGACAGGCCCGGGCGCGTCTCGAGCATGCCCACCTTGGTGGCGATCACCACGCGCTCGCGCTTGCCCGAGCGCTTGAGCCACTTGCCGAGAATGGTCTCCGATTCGCCGCCCCGGTTGCCCGGCACCCAGGCCGAATAGACGTCGGCCGTGTCGATGAAATTGATGCCGGTGTCCTCCAGCGCGTCGAGCAGCGAAAACGAGGTGGCCTCGTCGGCCGTCCAGCCGAACACGTTGCCGCCGAACACGAGCGGCGAGACCCGGATATCCGAATTGCCCAACGAACGATCTGCCATCTGCGAATCCTCCATGACGATGCGGGACGGCCGCGGCGCGGATGCGCGCGGCCAGCCCGGAGAATCTACCGCAGAACGCCGATCGCGGCAGCGAGGCGCCCGCTTGCGCGTGAGCCGAGCCGGCCCCGCCCGTGCTGCTCCGTGCTGCTCCGTGCTGCTCCGTGCTGGCCCGCGCTGGCCCGAGGCGCCTGCTGCCGGGGCCTCAGGCGAGCAGGCGCTCGACCACGGAGCGCAGCTCGCTGAGATGGACGGGCTTCGGCAGGAACGCGTCGAACACGTGCCGCTGCTCGTCCAGCGCGGCCGACTCGTAGGCGCTCACCCCGAGGAGCGCCGGCCGCGCGCCGCCGTCTGGCTCCGCCAGCGCGCGAATGCGCCGCGCCACCTCGAATCCGCTCAGGTCCGGCAGTTCGAGATCGAGCATCACGAGGTGGTAGCGGCGCGTGCCGGCGCGCGCGATGCCGTCCTGCCCGGTGTCGCACAGATCGACGTCGATGCCGAGCGCCGACAGCATCGCGCCGAGCGTTTCACGCGCGTTGTCGTTGTCGTCGATCACCAGCGCGCGCCAGCCGCGGCGAGCGAGCGCGAGCGGCGGCGCCGGCACCTCGGCCGCCGCGTTGCCGGCCGGATCGGCGCCCGGCACCTCGACCGGCAGCGTCACGACGAACTCGCTGCCTTCGCCCACCACGCTGCGAACCTCCACCCGGCCGCGCAGCGTGGTCACGATTTCGCGCACCACCGCGAGCCCCATGCCGATCCCGTCCACGCTCGGCCCGCCCGGGTCGTTCGCACGATAGAACGGCTCGAATATCTTCGGCAGATGCTGCTTCGCGATGCCGGCCCCGGTATCGCGCACGGCGATCCTCGCCTGCTGGCCGCGCGCGTCCTCGAGGGTGACCGCCACCTCGATCGAGCCGCCGAGCGTGTACTTGACCGCGTTCTCGATCAGGTTCGACAGCACCTGCCGCAGCAGCGTGCGATCGGAGCGGATCGCAAGACCCGCCGGCTCGATGCGTCGCGTGATCGTGATCCGCTTGGCCGCAACCTTGCCGCGCAGCGGTTCGAGCACTTCGGCGAGCAGCGGCGCGATGCCGACGGTATCCAGCTTGACGATGCGCTTGGTCGAACGCAGCTTGATGTAGTCGGTGAGCTCCTTGACGAGCGCCTCCAGCGACAACGCGGAGTTCTGCAGCCGCCGGATGGTCTTCAGGTTCGCTTCGGACTGCGCCCGGGCGAGCAGGATCTCGATCGATCCGCTGATCGCCTGCAGCGGCGTGCGCAGTTCGTGGCTGACCATCCCGAGGAATGCGTTCTTCGCCTCGATCATCTCGAATGCACGGTCCGAGGCCTGGCGCTCCGCGTCGAGCGCCGCGTTTTGCCGTTCGAGCAGGTCGTCGCGCGTGCGCATCGTATAGAACAGCAGCAGGAACAGCGCGCACAAGATCACGCCGAGCACGATGCCGAGGATCAGGATCGCGCGCTGCCGGTTCTTCAGCTGATGAAACATGAAGTCACGCTGCTCGATTTCGATCGCGCGGAAGTAGTTGGCGAGGCCGTTGACCTCGGGCCAGCGCGCGCCGACTTCGTCGACCATCTGCTGCGCGTTCTGCGGCGCATCGCGCAGGCGCGGCACCTCGCGCTTCAGGTGCGCCATGAATTCGCCGAGCGCGTCGATCTCCTTGCGCGCGCGCGGGATGCGCAGCCAGTACGTCGACACTTCGGAGGGCCGCTGCAGGAAGCCGAACGACACCGACAGGCTGTCGAGCTGCATCTGCACGTGATCGAAGTCGTCGTCGCGATGCGTCGCGTAGAGAATCAGCTGCCGGTCGAAGCGCGCATAGACGTTGCGATATTGCGCGGCGGTCCAGAACACCCCCTCGCGCGGCCCTTCGCGCACGCCTTCGTTGACCGAGGTGGCGAGCAGATCCCAGAGCAGGAACGCCCATGCCGCGAAGCCCATGATCCAGAGCCAGCCCAGGATCAGGATGATCTTCTTGTTTCTCCACTGCTGCCGCGTCATCTCACTTCACGGTCAGACCGACGACCTGCCACGCGAACTTGGCCTCGCCAAGCGGCGTCATCAGCTCATCGGGATACTCGTCGCGCGGATACATGAGCCACAGCGGGCCGTAGTTGTCGTTGCCGAGCACCTTGCCGTTCATCGTCCGCGCGAGGATCACGCCGTACCGGTCGGCATCGGAGGCGGGAATCGTAAACGTGTATTCGTCGATGCAGTGCAATTCGATCTGCGTGCCATGCGCGCCGACCATCTTCAGCACGTCGGACAGGCGCGGGCCGGTGAAGGTGGCTTTCGGGGTCCAGCTCGTCGAGGTGACGATCGTATGCTGCGGCAAGGCCATCAACGCGCGCTCGGAAAAGACGTAGCTGGTCTTGCCGGGCTGATTGCTCTTGCCGATCTTGCCATCGACGGTGAAGGTAAACGCCGCCGCCCAGGTGGCCGCTGCCATTCCGAGCAGGCAGGCCGCCAGAAGGCTTCTGGTCCAGATGCTTGACTTGCGCATGACTTTCTCCCGTGTGCTTGATGCGATGGCGCGTCGCGGCGGGCTCAGCTCGAGCCGGCCGCGGCCGGCGACGTGATCTTCAGTTCGCGTGCGACTTCGGCAAACAGGATCGGCAGGCGCACCGGTTTTTCTTCGCAGCGCGCATTGTAGTGCGACACGATGTGCGCGATCTCCTCCTCGCTCGCCTCGCCGGTCGAGATCTTGCCCGTCAGCAGGAAGATCGGCGCGCCGCTGTTCTCGCTCGAGCGGATGCCCCGCACGAGTTCGGCGGCCGTCTGGTCGCCGAGCATCCAGTCGAGGATGTAGGCGTCGAAATCCTCGCTCGCCAGCGCCTTGCGGAAGCTCGCGCCGTCGAAATACGGAATCGCGTTCACCCCTTTCTCGATGAAATACTCGCACACCGTCTCGGCGACATCCGGCGCATCGTCGACCACGGCGATCCGCGCGGCATAGGCGGTCGGCTGGGCCGAGCGCAGTTCGATCAGTTCGACCGGATAGGTGCGGCCCTGGTGCGCGTGGGCCCGCTCGGTGACGATCCAGGCGCCCTGCCACTGCGACGCGACGAAATCCGTTTCGACCTGGCTGCTGGCCTTCGTCGAGATCGCGGCGCGGCAGCGAAAGCGCCGCGATTCCACCACGAAGGTCGCGTCGATCATGTCGGCCGCGGCCGGCTGGGTGCCCTTGTCGTCGAGCAGGATCGCAGGCGGCACGCCGAAGTGCGTCGCAATATCCTGCAACTGCGACAGATTCCACGGGATCAGGCCTTTCATCTTGCGCGTGACGACCGAAAAGCTCAGGCCCAGCACGTTCGCGATCGTCGTGTTTTGGCTTCGTGGCGGAATGCCATGCCGGCTCAGCAGATCGCGCACCTTGTTGGCGGTCACGAGATCGACGTTGGCCTGCTCGGGAGTGGGCATCTCGATGGGGTCTCAGAAAGGCGGGAAGGGAAAAGCATACCAAAACTGACGCATTGCGCAAGTTTTAAGATCAAAATGGCCTTGACAGGCCATTTTTCTCCATTATCATTGCTAATCGCGTCATCATTGCCTATCGCGTCATGTTTGGATATCGATGCCGGCCGCGCTCGGGCAGCGAGAAACGGCTGGCGGGCAAGCAGCCTTGAGCGAGACAAAAGCAGAGCCTGAGAGCACCTCGAGATGCGTGTCGGCTCGGGTGGACGCAATCCTATCCACCCCGGCCGCACGCGATCCGGTGCGCCCCCGCAGCGCCGCGCGGCTACCGAGCGCAGAACCTGCGCGGCAGGCTGGGCCGAGCCAACGCGCTCGAGGCCGCGGACTCGCCGCCTCGCCAGCCGCCGCAGCCTGGTCCCGACGCACGGCGGGCTTGCCGCCGCCGAACACTCACCCGCCGCCCAGCGGTCACGACGCGCAAGCGGTGAGTCTTGCATCGTTCTTGCGCGCCATCACAATTCACTACTAGAGGTCGCCATGAAAAAAACAGCCGCATTGGCCGTGTTCGCCTGTTTCGTCCTGTCCGCATGCGGAGGGGACGACGGCGGCAGCTCGCCCACCGCATCGTCGTCCACGCCGTCGGGCTCGACTTCCACGTCCGGCAGCACCGGCAGCACCGGTAACGGATCGGGCAGCGGCTCCACCAACAGCGGCAGCACGCTGACCTCGCGCTTCGAGGCGCTCGCGCCGGCGGCCGACGCGGCGAGCTTCCTCACGCTGGTCAACGCAGAAGGCGCGAAGGGCTTCCGCTACCTGGGCGACCAATTCTATTCGAGCGACAACGCCATCCGCTCGGTGTTCGTCAACGACGGATCGGCCAGCACCTATACCTACGAACTGTTGGCCCCGCCGAGTACGCAGAGCGACAGACTCACGCAACTCAACGCGCAAGGCGCGCGCGGCTTCCGCTTCGACGGCGGCCTCAACTACGGCACGCTGTATCGCAACGACGGCTCGTCGGCCACCTACAGCTATCAGTTCCTGCCGGGCACCACGAGCGCCTCCGCCTTCCTGACACAGGCCAATGCGCAGGGGCAGTCGGGTTACTGGTATGTGGGACCGTTTGCGTTCGGCGGCGCGACGCAGAACATGTACATGAAAAATGCCGCATCGAACGCGACCTATGCCTATGAGGCACCGGCCGCGGCCAACACGGCGAGCGATTTCATCACCCAGGCCAATGCCGAGGGCGCACGCGGCTATCGCGCGAAGGGCGAAGCCATGATCGGCTCGGACGACGTGGAGATCTACTTCAAGGATCAGACGCAGTCGCCCACCTTCACGTTCCAGTCCGCCACGACGCAGACCACCAGCGCAGCCTTCCTCACGCAGGCGAACACGCTCGGCGCACAGGGCAATGCCTATTTTGGCGATCTCGGGTTCAGCGCCGGCACGCCCACTACCGCGTCGGTTTATCTGAGCGCGAAAAACTGCACCGGCTTCATCTGCACCACACTGAACCCGCTGCTGCAGAACTGAGGATACCGGCCTGCCGTCGGGAACCACACGAAAAGGCGCGGCGCGGGTCGCGCCTTTTTGCTGCCGGTCGCAGCGGCAAGCCAGGCCCGGCGTCCGCCGTCTCGCCCCGCTCATTGGCTGGTCGAAACCGTCAGATCGGCCGGCAGCGTCACTTCGAGCAGTTCGAGATCGGCGCTGCATTGCGCGAAGCCATACGGCGTTTCGCCGGGAATCGCCATGCTGTCGTCCGCCGCCAGCGGATAGGCGCGCGCGCCTTGCCACACCGTCAACCGTCCCGACAGCACGAAGAAGAAGCAGAATTCCGACGCGTGCCGCTGCTGCGCGAGCGGCGCCGCCCTCTCGCCTTGCGCAGGGCGCACGAGGCGCACGCCGGCCAGGCCGCCGGTTGCCTGGCCGATGCCGGTATCGGAGGCGATGAAGCCGGGCATCCGCCACGGCGCCCAGTCCGCGCCCCGCTTTTCATAGCGCACGAAGCGCTGTCCGTCAAATTCTCGGCCCGCTTGCAGCGTCGGCGTCGGCAGCGTCATGTCGTGATCGGCAATCGTGATGTGCTCGGCCGGCGTGCCGATCTCGACCACCTCCGCGCCCGCCGAACTCTCGAGGACGCGGTGCCGGATGCACGGCGGCTGCAGCACGCAATCGCCGGCATCGAGCACGAACGGCTCGCCCTGGCCTTCGTAGACGACGCGCACCCAGCCCTTGCGGCAGAAGATCATCTGGAAGCGAATCTTGTGGAAGTGCACGTAGTCGGGCACCGGGCCGCCTTCCAGAATGCGGATGTGCGACGCGATGAACGCGCCGCCCTGGCGCTTCGGCAGCAGATCGCGGTAGCGCAGCCCCGCGCGTCCGACGCTCCATTCGGCGCCCTCCTGCGCGCGCGACAGCACGAGTTCCTGGCGGTTGACGGGTTCCTTCATACGCGGCTCGGCCGCGACGAGCCTGATCTCGACACCGTTCGGCGCGATCAGCGTGCGCTGCGTTTCGCCGAGTTGCCGTTCGTCGTCGCACAGCACGTCGAGCTTGGTCACCCCGTCGGGCGCGCCGAGCGTGATGCGCAGCGCCAGGTTGCAGCCGAACAGGATCGCGGTGCGAGGGCTGTCGGCGGGGAAAATCGCATCGATGCGAAAACCGAGCCGCTCGATGAAGAACTGCGTCGTCGCGGAAAGATCGGAGCACGACATCGGCACGAGAAAACCGCGCACGCCGGTGAGCGGCTGGAAGGAAAGCGAGGTCGTCATGGACAAGGTATCCCGGGGTTGCGATCGTGATGGAACAGGCAGGAGGCGTGGGGTTCACCAGGCGGCCCGAGGCGGCCCGCTCGCCCCACACGGCATGCCTTGCCGGCAAGGCGCGAACGCCTGGCGCCGCGCGCCCTCATCGCGGCAGATGCGCGGCGACGCGCTCGATACCGGCGATGGTGGTGCCGGCGCCCGGAGACAGGCGCAGCGTGCGGCCGCGCGAATCGATCAGGACGCGCTGGGCGGCCAGTATGCCGACCACCTGTTGCGGATCGAGATGCGCGGGCGTCTGCACCATGATGCTGCCGCCGCGCGCAGCGTCGTCGCGCGGCGACAGCAGCCGGTAACCGCGCCCCTCGGGGATCTCGATCAACTGGCGGCCCAGCGCGAGATTGTGCGCGCGCAGCGTGCCGGGCGGCTGTGCGAGCAGCCAGTCGAAACCGGGTTTCGAGGCGACGAACGGCAGCAACGACGGCGTGCCGGTGTCGAAGCGACGCGCGTCCGGCGCATAGGCGAAGGCATCGAGGTCCCAGTTGAACGGATCGGGCTGGCTGAACCAACCGCGCACCGGCGGCTGCATCCCGGCGGCGAGCCGGTGCGGCGCGAGATAGCCGAGCCCGGTGCCGGGTGCGCCGCACAGCCACTTGAGGGTGGAGCCGCAGACGAAGTCGACCGGCGTCTGCCCCAGATCGAACGGCAGGATGCCGGCGCCTTGCGTGATGTCGACGGCCACCAGGCTGTCGCGGCTGCGCGCATGGGCCGTCAGCGCGGCAAGGTCCGCACGCTTCGAAGTCAGCGACGACACCCAGGTGATCAGTGCGAGGCCGACGTCGGGACTCCAGGCGGCGATGAAGTCTTCGTCGCGCACGTAGGCGTCGCCCGCCCGCACGGGCACGGTCTTCAGCGCGAAGCCGTAGCGCGCGGCCACGCCGCGTAGCAGGAAATGCAGGCTCGGAAAGCAGTCCGCGGCGACCAGCACGGTGCGTCCGGCGAGCGCGGCGACGTCCAGGCCGTCGAGGAAGCGCGCGAACACGTCGGTCACGTTCTGCGCGCCGAACACCTGCGCGGGGTCCGCGCCGATCAGCGTCGCCCAGTTCGACAGCAGCGCGTCGCGCGCGGCGAGCCCGATGCGCCAGCGGCGATCGTCGGGCGCGTACCAGTCGGCGGTGAAGCGCGCGAGCGCCTCGGCCACGGCTGCCCGCTGGCCCGGATAGACGCCGACCGAGTGATACATCAGCCAGCCGCTGACATCGTCGCCGTTCGAGAGAGAAGAGTCGGCCATGACCGTGGTCCCGTGGGAGCGTGAGGTTCGGACCTCACAGATGCTTGTCGACGCAGCGCTGGTAGACGCCAATGCATGCGAGGCTGAGCGCGGCGCAGCCCATCAGGTAGAAGGCCGGAGAGACCGGGTCATGAGTCCAGCCGATCATGGCCGTCACGAGCCACGGCGTGAAGCCGCCGAATGCCATCACGCCGATGTTGTAGCTGAAGCCCAAGCCGGTGCTGCGCACGTTGGTGGGAAACAGCGACGACAGCACGGCGGCGAGCGGGCCGAAGTAGATCGCCTTCAACAGGCCCGCCAGCACCATGATCGCCATCAGCACCCCGAACGACGGGGCGCCGATCAACCAGCGGAAGCATGGGTAGATCGTCAGCAGCGTGACGAGCGCGGAAAGCGTCATCAACCGGCTGCGGCCATGGCGGTCCGCGAGATGGCCCATCAGCGGCGTGAATACCATCAGGATCGCGCCGGTCAGCACGGTCGCGGCGAATCCGGTCGACGCGGGCAGATGCAACTGCCTGACCGCGTAGGTCGGCATGTAGAGGATCATCAGATAGCTCGCCGCGGTCGACACGGCCATGATGCCGGCCGCGAGCGCGACGCGTCCGAGGTGGCGCGCGAGCAGATCGCGCACCGGCGCGGCGTGCTGCGCCTGCGATGGCGGCAGCGTGTCGCCGATATGCCGGCGGATATAGAGGCCGACCGGCGCCACCAGCAGGCCGAACACGAACGGCACGCGCCAGCCCCACGACTCGATCTGGATTTCGCCGCGCGCTTCGAATCCGCCGCGCAATGGGCGACCGGCTACGGCGCGCACCCCGGCGACCTCGATAACCTGCAGAACACGAACCGTATGAACGACGCGCTCAAGTTCAAGCGCGTCGACCGCGCGGGCTTCCGGTTCGGCGCCGCGTGCAGCCTGGGCGGCACGGCCGGCGGCCTCGGCACGAACCAGATCTGGTCGCTCGGCGCGGGGTACGAGCAAGGGCCGCTGTCGCTGGGCGCCGGCTACCTCAACGTGCGCCGTCCGAACTTCTCGTTCTTCGGCAACCACCGCACGTCCAGCCCCACCGCGTCGAACCTGACGGCCAGCACGGTCTATGCGGACTACGCGTCGGCGAGCACGCAGCAGATCATCGCGGCCGGGGGCGCGTACCGGATCGGCAAGGCGACGGTCGGCGCGATATACACCAATACGCAGTTCCGCGGCCTGGGCTCGTTCTCGTCGCTCGACTCGCTGCATTATCCGGGCACGGCCGCGTTCCACAACGTCGAAGCGAACTTCCGGTATCTGCTCACGCCGGCGCTGACGCTTGGCATCGCTTACGACTATATGAAGGCCTATGCTGAGTGCAGTCTGCGACGCGGTCGCCGGCTTGCCGGCTTGCCGGCTTGCAAGGCGCCGCTGAGCCGTGCACTGCCTGGCGGCGGGTCCAGGACGGCCCGGCACCATCAAGCGCGCCGCTCAGCTTTCGCGCAGCGCCGGCAATCCTCGGTGCGGCGCCTCGTCGAGACGGAAGAAGGTCATTGCCGCCGTGAGCAAGCGGCCCTCGTTCTCGAGCGACTTCGAGGCAGCGGCCGCCTGTTCGACCAGCGCCGCGTTTTGCTGGGTCACCTCGTCCATCTGCTCGACCGCCCGGTTGACCTGCTCGATACCGCGGCTCTGCTCGCCAGAGGCGGCCGCGATCTCGCCCATGATGTCGGTCACGCGCCTCACCGCCTGCGTCACTTCGGCCATCGTGCGGCCCGCGTCGCCGGCTCGTTCCGAGCCGTCTTCGATTTTCTGCACGGAGGTCGAGATGAGCGCCTTGATTTCCCGCGCAGCATCGGACGAGCGCTGCGCAAGAGAGCGCACCTCGCCGGCAACCACCGCGAAGCTGCGCCCCTGCTCGCCGGCGCGGGCCGCCTCCACGGCGGCGTTTAGCGCAAGGATATTGGTCTGGAAGGCAATGCCTTCGATGATGCTGATGATGTCGGCGATCTTCGACGACCTCTCGCTGATCTCGGTCATGGCCCCCACCACCTGCCCCACCACCTCATTGCCGCGATGCGCGATCTCGGACGCACGCACCGCCAACTCGCTTGCCTGCCTCGCATGCTCCGCGTTCTGCTTGACGATGGAGGTCAGCTCCTCCATGCTCGCGGCAGTTTCCTCGAGCGAAGCGGCCTGCTCCTCGGTGCGCGCGGACAAATCCTCGTTGCCCGACGCAATCTGGCTCGACGCGATGGCAATGGTGTCCGCGCTGGCCCGCACTTCTCCGACCACGTTCTTCAGGTTGTGGTTCATGTCGCGCAACGCAAGCAGCAGCTCGCCCGTCTCGTCACGGTATCGCGGATCAATATGAGCGGTCAGATCTCCGGCCGCGATCGTCTGGGCGATCCGTAGCGCCTCGTGCAGCGGGCGGGTGATCGAGCGCAGGATCATGTATGCGAAGCCGATCCCGATCAACAGCGCGACCGCGCCGAGCGTGAGCATCAGGACGTGCACCTCGGAGATATTCTCCCGGGATCGGGCGCCCGCCTGAGCGACCCGGGCGTCCTGTAGCTCAGTCAGCGCGGCCACCGACTGCTGCAGTTCATTCAGGGCTCCTAGGGTTTCGCCGTTCATCAGGGCCACTGCCTCGTCATGCCGGCCGGCTGCCAGCAGATTCGACACCTGACTGAACGAGCGCACGTAGGCCTCGCGCGTCGCTCTCACTCTCGCGAGCAAGCCCTGGCTGTCGGTATTGTCGGACTGCCGGTCGAGCGTATCGAGAAAGGCGGTGATGGCGGCCTTGTTGGCGTTGATGCCCTGGCGAATCCCGGTGAGCCTGGCCGGGTCGGTGGTAATGAACAGCTGCATCGTCAGCGCCGCATTGGCGCGCGTCAGCGCATTGATGTTATGCGCCGCCTTTGCCTTAATCCAATCCCGCTTGATGATTCCATCGTTTATCTGCTCGATCCCCGCCAAGCGTATTTCCACCACGGCAATCAGCGTGACCATGAGTGCCAGCACCATAAAAAAGCCGGTGCCCAGGCGCACTCCAATCTTCCAATTTTTCCAGTCCATGCCGTTACCACCCTGTCGGTGTTGCAATACCGTTACAACGTCCCATCCGCGCCGCCCGGCCTCGCTGCCATCCATTCTTCAGGGGATAGGCGTCTTCCCGCCCTGCTTCGCGCGGTTTCCCGCCGAGTAGCCATTCTCTCAAGTTTCAATTTATCCGAAAATCGCGGCCGGCCCGCAGCCGGGCAGCCGCTTCGATGCTTGATGCCGGACGAAGGCGGGCCGTGCGCGGCAGGCTCCCCAGGCTGGCCTGCCCGGCGCTTTGCGGACCGCTTGAAACTCACATGCCCGCCTGACGCGCCGCGCGGCGCGCCGCTCCTCGACGCGGCCCTTGCCGAGCAGGCGGACTTGCCGCTTAAGGCGGCCAGCCTCCGAAAAGCGGCCGGGTCCGGCGGCCACCGGCGCCGGCTATGTCCGGCGCGGCGCCAGTCGTGCCATGAGCGCCGGCACCTCGGTCCACGTCACGCGCCGCACCGGCAAGACGACGTTCGCGCCAGTCAAGGTGTGGTTGAACGGGGCCGACTCCTTGCCGCCGATGCGCTGGTAGAACTCGCGCGCCATCGTATTGCCATCGAGCACGTAAAGGAACAGCGGACGCCCTGGCCAGACTTCGGCAAGCCTGGCCGCGCAGCTTGCCAGCAGTCGCTTGCCGAGGCCGTAGCCCTGAAAGGCGGGGAGCACGTGCAGGTTATCGAGGTAGACGCCGTATTCCGGCTCCCGCTCCGGCATGAGGCAACTGAAGCCCACCGGCACGCCGTCGCCGCGCGCCAGCGAGATTTCCAGCGGAGCCTCGGCGCCTTCGAGCAAGCGGGCGCGCCAGGTGGCGCCGCGCTCGGCCAAGGCCCGATGCATCAGGTAGTCGGCCGGCAACAGGCCGGCGTAGGCGTGCTGCCAGCTCAGGGTCTGGATCGCGGCGATCGTGTCGGCGAGGGCTGCGTCGTAGGGCGCGGCGATGGGCTGCACGTCGATGTGGGGCATACGGAGTCTCGGCAAGGCGCTTCCTGGATCGATGCGCGGAACGGACGGTTACGCCGCGGCGACGTTCATGAGGACGGATCTGGATGGCTTCGTGCCTGTCGGCGCCCTTCAGCATGGCGCCGGAGCGCGGCGCAGCCGAGGCAGGGTTGCTCGCCGACGGCGCCGCCGCCGCTGGCGTGGGTGCGGCGCCGCGCCGGCGAGGCGGAGATCGCCTCGGCGCCGCGCGGCGGGCTGCAAGAGAGCGGCCCGCGACGCGTCAAGCGCGCGGCCCGTCTCCATCGGCCCCCTCGTCGGCCGGATCGCGAACCAGTTCACGCAGGCGGGCGAGATTCTCGCGGAAGGTCGCGCTCGCGACCGGGTCGAGCGCCATGCTGACCTCGTCGCCCATCGCCTCGAACAGCGCGATGACGCCGCGGCCCATTGCCCGGGTCTCGGCGTCCAGCTCGAGGCCGGCGCGGCCGGCCGTCATGTCCTGCAAGAGCCCTTCGGCGTTGCGCAGCAGGGTCGCGTAGCTGAGGCGGGGCTGGTCGGTCATGGTCGGTTCCGGTGATGCGAGGGGTGAGGCGCAGCATGCTGGGCAAGGTGTGACCGCTACTATAAGCATGTCCGCGCCCTGCACGCAATGCCGATGATCGGCATTAACGGTATCAGGAAAGCAATGCGAACATTTCGTCGCCAGTCAATTCGTTAATTCAATAACCAGAAAAAATGATCGAGCATGACGCCGATATGCCGACCGTTTCGATCAATCAGGATGGGACGCCGGGCAATCTGGACAACGCTGATGCCGGGCCGCGATGCATGCAGCGCTATCCCGGCCCGGCATGCCGTCCGGGCCGGCGAAAGCCTGCTCGAGCAGGGCCAATAACCGGGCCGCCGTTACGAGCAAGCGGCGCGAATATCGCGGCGGCGCTCGAAACGGATACGCCTGTCGAATCCGGGCCAGGCCGATGCCGCCTGCGCCGCGGGCTGCTTTCGGCGCCGCGACGCGCTATCCGGCCTCGCTGCCGCAGCGTCTCGAATCATCCCGCCGCCGCAATGTGCGAAACCGCCTCCATGACAAATTCGACGCGTGCCGGAAATTCAACGATTGCTCATGGATTTCATTTCCAGCGATGCTGCAATGCAAAGCAAAATCTTTATATCGAAAACAATAGCAGGCTGATTTTGAACCGAGGCAGGAAGATAATGTATGCTCGCTCACGCATTGTCTCGAATGCGGCCGGGGCCATCGAATATATTTCCAGAGACGTCCGCCTGCCGGCCAGCCGATCGAATCCGCCGCAATCCTTCCTTGTGGAGATCGTCCATGCTATCGAATCCGTTGCACCGCGCCCGCTGGCTGCTGCCCCTGTCGATCCTGTTCGGCGGCACCGCCTCGGCGCAAAGCTGCATCTCGACGCAATACGGTTCACTCGCGCAAGGCAGCTACACGATCCAGAACGACGAATGGGGCCTGGCCAATAACCCCGGCGGCTGGCAGCAGGTCTGCACCGGCAGCGCCGCGAACAACAGTTGGTCGTCCACCTGGTGGTGGGCCACCGGCAGCGGCGGGATCAAGTCCTACCCGAGCATCTACCGCGGCTGGCAGATGGGGGCCTGGTCGCCCGACCCGGGCGGCTTCCCGGTGCAGGTGTCGGCCCAGGCGCCGCTGCCCACCCATGTCAGCTACAGCATGAGCGGCAACAACCAGTACGACGCCGCCTACGACCTGTTCTTCTCGCCCTCGAACAACCCCGGCTCGCCCTCGGGCGAGATGATGGTCTGGCTTGCTTACTCGGGCACCCAGCCGGCCGGCAACCGGGTGGCGTCGGGCGTGAAGCTGGGCGGCATAGACGGCAGCTGGGACGTCTACCAGGGCAGCAACGGCTGGCCGGTATGGAGCTTCGTGCGCACTGCGCAGACCACCAGCTTCAGCGGCAACCTCCAGCCCTTCGTCTATTACCTGGCCTACACCAAGGGCTGGCTGAATCCGAGCTGGTACACGCTGAACACCCAGTTCGGCGTGGAGGTGATTCAGAGCAACGGCGCGAACGGCTCGGTCAACGTCAGCAGCTTCAGTGCCTCGGCACGCTAGTCGAGGCGACGGCGCGGCCGGCGCCGTGCGCGAGGCGTCATCGGTTCGGCCCGAAGGCCGGCGGCCCGCCCGTGCCGGTGCGGCCTCGGCCGCCGCGCCTGCCCTCAGGCGCTCAGCCTGAAGGCCGAGACGGCGGTCCTCAAGCGTGCCGCCTGCTCGTCGAGCGAGGCCGCGGCCGCGGCCGACTGCTCGACCAGCGCGGCATTCTGCTGAGTGACTTCGTCCATTTGCGCCACCGCCAGGCCCACCTGCTCGACCCCGGTGCTCTGTTCGGCCGAGGCCACCGATATCTCGCCCATGATGTGGGCGACATGGTCGATCGACCGCACGATCTCCGTCATGCGTGCTCCCGCCGTCTCGACGAGCCGGCTGCCCTGGTCCACCCGCTCGGCCGAGGTCGCGATCAAGCCCTTGATGTCTTTCGCGGCCGCGGCGCTGCGTTGCGCCAGCGAGCGGACTTCCGAGGCCACCACGGCGAACCCTCGCCCCTCCTCGCCTGCCCGAGCCGCTTCGACGGCGGCGTTGAGCGCGAGGATATTGGTCTGGAACGCGATGCTTTCGATGACGACGGTGATATCGGAAATCCGCGCCGACCCTTCCGAAATCAAACGCATCGTTTCAACGACTTCCCGCACGGCCGCGCCGCCCAGTTCGGTCGCCTCCTTCGCATGGCCGACCAGCGTGTTCGCCTGGCGCGCATTGTCCGCATTCTGTTTGACCGTGGAGGTGATCTGCTCCATGCTGGCGGCGGTTTCCTGCAGCGATGCCGCCTGCTGCTCCGTTCGTTCGGACAGGTTCTGATTGCCCTGCGAGATCTCGCGGGTGCCGAGCGCGATCGAATGCGCCGCGGTCTGTATGTCGGCGATGGTCTCGGCCAAGCGCGCCTTCATCTCGCCGAGCGCGACGAGCAGGCTGCCCGGCGCGGCTTTGGCCGTATCGAACTGCACGTCGAGCTCGCCGGCGGCAATGCGCGCGGCGACGTGCGTGGCATGGGCGGGCTCGCCCCCCAGCGTGCGCTTGACGCTGCGCAGCACGCCGAAGGCGATCGCGGCCAGCGCGGCGGCAATGACCAGCGTGATGGCACCGAGCTGAAACGCGAACTTGCTGAACGCCGCGTCGATGTCGTCATAGAAGAATCCGGTGCCGATCCACCAGTCCCAGCCGGGAATGGCGACCACGCCCTGGAGCTTCGGCTCCGGCTGGGCGTCGGGGCTGCGCTTGACCAGCACGTCCACCAGCGCGAAGTGATCGCGCGCCATCCCGGCCCGGTATGCCTCGCTGTCGGTCAGGCCGCTGGTCGTGCGGTTGCCCTTGGCGCGGGTGCCGATGAACTTGGCATTGGGATGCACGAGATTGATGCCGTCGGCCGTGGTCACCCAGTAGTAGCTTTTGGAATTTGCATTGAGCGCCGACAGCGCGGCCTTGGCCTGCTGCTGCGCCTGCTCCTGCGTGAGGGCGCCGCTCGCCTGCATCGCGCGATACGAAGCCACGAGATGCTCGGCTTTGGTCAACAGGATGACGACCTCGTCGCGGCGGCTGTCGATCAGCGCGTTGCGCAAGGTTTGCAGCGACACTGCCGCAAGCAGGACGACCCCCAGCAGCGCGGCGGCAACCATCATCATCAACTTCGCGGACAGCTTCATGTGTCGCTCCAGACATTAACCGGTTGGCACAATATCGGCGTGACGCGCCCCCGCCTTGAACCGCTCGACGTCGGTGATTACCCTCGATTCGTGCGCTGATCGCACAAGGCGGCACGCCGAGGTGCGGGAGTGCCGCCGATTCGGACAGCGCGACCAGTGGAACGGCCGGGGCCGAGCCAGCGATCATGCCGGCGAGGGAACCGAATCCTCGACACGGATGAAGCGCCGCTTGCAGCAGCGTGCGGCCGACATGTTCGGCACGGCGGGCACCGCTTCGCGCGAGCCGCCGGTGGGCATCGGGCTGCCTGCCAGGATCGGCCCGCTTGCTCCGGGGGAATGATTTTGAGGCGGCGCGCTCACCGAGGCGGGACGGGCCTGGCCGCCGCCGCGTGGCCGTCAGGTTCGACGCGATACACGCCGAGGAGGCGTTGGAACCCGCGTTTGCCGCGCTACGCGGTGCCGGGGATCGCGAACCCGGCTCAGGGCCGAGGCATTCGGCCGTCGACGGACGGCACGGCCAAGGCGCGCGGCGCGACAAGGTGTTCGTCGAGCGCTATGGCGCAGCGCGCATAGCAGGCGCTAGAGAGGTACGCTGACTTCGAGCCAGATTCGCTCGCCCTGCGGGCGATTGCGCACGGCCAGCTCGTGCTGGTATTTCAGCACGACAGACGAGCCGGGGCGCCACTCCCAGCGAACCTGCGGCCCGATGCCGACGGCTTGTCCTCTGAAGCCGTTCTCGTTGACGGACTGCCCGTTGACCGTGTCGTCCGTGAATTGTTTGAGATAGAAGCCTTGCACGCCGAGTTGCACCTGTTTTGTCACGGCGTATCCCACGAGCCAGTCGAACGCGGCGACAGCGCCCGAGTGATAGTTCGTAGCGTGGTTCGGCGAGTTGAGTTCTACCAGGGCCATGCCCGACAGTTCCCAAGCAGGGGCCGGAAACCATGTCACGTTCAGGCTAGGCATCCAGGCATAGGTATTCAGCCCGGTGTTCGCGACGCGATCGGCCTGGTACGCGCCGGTGGGTAGAGCGACATCGTTGGTAAGAAAGGCGAAGAACGAATGCGACCGGTTCACGTAGCCGAGCATCAGGGGCTGCACGATCGTGTCGCCGAATGCGCTACGCGTTCCATTTCCGCCCGGGGTATCGAGTTTGAGGTGGAATATGGTGGCAATCAGCCCACTGGACAGGGTGAACGGACCTAGCGTCGTGTTCCAGGTGTGAACGACCCGAGGCGCGTCGACAAAGGCGCTGCTGCGGAACCCGGGAACGGCGCTATCGCCCTTCCCGCCGGCGAACTTGTTCGCGACATAGTACTGCGTGTAATTGTAGAAACGAGTGTCGCCCGGCGCGGGAAGCACACCGTCGAGGACGGTGTTCACGCCAATCGGATAGTTGACAAGCCCATTCTCCGTCGCCTGGGCGGAACCGATGCCGACCGTCGCGAGCGACGCCAAGACCGCCGCCAGGCTGATTCTTTCTTTCATTTCGTCTCCTTAGGAATACTGACTCATTCATTGTTATCTACCGGCATGGTCGGCCATGGCATCGGTTACCGTCGTGGAACCTGGCCGAACGACCCATCACGACAGCGATTGGATCGATCGGTTGGTGCCCCGACTCACGTCACCTGCCGGGACAGCTCGCCACCTGCGGTCTGTTTCTCTAGCACGATATGCCGCCGAGGTTTTGCCGCTTCCCTCAGGACAAGGCTTGACGCCGCCTTGGGCGGATCATCGAGGCGAGGCGGGCTGGGCCTCGTAATTGAAGACGAAGTCCTCGGGGACGTCGGGCCCCCAAACATAGAGCGAGTCTTCGATCGGATGATCCGCTGCCGGCCAGCTGGCGCCCGGCTCGACATAGTCGATGTCGTAGGAATACTCGGCGTAGCTGTTCCACGGGTCACGGATATACGCAAAATAGTTGGAACCGAGAACATGGCGCCCGACGCCCCACCCGCCTCGGTAGCCGGCACGTTCCATCTGCCTCATGCCCATGCCGACCTCGTCCAGGCTGCCAACGCACCAACTGCTGTGGTGCAGGCCGCAGCCATCCGACTTCGCCAGCGCGATCAGGTGATGGTCGCTGCCATGCGGCGTATGCATGAAAGCGATCACCTCTCCGGACCGGTCGGACAAACGAAGTCCCAGCACGTCTTCGTAGAATTGGAGGCTGCGCGAGACGTCCGCCGTGAACAGGAGGATGTGAGACAGATACAGCGGCCGCACTTGGCCCACCTTGCTGCTCGCGGGAGACCGTCCCGAATTCGTGCAGGCGAGCGGGGCTTGCCGAGGAGCCGGATGGTTGGGCGACGACTTGCCTGCAACCTTGAGCTGGATAGGCAAGCCGTCCGGCGCGCGCAACCACAAGCCGTCGGCCGGCGCGCCCGGCGGTGCCGCGATGCGCTCCGCGCGCCCCGGCAGGTGCCGTTCAAAGGCCGCGGCATCGTCGGCGTGGATGCCGTAGACGACCCAGAGCAGACGCTTCACCGGCCCCTCGACGACACGCCCCCAGCGATGGGGATTGCCTCGGGTGTACAGGCCCAAGGCGCCGCCCTCTTCGATCACATCGAGGCCGAAGCACTCGTAGAAGCCGCGGGCTGACCGCAGATCGGGAACGCTGAAGACAAACTCGTCGACCGAATGGACGGCCAGTGAGCGGGCGGGGACTGCTTCGTCAGAATGCGTGACGACCTCGACATATGCTTGCGATCCGAAGCTGCATGGCGCAGCTTCTCTATGCAGTTTCGTGGCACGGCCAGCGGCGCCTAGCGAACGCGTTGCCGCTGCGTCCCCAGCGGGCCGGCTGACAGGCTCATCACGTCGCCGCGCCGGAGAAAGGCGGGCGGCTTCATGCCGAGGCCCACCCCCTGCGGCGTGCCGGTGATCACCACATCGCCCGGCAGCAGCGTCATGAATTGGCTCAGGTACGAGACGATTTGCGCCACCGGGAAAATCATGTCGGCCGTGCTGCTTGCCTGGCGCAACTCGTCGTTGACTCTCAGTTCGAGCGGAATCGCCTGCGGGTCGGGCAGCTCGTCGGCGGTGACGAGCCAGGGGCCCAGCGGGCCGAAGCCGTCGAAGCTCTTCCCCTTCCCCACTGGCCGTTGCGCTTCGTCTGCCAGCCGCGCTCCGACACGTCGTTAGCCAGGCAATAGCCCGCCACATGCGTCGCCACGCCCTCAGCCCCTGTCTTCCACATGGAACACCGCGACTGCGTCCTTCAGCGACGTGGCCTGCTCTTCGAGCGACTGCGCCGCGGCCGCGGCCTGTTCGACGAGGGCAGCATTGCGCTGCGTGACCTCGTCCATCTGCGTAACGGCAAGACTCACCTGCTCGATGCCGCGGCTTTGTTCTTCGGATGCCGCGGCGATTTCTCCGACGATATCCGAAACCCGCTTGATGGAAGACTTGATCTCGTCCATGGTCGCGCCCACTTCGGTGGCCTGGGTCGCGCCGTCGCGAATCATCGCCACCGACGAACCGATCAGTTCCTTGATCTCCTTGGCGGCCGAGGCCGATCGCTGGGCGAGGCTGCGCACCTCCCCTGCCACCACCGCGAAGCCGCGCCCGTCCTCGCCCGCGCGCGCGGCTTCCACCGCCGCATTGAGCGCCAGTATGTTGGTCTGAAACGGGATTCCCTCGATCACGTTAGTGATCTCGGAGATCTTCGCCGAACTGCTGTTGATCCGCTCGATCGTGTCGACCATGTGGTGCACCGCGGAGTTGCCCTCGCCAGTGATGTGCGTGGCGCGCGCCGCCAGCTGGTTCGCCTCGCGTGCGTTGTCGGCGTTTTGCTTCACGGTCTGCGTCAGTTGCGTGAGACTCGCCGCCGTCTCCTGGAGCGATGCCGCCTGTTCCTCCGTGCGCGCGGAAAGGTCCAGGTTGCCGCTCGCAATTTCGCTGGTAGCCGTGGTGATCGCGCCCGCTGTGCGCCGAATGTGCTTCACCATGCCGTCCAGCGCCTCGCGCATGACGTGAATGCCTTGCATGAGGCTCGCCTTGTCGCCGCTACGCGTGACGACTGTCACCGCCAGGTTGCCGGCGGCGATCTCGTGCGTCACGTGCATGGCATGAACCGGATCGCCGCCTATGGTGCGTTCGATGCTGCGATTGATGAGCGCCACCAGCAGTCCGAGCATCGCGGCGACGGAGACGAACAGCCCGACCGTCACGTAGAGCGAGAGATAGAAGGCGTCCTTGATGTCGTCCAGGTACGCGCCCGTGGAAAGAATCCAGTTCCACGGCGCGTAGCGCAGCACGTACCCGAGCTTCGGCACGGCCTTGGCAGGCGTCACGCCGGGGCGCGGAAACACGTAGTCGACGAAGCCTGCGCCCTGCGGCCCCGTTGCGACCTGCACGAACGTGGCGTAGTGGTGCCGGCCGTCTACGTCCGCCACGGCGGACAGATCGGTGCCTTCGGTTTTCGGCTTCATGGGATGCATGACCATCCGCGCGTTCCCGTCGAGTACCAGGAAGTAGCCGTCGCTGCCGTAGCGCACGCCGCGCAGCCGCTCGAGCGCCTGTTTGCGAGCGTCGTCTTCGCTGAGCTTGCCGTTACGTGCGAGCTCAGCATATTCCTTCACGATGCTCAAGCCGATCTGCGCGCTGTTGACGAGGTCGATTTTGCGCTCTTTCAGGCGCGTCTCGTACGACAGGTAGGCAGCGGACGTGGAAATGACGAGCAGTGCCGCGAGACTTGCCATGAGGGGCAGCCAGAGTTTCTGCTTGAAGCTGAGTGTGCGCATCATGTTTTCGCGAGAGTGTGCATCATGAACGGCCGGACCGCCACTTGCGCTGGCTTGCGCCGCATGCAAGCGACCGAGCCAAACGCTTCTTTGTATTACGGTCACTCGCTGTGCCAACTGAAGAGACATCACGGCCGGATCGGTCTCTGTCGGGCTGGGGTTTCCCCGGCAATCAGAAACTCAGGATAGCGAACAGAAACGCTGAGCACGTGCGACTGGCCGATGCGATCGGCTGCACGAAGCTTGGCCGGCGGCCCCACCCTGCTGGCGCGCGCGCTGATCGAAGCCAGGCGCTCTCGTTCACCGCGCCAAGGCAGGCGGTGCGAAACCCGCGCGGTATTTGCCGATACACCGTCTTACACGGCGGCACGTGGATGGGCGGCCGCCGCCACGGCGCGCGGCTCGGGCCGGCCAACGCGGCGCGTTGTGCGGCGCATGCAGGTCCTATTGCCGGCGCGGCGCGTCCTCTTTCATCGAGCCCGGATGGCGCGCGGCGTCGTGAAGTGGCGCAAGCCCGGCGCTGATGCCGCCACCTGAATATGGCGGCCCGACGCGACAGGCCCCAATCGGATGGACAGCGCCGGCGTGCTCAATCCGGTAGCGTGAACAGGCGCACCGCTTCATCGAGCACGTTGGCCTGGCTCGCAAGGCTTCCCGCCGTCGTCGCGCCTTCTTCAACGAGCGCGGCGTTCTGCTGCGTCGCGCTATCAAGCTGCGTCACCGAGTTGTTGATGCTATCGATGCCTTGAGACTGCTCGACGCTGGCGGTAACGATCGATTGCACGATCGAAAACACCTGCTGCATGTTCGATTCGATTTCCACCATACGGCCCGCGGTGCCGGAAACGCTATCGCACGCGGCAATCGCCGCCGTGGCGTTGGTATCGGCGATTCCCTTGATTTCCCGCGCGGCCGTGGCACAGCGCTGCGCCAGATTCCGCACCTCGCTCGCCACCACGGCGAAGCCCTTGCCCGCTTCGCCCGCGCGGGCGGCTTCCACGGCGGCGTTCAGCGCGAGTATGTTGGTCTGGAACGCGATGCTGTCGATGGTCGTCACGATGGCCCGAATCTGGTCCGACGAATCGGAAATACCGCGCATCGTCGACTCGGTGCGTTGGATGGCCTCGCAGCCACCGCGCGTCGCGGCTTGCGCGCCTCCGACCATGGTGTTGGCCTGCGTGGCCGCCTGCGAGTTGCTCTTCACCGTGGCGGTCAATTGCTCGAGCGACGCCGCCGTTTCCTGCAGCGATGCGGCCTGCACTTCGGTCCGCCGTGACAGGTCGATATTGCCTCTGGCCACTTCCTGTGAGACCGACTTCATCTGATCGATCTGCATCCGCACGTCGGACACGATCGCGACGAGGCTCACGCGCAACTGCGCCAAGGCCCGCAAGGTCCCGCTCGTGCAGGCCCCCGCCGCAACCGGCACGTCGACGGTCAGATCGCCGGCGGCGATCCGGCCGCCGATCTGCTCCAATTCGGCAATCCGCTGCTGGGCGCGCCTGGCCACCAGCAATGCCGGCAGCCCCGTGCCGACGGCGGACGCCGCGAGCGCCAGCGATAACAATGCCGAACCCGAGAGCCGGTCCGCGACCGCGAGAAGCGACGCAATGGCCGCCATACCGGCCGCACCGGCTGCCGCGATATGCGCGGGCAGCCCGGCCCCGCGCCAGAGGTCGAACACATGCAACAGGCCTGGGCGCACGACCTGCCCGCGGCGCAGGCGCACGCCGTGATGAGCTCCGCTGTTCAGCCGAGCGTAGAGCGCCTCCGCTTCGCGGATCTCGTCGCGGCGCGGTTTGGTGCGAACGCTCAGATAGCCCACTGTCTTTCCGCGCCGCATGATCGGCGTGACATTGGCGCGGACCCAATAGTGGTCGCCGTTTTTGCGGCGATTCTTCACCAGCGCCGTCCATGAGCGCCCGGCCTTGATGGTTGCCCACATGTCTTCAAACGCCTGGGGCGGCATGCTGGGGTGGCGGATGAGATTGTGTGGCTGGCCGATGAGTTCCTCGCGGGAAAACCCCGAAACCTCGACGAAAGCCGGATTGCAGTATTCGATTCGACTGGAGAGATCGGTAGCCGAAACCAGCATGCTGGTTTCGGGATAATCGAATTCGACACCTGTCACCGGGAGATTGTTTCGCATCCTGTCCTCATTCGTTATTCGAGCCGCCGGTCAGATCAGCCATGCTCTCTCGTTGCCACGCATTCGCGATTCGACAAAATCGTCGCGATGTCTTCCCGCACTGTTTCGCTCGCCGCCGGGAAGAAAACCGCCATTCGAGCGCCATCGGGACCAACGGCGCCTCGATCGTTGACAGAATCGCACCAGTGATTGCATCTGCTTTTTGATACCGCTTGCCGTCCCACCCTGCCTCCATCGCACCGGTCACTGACGAGCCCGACTGAAACGGCCAGCCTGATTGGGAGCCGGCCGCCGGTCCGCAAGGCGGCGAGAACGGAGATCGCCTGCTCCACATGAAGGCTCGAGACTTCGGTAAGGATGATTACGACGCTGGCGCAGCCCGCTTAAGCCTTCTACGTATTTGTCCCGATCCCGGCCCAGCGGGTCGTGCGCAATTACACGGCGCGCCGGTGGAGCAAGGAGTGAAACGAGCGGAACCGCCGAACGGAGCGCCGGGAATTGGCGCAGCGAAACCGGCGTGCTGTTTTGGCGGCGGTCGACCGGCCGCCGAATGACTCGGCCAGTCGCGGCGAGTCGCGGCGGGTCGCGGCGGGTCGCGGCGATAAGCCCAATGATCGGCATATCCCGCCGTGCCTATGGCAATCGCGCTCATCGCCCGACAGAGCGTCACGCTACGCGATTTCGCAGGATGTCGCTGTCGCCGGCCGCGCCGAGGCGAAATTGCGTCCCCGCCGCAGACGCAAGAAACTGTCGTGACGCGTTCCTCAATTGACGACGACGATCCGCATCGGCGGGTCACCCGACAGGACGAAATCCTCCTGTCGGCCCAGGCGCACGTCGCGCAGCAACTGCTCCAGTTCGGCAATATGGATGCGTGTTCCCGAGGGAATGTTCTCGCTGTCCAGGGTAAGCGAGCGCAGGCGATTGAGAATCTTGGTGACCGCGCTTTGGCGCGAAAGGAAATAAGTCATAGGTGAATCATGGAAATGCCGTTGAATTAGCGATGCCGTCCCTCTGCCGCCCGCCACGCCGGGCCGCTGCGAGGCGGCACCGCAGGGCGCGGCGGCAGCGCCTTACTTGGCCAACCCTGTCGAAACGTTCGAGGCGTCGAAGGCCTTCGCCGCGACGCGATAGCATGTCGGCGTACCGCTTGCGCCGGAGATCTGATAGACGAGCTTGTGGCCCGCTGACGAGTTACGCGACTGCTGCGAGCTCAAGGTGACCATGGTGCCGAATTGCCCTTGCGACGTTGCTTCTTTCGTGATGATGAGCGGCGCGAGGTCTGGATCGCTGCGGGCCGAGTCGGCGTCGATGATACGGCGTACGTTCGACAGGCTCTTTACATACCAGTCCGCACCCAGCTTCGACGTCTTCAGGATAAACGGGCGATACGCAGGCCCGGCGAAGTGGCTGTCGATGATCATCCAGGGATCCATGTCCGCGGTACCCAGTTGCGATAGATCGACCTTCGTCTTCGAACCGTCGGCCCGCGTGAAGAACTTCGCGAAATCGCCGCCGAGCCGCGAGCCCAGCTGGCCGGCCGTCGCGGGATCGTAGTACTGGCCTTCCGGCCCGTTGCGCAGATCGCTGAAGCGCATCCCCGTCCATGTCACCACGTGCGAAACCACGAAGCCGGAGGCCACGTTCGCCGGCGAAGATTGCGGCTGCGCGGATTCCGTGATGTACAACAGGTCGCCGGGCCGCAAGCGATCGACCAGTTGTGCGATGTTGTCCTGGTTGATGTCGAGCAAGACGCCCGCCTGATCGGTGACGGACACCAGCGGATCGGCGCCGATCGAACATGCCTGCGTGCCGATGCCCGTCTGCAGATTGCCGCTCGCGTGCGTAACGCCCGCGAAGTTGTAGGCCCACGAGGTGAAGTCCGAGCAGTCGACGCCCTGCCATTTGATATCGGCATCGGCGAGTGGCGTGGACGTCTGGGCACCGTTGCGCTGGCGATTCGGCGCGCAGGTCAGCTTCGACGAGCCGAGGGTCGAGTTGAAGTACGAGGGCCGGGTGGCGGGTGGCAACCAGGCAGGGATGTGATGGTGGCAATAGTTCAGGTTCTGGTCGATCCAGTAGTTCTCGACGGCCATCAACAGCTCACGCTGGAAGGTGGCGCCGTCGGCCGCGCATGAAGCGGCGGCGATGGCGCCGTACTGCGCGGCGCGCGGCCCCCACGAGCCCGCGTCAGGGAAGCTCGCCCAGTTGGCGGCCGTCAGCTTGCCGCCCAGTCGTGCCTGGACATCGTCACGGCGGCTCGTGAACAGCGAATATTGCTCTCTGTACAGCGCGATGCGGTCGCGGCACGCCTCGCTGCTGAGCGTGATATTGGCCGGCTTGCCCGGAATGATCGGCGCGAGCGCTGCGAGCGACGTGATGCCCGAGCGATTGCGGGGATTGCCGACGAATCCCGCCGCGCCGGTGCTGATCGCACAGGTGGAGCCGGCCGGTGCCGCGAGCGTGCCGTCGTCCGACGGATTGCCCGCGCCCGTGTTGCATTCGGCAAGCGTGTCGCCGTTCGCGGACTGGCTAACGATCGCTTGCGTGCTGTCGGCAATGGAACCCCCCATCGAGGTCCGGCTCTGCGATTCGGCGCCGAGCGCGAGCGCCATCTTCGCGCCGTTCGACACGGCAGTCGATCCGCTCGCCGCATTGGCGGTATTCGCCGTGACGAAGGCCGGCGCCGTTTGCTGAACATCGATGTCGCCAGCGAAGGCGTTCACGCGCGATATCGCAGCGGCGACGTTGCTGGAAGTGAGGCCGCCCGCGGCTCGCGCGCCCGCGACCACCGCATTCGAATAGACCGACACGACCATCTGCGACGGCGCGCTAAGATAGACGGCGTCGATCTCGCCCTGCATGGCTGCCTTTTGCCCCGTCGCTTCCTCTTCATAGACGCCCCCCGTCGCCCGAATCAGCACGGGGTAGCGCAGGCTGCCAGGCAGGGAAAACGTGCCGTCGGCGCGCGTGCTCCCCGTTGCGAGCGCCGTGTCGGCCACGGTGCCGTCCGGTGCGATTGCGTAGGCGCTCACCGACGCGTCGGCGACCGGCCCCATGTATACCGCGCCTGACGTCGATGGCAGGCTGCTTCCGCCGCAGGCGGACAGGAAAAGGGCAAGCGCCGCGCTGGTGGCGGCGGTCAGTTGGGCTGGTTTCGTCATGAGCTTGCGCAGAGCGAATTTAGGCTGGTTTCAAACAACAAGGCGATGGTCAGGAAATGAAGGGAGCCGGTTTTCTGCGGCACTGCGCGAGCACGCTCCGCTGCGCCTGATGAGCGGTAGCAAGCGCATCGCCCGTCACGGCGCAAATTTCACGAGCATCTCCTGTAGGGAGAAAATTTCCCGCTCGGCGTTTGCGAGCAACACCGTCATCCTGCGGGCATTTTGTTCGCAGCTCTGGAATAGATGTGCCATCGCTTCGTCCAAGGTACGGATCGACACTTCGTTCTCGATGTCTCGATCGGGGAAATCGCGCAGGCTCGAGCTGGCCTGCTCCAAGGCGGATTGCATCAGCGCTGCCGCCTGCCTGGCGGCATCGAGGTGACACGGAGCCGTCAACGAAAAAATGGCTTCCAGGTAGGTGATGACATCCGTCATCTGCGGCAGCTTTCGCCCCGATACGCGTATCGACTCGAATACCGCCCGCCGCAAGGCGGCGATCTCGTCACGCTTCCTGTCGACAGCAGCCATCGCTATGGCATGCAGTCTCGACAAATTACCGATGTGAGCGATCTGCACGGATTTCCATTCTGCGCCGTGGTGGTGTGGAAAATTGGCATCGGTCATTTTTGTGCCTCAAGAACTCCTGGTCATCGCTTTATCACCTTCGATGCCGTTGCGCGAAAAGCTCATACCTTCACGAGGTCGACGCGCATCTGGCTGGTCTGCGCCCGCTCGGGACCTGAGCCAGCGATACCGTGACTCGCCAAGCGTGACATCGCGGCACACCGCTCGGGCCTGGCCGTCGTCACGCCTTCATGCTCGCGACGGGGTGAGCCGATCCTCGCGTTTGGTACGCACACGGCGTGGCATCCGATTCCAAGCGGGGTGCCACGAAGCCGCGATGCAACGAAGCGCACAAGGTCTGCATCCCTAAGCAAGCCCGCTTCACCGGCAACGCCGGGTAACAGGCATGGCACTTCCCTGCTCCCGGCCCAAGCCGGAAGCGAACGGCCGCGGCGCGTTACGCTGGCCAGCCGGGTCGCCCATGCCGACCGCGCTCCTGCCTGCGCGTCAGAACGTGGCCCACTCGCCGTTTCCCACCCCGGCCGCGGCGGCCGTCGGCGCGAGCGCCCGCGCCGGCAGCCGTGCCGGCTCGGGACGGCGCTTGGCCTGCTTCGGCGCGACGCTCACCTGCCGCTTCACGGCGGCGGCGGGCTCCGTCTGCACCCTCGCATCGACCCGGAAGATCGACACCGTGGCCCGCAGATTTTCCGCCTGATCCGCCATCGACTGCGCCGCGGCCGTGGCCTGCTCCACCAGCGCCGCGTTCTGCTGGGTGACCTCGTCCATCTGCGCCACCGCCACGTTGACCTGCTCGATTCCCGTGCTCTGCTCCGCCGACGCCGACGCGATCTCGCCCATGATGTCGCTGACCCGCTTCACCGAGCGCACGATCTCGTCCATGGTCGTGCCGGCACCGGCCACCAATTGCGAGCCGGCTGCCACATGCGATACCGACGTCTCGATCAGTTCCTTGATTTCCTTGGCCGCCACCGCGCTGCGCTGTGCCAGCGTGCGCACCTCCCCGGCGACCACCGCGAAGCCGCGCCCCTGTTCGCCCGCGCGCGCCGACTCGACCGCCGCGTTGAGCGCCAGGATATTGGTCTGGAAGGCAATGCCCTCGATCACGGAAATGATCTCGGCAACCTTGCGCGAGCTCGACGTGATGTCATCCATGGTGCCCATCACCTGCTGAACCACGTCACCGCCCGACGTAGCGGTCCGCGAAGCCGTGACCGCGAGCGTGCTGCCCTGCCGGGCATTGTCGGTGTTGTGCTTCACCGTCGAGGTCAGTTCCTCCATGCTGGCCGCCGTCTCTTCGAGCGATGCCGCCTGTTCCTCGGTGCGCTGGGAGAGATCCACATTGCCCTGGGCAACCTCGTTGGCGGCAACCGAGATCGATTCGGCCGAGGTCTTGATGCCGTGCACGATCGAGGTCAGCCTGGCGCGCATCGATTCCAGCGAGGCCATCAGGCTGGTCGAATCGCCGGGCTTCAGATGCAGGTCCACCATCAGGTTGCCATTGGCGATCTCCGCCGCCACCGACTGCGCGAAAACGGGTTCGCCGCCAAGCTGCCTCAGGATGCTGCGCGTAATGAGGATCGCGGTCACGGCCGCCACCAGCAGCGAGGCCGTGACGATGGCCCCGATCAGCTCCCGCACGCTCGAGTACAGGCTCGCGGCGCCCCGTTGCGCCTGGCCATTGAGCTGGTCCTCGAAGTCAGCCAGCTCGACCGAGCGTGCCAGCCACGTCTGTTGCAGCGGCCTGACACTGCGCAGCAGTTCCCGGGTCGCGCCGGCCATGTCGTTGGACAAGCCCAGTTGGATCGCCTGGCGCAATGCAGGCAGCGTCATCGCCTCGTCCTGCTTGAGCTGCGCGATCAGTGTCTTCTCCCGCTCGGTGGTGCCGGGTCCGTTCGCAAACATCTGCGACAGCTTCTGGTACGCGTCGGCATAGATCTGCTCCTGCTTGCTGATGCGCTCGGCCTCCTTGGCCATATCCTGCGCGTCGCTGAGCAAGGCCAGGTTCCGCACCGCGACTGCCCGATCCTGTATCGAGGCGCGCAACTGGTTAGCCAGCTGCGCCTCGGTATTGTTCACGCGCGCGATATCGTCCAGCCTCCCATTCAATTGCGACAGGCCATAAAAACCGATCGCCGCCACTGCCAGCAACAAGGCGGTCAACAACCCGAAGCCGGCGATCAGGCGGGTGGATACAGTCATGTTTTTCATTGCGGCTCCCAGACCGTCTCAAGTTATTCTTCCACCTTGTTTACGACTGTCCTGCGAAAAGACTTAGGGCTGGGAAGACCCTGTAATTAAGTCCTCGATGAGCGTCCACGGCGCTCCGCACCCGTCCCGAATTTCGGGCGGCGTGACGAGAGGCGCGGCCGGGGCCTGGCCGCTACGGGATGCCGGAGATGGGGGATGCGGATCAGGACGGCCAGCGTCGCATACGAAGGCGTCCGGTTGCGGCCTGCCAGTCTGGCGCGCATACCTGAGGACGGCGGACGGCATGGCCGGGCCGGCGCCTGGGGATCGTCAAGCTGCACACGGTGCCGGATCGCGGCCGGCGCGATCGGCCGCGACCGGCGCGCGGCGCCGCGCTTGCGCCGCGCGCCGCTCGGCAGCGCCCGTCACGACGGCGACAGGCTTCGTACCAGCGCCGACGGCTCGACCGGCTTCACGAGGTGTTCGTCGAAGCCGGCCTCATGAGCCGTGTGCACGTCGTTGGTCTGCCCGTAGCCGGTTACGGCCACGAGGCGCATGCCGGCGAGCCGCGGCTTGGCCCGAAGCGTGCGGGCCAGTTCGTAGCCGCTCATGCCGGGCAATCCGATGTCGAGCAGCGCCACTTGGGGACAAAACGCTTCGGCGCAACGAATCGCATCCTCGGCGCTGTAGGCCACCTCCACCGTATGGCCCTGCAGCCTGAGCAAGGCCGATAAGGAATCCGCCGCGTCGACGTTGTCGTCCACGATCAGCACGCGCCACGCGTTCGTCGGCAGCGGCGCGTGCTGCGCCTGCGGCGGCGCCGGTTGCGAAATACGCGGCAGCCGGATTTCGAACGTGGAGCCGCATCCCAGTCCGCCGCTCTGCGCACTGATCGTGCCGCCATGCATGGCGACCAGGCGCTTCACGATCGCCAGCCCGACGCCGAGCCCGCCCAGCGCGCGATCGAGCGTTCTCTCGCTCTGCACGAACAGGTCGAAGACGTGCGGCAGCAGTTCGGCGCTGATGCCGGTGCCGTTGTCGGACACCCCGATCACGGCAAGCTCCCCCTCCGAACGCGTCCAGACCCGGATGGCGCCCTCCGGGTCGGTGTATTTCACGGCGTTCGCCAGGATGTTGCCGACGCATTGCACGAGCCGGGCCATGTCGCCCTGCACCCACAGATGCCGCGGCTCGCCGGCGGTGTCGATCGACAGCCGATGCCGCCGCTCGTGCAGCCGCGGCGCGATGGTTTCGACCGCCTGTGAAATCACGCTCGCCAGCTCGACCGGCTGGCGCTGCAGGACGATGCGGCCCTGCGTGATTCGCGACACGTCGAGCAGGTCGTCCACCAGCCGGCTGAGCTGCGTGATCTGGCGCCGGATGATGTCGGTGGCGAAGCTGAGCTTCGGGTCGCTGAGCGGTATGCGCAGGAGCACCTCGCTCGCGTTGGCGATGGGCGCCAGCGGGTTGCGCAGCTCGTGGGCGAGCATCGCCAGGAACTCGTCCTTCTGGCGGTCCGCGACGCGCAGCGCCTCGACGCCGCGCGCCCGCTCCTCGGCTTCCTGATGCCGTGAAATGATGATGGCCGCGCAGAAGGTCAGCCGCAGCGCCAGTTCGTGGTCGCGCTCCGTGGGATTGCGCGGCGCCGGATGGTACATGGCGAAGGTGCCGACCACCTTGCCCGACGAGGTCTCGACCGGGAACACCCAGCAGGCCCGATACGCGTGCCGCCGCGCGAGCCACAGCCAGTCCTTCCAGCGAGGCTCGCGCTCGACGTCGGGCGTGATGACGGGCTGCCGCGTGTAGCCGGCCAGCCCGCATGCGAAGGAGTCGCCTGAAATGGGAAAGCGGTCGAGGTTGTCCGCGAAGTCCTCGGACATGCCCGCCACGCGCGTCAGCTCGGTCTGCTCGGCGTTGGCCAGATAGAACGCGCAGCGCGCCTGGCCGCCCATCTGCGCGACGGCGGCGCGCGCCAGGATGTCGAGCGACACCGGCAGCGGCGCGTTGTCCACCGCGGCCTGGAACGCCTCCTTCTGGGCCTCCAGCCAGGCCGCGTTGTCGCGCAGCACGATTTCCACGCGCTTGCGCTCGGAGGTGTCGATCGCCATGCCGAACCATTCGACCAGCTCGCCCGCCTTGTCCAGCACCGGAATCGCGCGGGACAGCGTCCAGCCCAGCGAGCCGTCGGCGCGCCGGACGCGATGCTCGAGCTCGAACTTGCTTTTCGTGCGGATCGCCTCGTTGAGGTGGGCCAGAAACGTCGGCCGGTCCTCGGGATCGAGATAGCGTTCGAGCCAGGTCGAGCTGGGGGCCGGCGTGTCGGCGATGAAGTCACGGCCCTCCAGGAAGCGCATCTCGGTCCAGTCGGCATTCATCGAATAGACGGCGCTCGAGGAGGCGCTCACCAGCGCGCGAAACCGCCCCTCGCTTTTGCGCCGCTGCGCCGTGATCTTCAGCAGCGCGCCCACCCGCACCACGAGTTCGCGTGCCGAGAACGGCTTGACCAGATAGTCGTCCGCGCCGGCCCGCAGGCCGTGGACGCGCGCCTCCTCGCCGGCGCGCGCGGACAGCAGGATGACCGGCACGTCGCGCAGCTCCTCGTCGCCGCGCACGGTCTGCAGCAGGCCGATGCCGTCGAGCCCCGGCATCATGATGTCCGAGAGGATCAGATCGGGCCGGCTGCGTTTGGCGGCCCGCAAGGCGTCGTACCCGTCCACCGCGCAGCTCACCTCGTACTGCTCGCCGAGCAGGCGCTGCACGTAGGCGCGCATGTCCGCGTTGTCGTCAGCGACCAGAATCCGCGTGCTCTCCCGCTTGCTCTCCGCGCTCTCGCGATCCGGCAGCAGCGCGTCCGGGCCGGGCCGGGCGGCCACCCCGTCGAGGGTCGCCTGCGGCTCGTCGGGCAGCCAGCGCGCGGCCTCCTCCAGGAAAGCCTGTGCGGCATCGCGGGCGGGCGCGCCGGACTCGGCATCGGGCGCGGCGCCGGGCAGGCTCGGAAGGTTCGGGCGGCCAAACGGTATCGCCACCGTGAAGGTGGTGCCCTTGCCCAGCTCGCTGGCCACTTCGACCTTGCCGCCGTGCATGCGCACCAGTTCGTCGACCAGCGCGAGGCCGATGCCGCTTCCCTCGAACGAGCGGCCGCGCGCGCCCTCGATCCGATGAAAGCGTTCGAAGACGCGCGGCAGCTCTTGCGCGGCGATGCCGATTCCGGTGTCGCTGACCACCAGCTCGACACGATCGCGCTGGCGAAGCGCAACCGAGACGCCGCCTTCCATCGTGAACTTGAACGCGTTCGAGAGCAGGTTGAGCACGATCTTTTCCCACATCTCGCGGTCGATCGCGACCGGTGCGGAGATCGGCTCGCAATCGACCGTGAAGCTCAGGTTGGCGCGCTCCATCAGCGAGCGGAAGTTGCTGGCCAGGTCGGTCGTCAGCTTCGCCAGATCGGTCTGCACGAACCTGGCCTGCAGCCGGCCCGCCTCGAGCCGCGAGAAATCGAGCAGCGAGTTGACCAGCCTGAGCAGCCGCAAACCGTTTCGATGCGCCACCTGCAGCGCCTGGCTCGCTTCCGGCCGGACGGGGTCCGGCGCCGCCAGCAGTTCCTCGATCGGTCCGAGCATGAGCGTGAGCGGCGTGCGGAATTCATGGCTCACGTTGGTGAAGAATGCCGTCTTGGCGCGGTCGATTTCCGCCAGGGCGTCGGCCCGGCGCCGCTCCTGCTCGTATGCGCGGGCGCTGGCGAGCGCGGCGGCGAGGTGCGCCGCGATGCGCTGCAGGAAGCTGTGGTAGTCGTCGTCGAGCGCGCGGCGCGGGCTCGCGCCGGCCACCAGAAACGCGTCGACCGTCATGGGATGGGCCGCCGTCATCACCGGCAGGATCAGCGCCTGGGTACACGGCTCCGGCCACGGGCCGGCCTTCAGGGCCGAGGCCAGGCGCCGCTCGAGACCGTTGACGGGGGTGGCCCGCCCGGTCTGAAACACGGCGGCGAGCGGCCAGGGCGCGCCGTCGTCGGCGTCCAGCGCGATGGCCTCGGCAGCGGCCGGGCCGCCAGGCTCGACGCCGGCGGCCGCGCGCAGCTGCGCCACCGGCCGCGTATCGTCCGACTGGTAGAGCAGGCAGAACGGCAGGTCGGCACGTTGCCCGGCCAGCAGGTCGACCGCCGCGGAAAACACCTCCTGCTCGTTGCGGGCATCGGCCAGCGTCTCGGCGAGTTCGCGCAAGATGCGTTCGCGCCGCTTCGAGATGACCGCCGAGGTGGTTTCCAGGACCGCGTTGAAAATGCCCTCCACCGCGCCCGTGTCACCGCGGATCGGGCTGAAGGTGAAATTGAAGTAGCACTCTTCCGTGTAGCCATGCCGGCGCATCGGCAGCAGCTGGTCGTGTTGCCAGACGCCGATGCCGGTGTCCAGGACCTGCCCGAACAACGGTCCGATCTCGGCCCATATCTCGGGCCAGACTTCCATGCCGGGGCGCCCCAGCGCCCAAGGGTGCTTGGCGCCGAGGATCGGGCTCCAGGCGTCGTTGTAAAGCAGGACCAGGTCCGGGCCCCAGTAGATGGCGATCGGAAAGTTGGCGCCCAGGCAGATGCCGACCGCGGAGCGCAGGCTCTGCGGCCAGGTATCCGGAACGCCGAGTGAGGTCGCCGCCCAATCGTGCGCGCGCATCAGCCGCCCCAATGCGCCGCCGCCACGGAGAAAGTCGGGTGCGCCGGCTTCCTCGACGTCAGGGTCATGCGTGTTCTGCTTGCTCACGAAGGCTCCGTTCCGGCGCAAAAGGCTGATTCTATCTGCTTGGTAAGGTTCTTTTTTGCGGTTTTTGAACCCCCCTCGCGGATGCGCGCGGCGCGGCGGCCTGGACGTCTCATCCGGTGGGAACCTGGCGGCGCTCGACGGGCCGCCGCGCCGCGCACGCGCAGCAGCTCGAGCGGGGCGGGCCCGACGCTGCGCCCGCGCCAGCCGTGCCCGCCGCCCGAAACCGCAGCCGCCCTGGCGGCGCGTTTTCCGCGGCTTTGCGCCGATCGGAATATGGTTCCCCGAACTGCTTGGTTGTCAGTTGCGCGCGCCGCTCCGTATAAATCGGGCTTGTCCGATCCGTCAGGAGCTACCGCCATGTCGTCCCCCTCCGTCCCCCTGCGCTCGGCCGGCGCCGACTACGACGCGCTCGCCGCGCGTTTCCGGCCCGTCTTCGCGCGCATCGCCAGCGGCGCCGTGGAGCGCGACCGCCACCGCACGCTGCCCGTCGAGGCGATCGGCTGGCTCAGGCAGGCCGGCTTCGGCGCGCTGCGCGTGCCGACGGCCTCGGGCGGCCTCGGCGCCTCGATCCCGCAGCTGTTGCGCCTGCTGATCGAGCTCGCCGCCGCCGATTCGAACCTGCCGCAGGCGCTGCGCGGCCATTTCGCATTCGTCGAGGACTGGCTCAACGCGCCGCCCGGCGCCGCGCGCGACACCTGGCTCGCCCGCTTCGCGGCCGGGCAGCTGGTCGGCAACGCCTGGAGCGAAACCGGCGAGGCGGCGCTCGGCGAGGCGCGCACCCGCGTCTCGCGCCGTGACCAAGGCTGGGTCGTCAACGGCGAGAAGTTCTACACCACCGGCAGCCTGTTCGCGGACTGGATCGACGTGTACGCGCAGCGCGAGGCCGACGGCGCGCCGGTGATCGCGGCCGTCGCCACGGCCCAGCCCGGCGTCACGCTGGTCGACGACTGGGACGGCTTCGGCCAGCGCACCACCGGCAGCGGCACGACGCGCTTCACCGAGGCCCGCGTCGATCCGCACGGCTTGATCGACTTCTCGCGGCGCTTTCGCTACCAGACCGCGTTCTATCAGCTGTTCCATCTGGCGACGCTGGCCGGCATCGCGCGCGCGGCCGAACGCGACGCCGGCCGCCTGGTGCGCGAGCGCAAGCGGATCTACAGCCACGGCAACGCCGCGCGCGCCGGCGACGATCCGCAGATCCTGCAGGTGGTGGGCGAAGTGGCGTCCTGGGCCTACGCGGCCGAGGCGATCACGCTGCGCGCGGCCGAGCCCGCGCAGCGCGCCTACGAACTGCACGACGGCGCCGGCACGCCGGCCGAGCACGCGGCCAACGTGGCCGCCGAACTCGAATCGGCACAGGCGCAGGTGGTGGTGACCGACCTCGTGCTGCGCGCGGCCACCCATCTGTTCGACGCGCTCGGCGCGTCGGCCACGCGCGGCGCGGCGGCGCTCGACCGCCACTGGCGCAACGCGCGCACCGTGGCCTCGCACAATCCGGTGGTGTACAAGGCGCGGATCGTCGGCGCCCACTCGGTCGACGGCACCGAGCCGCCGACCGTCTGGAAGGTCGGCGTGGCGCCCGAGGGCGCGGCGCAGGCCGGCGCCGGCACCCCGGCCAAGCGCGCCGCGGCCTGAGCCCGGCGGCGCGAAGCGGCCGGCTCGTCCGCGCCGCGGCGCGCTCGGCACGGCCGCTCACCGGAACCGTTCCGGCCGGCCGCTTCGATGCGCCGCGCGGCAGCCGCTAGCCGTCGATCCGCCACCACTTCGGCAGCAGCCGCTGCACCTCGCGGCGCCGGTAGCGGTCGTCGATCAGATGCACGACGCCCTCGTCGTGCTCGGTGCGGATCACGCGCCCGGCGGCCTGCACCACCTTCTGCATGCCCGGAAACAGGTACATGTAGTCGTAGCCGCTGCCGAAGCGCGCGTCGAGCGCGCGGCGCATCTGCTCGTTGACGTCGTTGATCTGCGGCAGCCCGAGCGTGGCGATGAACGCGCCGATCAGCCGCTCGCCGGCCAGATCGATGCCCTCGGCGAACGCGCCGCCGAGCACCGCGAAGCCCACGCCCCGGCCGCCGTCGCGAAAGCGCGCGAGGAACGCGTCGCGCGCGGCCTCGTCCATGCCGCGCTCCTGCGCCCAGACGGGCACCTCGGGATGCCGCTCGCGCATCAGCGCCACGATGCGCCGCAGGTAGTCGAAGCTGCTCAGGAAGCCGAGATAGTTGCCGGGCCGCCGCGCGTACTGCGCCGCGATCAGCTCGACGATGGGCGCCAGCGAGCCCTCGCGGTCGCGCCAGCGCGTCGAGACGTGGCCGGCCACCCGTACCTCCAGCTGCGAGGCGCGAAACGGCCCGTCCACCTCGAGCGCGGGCGTGCCGTCCGGCAGGCCGAGCGTGTCGCGATAGAACTGGAACGGGCTCAGCGTGCCGGAGAACAGCACGGTGGCGCGCGCGCACGCATGGCGCGGCGCGAGGAAATCGGCCGGAATCACGTTGCGCACGCACAGCACCGATTTCGCGCGCCCGCCGCGCGAGCCGCGCACGCGCGCCGCCTCGCCCGCCACGCGCGTGATGTCGAAGATCGAGTGCGTGTCGAACTGCTCGGCCAGGTTCACGAAATGCATCGCGTCGAACGCGAACTGCAGCACCTGCGGCTCGATCGACAGCGGCAGCTCGGCCAGCAGCTCGCTGACGCGGCCGATGAAGCGCTGCGCGGCCAGCAGCAGCGCCGGCGGCACCGTGGCCTGCACCACGTAGTCCTGCTCCAGCGCGCGGTTCAGCGCGTTCCATTCGCGGTTGAGCCGCTCCAGCGGCGCGGCGAGCGCGGGCGAGGCGCGCCGCTTCGCGTCGGCCAGCACGAACTGGTCGAGCGTCGCGCTGTACATGCCGCGCGCGCGGTCGAGCAGGTTGTGCGCCTCGTCGACGAGCACGCCGATCCGCCACTGGTTCTGCACCGCGAGCGAATGCAGCAGCGCGCTGCCGTCGTAATAGTAGTTGTAGTCGCCGACGATCACGTCGGCCCAGCGCGCCAGCTCCTGCGCGAGATAGTACGGGCAGACCTGGTGCGCGAGCGCGGTCTCGCGCACCGTGGCCCGGTCGAGCGTCAGGCGCGCCAGCGCGGCACCGCGCGCGGCGTCGAGCCGGTCGTAGAAGCCGCGCGCGAGCGGGCACGATTCGCCGTGACAGGCGCGGTCCGGATGCTCGCAGGCCTTGTCGCGCGCGACCAGTTCGAGCGTGCGCAGGGGCAGCACGGCGGCGCCGGCGGCGGGCTCGGCGCCGGCCGCCGGCGCCGCGGCCTGGTGCGCGCGGCGCAGCAGGTCGAGCGCCTCGAGCGCGAGCGCACGGCCCGGCGTCTTCGCGGTCAGGAACAGCACGCGGTCGAGATGGCCGTCGCCGCAGGCGCGCAGCATCGGAAACAGCGTGCCGACGGTCTTGCCGATCCCGGTCGGCGCCTGCGCGAGCAGCGCGCGGCCGTCGCGCGCGGCGCGATAGACGTCGGCGGCCAGCCTGCGCTGCCCGCTGCGGAACGTGCCGTGCGGAAACGGCAGCACGCGCAGCGCCGCGTCGCGCGCCGCGCGGTGCGCGGTCTCGCTGGCCGCGAACGCGGCGAAGCGCTCGCATTGCGATTCGAACCAGTCGCGCAGCGATGCGGCGCTGTGCGTCTCGGTCAGCACCGATTCCTGCTGCGAATCGACGTCGAAATAGACGATCGCCACCGTCAGGCTGGCGAGGTCGCGCAGCTTGCAGAGCAGGTGCCCGTACACGCGCGCCTGCGCCCAGTGCAGCGCGCGATGGTTGGCGGGCATGCGGTTCAGGTCGCCGCGGTAGGTCTTGATTTCCTCGATGCGGTTGAGCGCCGGATCGTAGCCGTCGGCGCGGCCCCGCACCGTCACATTGCCGTGCTCGCCGGCCAGCGCGATCTCGCGCTCGTAGCCGTCGTCGCGCCGCGAGGTGACGATGCCGTGGCCGACGATGCCCTCCTGCGCCGACGGCGCGGGCGTGAAGCGCAGGTCGAGGTCGCCGCGCTTCGCGGTGAACTCGCACATGGCGCGCACCGCCACGGTGTAGTTCATGCGCCCGGCTCCGCCATCGCGGCCGCCTCGCGCGGCGTGCCGGCCTGCGCGGCCGGCGGCGCCCACGCCACGTCGATCACGCGCACCGGCATGCCGTGCCCGACGCAGTAGTCGAGCCAGCGGATCTGGTTGTCCTGCAGGCGGTCGCCCGGCCCTTTCACCTCGATCAGCTCGTAGCGGCGCTCGGCCGGCCAGAAGCGGATCAGGTCCGGCAGCCCCGAGCGGTTGTCGCGCGGATCGTCGAGCAGGCGCTCGAAGCAGCGCCGCAGGTGCGCGGGATCGATGCAGTCGAGCGCCAGCGCGAGCAGCGCATCGTCGAGCGCGCCCCAGAACACGAACGGCGACTGGATGCCCGCCTTCTGCGCGTAGCGGCGCAGCACCGTGTCGCGCCAGGCCCCCGAATCGAGCTGCGCGAGGCAGGCCTCGAAACGCGCCGCGCGGCGCGCCCGGAAGTCGGGCGCATGCAGGTCGGCCGGGCCGCGCTGGAACGGATGGAAGAACGCGCCGGGCACGGCCGCGAACACGGCGTCCCAGCACAGCAGGCCGAACAGCGAATTGATCAGCGTGTTCTCGACGTAGTAGACGATCGCGCCGTCGCCCGACAGGTGCAGGGCCACCGCCGTCTCGACCGAATCCGGCACGCGCGGCGCCGCCAGCACCAGCGTCTCGCGCGCCACCGGCGCGGCGCCCGCGGCCCGCCTGACGGGCCGGCCGGCGCGCCTGAGCAGGCGCGGCAGCAGGCGCGCGACGCGCTGACGCTCCGCCTCGCTCTCCGGCTGCGCGGCGGCCGCCTCGGCCAGCGCGAGCGCCTCGGCGTCGCGCCCGGCGCGCTCCAGCACGCGGATGCGGCGGTGCCGGCTGCCGGGCCAGCCGCTCGCCGCATAGGCGGCGAGCGCGCCGGGCCAGTCGGCGCGCCGCTCGCAGGCCGTGCCGATGCCGTGCAGCAGCTTGGCGCGGCGCGTCTCCAGCCAGCCCTGCGCGCAGGCCACGGCGGCCACCTCGGCCGTCAGCGCGTCGAGCGGCGCGTCCCCGGGCCAGGCGGCCAGCGCCTCGCGGCAGGCGAACAGCGCCAGGTACGCGTCCAGGTCGGCACGCTGCTGGAACGCGCGCGAGGACGGCTCGAAGGCCACGCGCTCGTACTGGAGCACGCCCAGCTCGGCCAGCACGAACTCCGACCAGTCCTGATGCAGGTTGCCGAAGAACATCAGCCGCAGCCGGTCGCACAGCGCGCCGATGCGGACCTCGAACACGCTGTCGCCGGTGGCCGGCAGCCAGGCCTCGAACGGCTGTTCGAGCGCAGGCCCGGCCTCGGCGCGCAGCGCGTCGAGCCAGTCGGCCTTGCGCGCGCCCTTCGGCGCCGCGAAGCGCCGCGCCAGCTCCGGGCGGGTGGCCAGCGCGAATACGGCGTCGAGCGCCAGCGCCGGCGCCGCGTCGACCCAGCCGAGCGCCACCAGCGGCGCGGCGGCCGCGGCGGCGTCGCCGATCTCGTGGTAGACGAGCTTGCTGCGCCGGAACCACGGCCCGCTGCGCATCAGCATGCGCACCAGCAGCGCGCGCGAGGCGCGCGGCAGGCCGGCGAACCCGCGCAGGAAGGCCTGCTCGGCCGTGTCGAGCAGATCGTCGTAACGCTCGGCGATCCAGGCGAGCGCGCGCTCGAAGTTGTCGAGGTAATAGAAGGCGTGGGGGGCGGGAACGGCGGGCGGCACGGGAATTGTCGAAGCCTGTACGTTTGTACAGGGGTGAATGATAGCGCATGGAGCGCGGGGGACCGCAAGCGAAACCCGCCGCTGCCGCTGCCGGCGTGGCGCAGGGCCGTCAGGCCGGCGGGCGGCTCGGCGCCATGGTTCCGGCCCCGGATTTATACATTACGTCACAACCCGAAGTGCCTCGATGCGGTTAAATGCAAGCCTGACGTGATGGCTTCATGCCCCCTCCCAGATATGGATGACACCCGCCGCAACCTGATCGGCGCCGCCGTGGGCGGCACGCTGGGCGCGCTGCTGCCGGCCGCCGCGCGCGCCCAGCAGCCGCCGAAGGAGCCGGCCACGGCCGCGCCGCCGCGCCTGCTGCCCGACGAGGCGATCCGGCTGTGGCGCGAGCTGCCGCCCGATCCGCTGCCCGACATGAACCTCGACGGCGAGCGCGTGATCCGGCGCGGCGCCGTGACCGGCGTGGTCGCGCCGCGCCTGCACGTGTACCGGCCGGTCGCGCCGAACGGCGCGGCCGCGTTGGTGATCGCGGGCGGCGGCTACGAATGCGTGGAGCTGGCCCATGAAAGCGGCCCGGTCTGCCGCTGGCTGGCCTCGCTCGGCGTGACCGCCTACGAGCTCGTCTACCGCCTGCCCGAGCAGGGCTGGCAGCGCGGCGCGCCGCTGCAGGACGGCCAGCGCGCGATGCGCGTGATCCGCGCGCGCGCGCAGCGCGACGGCATCGATCCGGCGCGCATCGCGATCATGGGCTTCTCGGCGGGCGGCCACCTGGCCGGCATGACCGCGTTCGATCCGAACGCGCGGCGCTATCCCGAGACCGACGGCGCCGACCGGCTCTCGGCGCGCCCGAACCTGGCCGCGCTGATCTATCCGGTGCTCACGCTGTTGCCGCCGTTCGAGCACACCCGCTCGCACCGCCACCTGCTCGGCGAGGCGCCGCCGGCGGGCGCCGCCGAGGCGCTCTCGCCGGTGCTGCGGATCGACGCCAACGCGCCGCGCACGTTCCTCGCGCAGGCGCTCGACGATCCGATCGTGCCGGTGGACAACGTGCTGCTCGCGCACGCCGCGCTGCGCAGCGCGCGCGTGCCGGCCGCGCTGCACGTCTACCAGTCGGGCGGGCACGGCTGGTCGCTCGGCGTGCCGGACAGCGAGCCGGCCTCGTGGCCGAAGCTGTTCGCGCGCTGGGCGCGCACCAACCGCTGGTTCGCTTGAGGGCCGGGCGGCGGCTCACTCGCCGCTGCGCGCGCGCTTCCTGAGCAGATAGGTATCCATGATCCAGCCGTGCCGCTCGCGCGCCTCGGCGCGGACCCGCACGATCTCGTCGCGCACCTCGCCCAGCGGGCCGGACACGAGGATCTCGTCGGGCGTGCCGACGTAGGCGCCCCAGAAGATCTCGAGGGCCTCGCCGTCCAGGCGCGTGAACGCGTTCTGCGCGTCGAGCATCACCACCACGCTGTCCGCCCGCGGCGGGAAACCGGCCTCGGCGAGCCCGCGGCCGTTGGTGACCTCGAACGCGCGGCCGATCGCGTTGAGCGGCACGCGATGCCGCGCGGCGAGCGCCTGCACGCTGCTGATGCCCGGGATCACCTCGTAGTCGAAGCGAAGCCGGCCGTCGGCGAGGATCGCGTCGAGGATGCGCAGCGTGCTGTCGTAGAGCGCGGGATCGCCCCACACCAGGAACGCGCCGCATTCGCCGTCGCGCAGTTCCTCGGCGATCAGCCGCTCGAACACGGCCTGCTTGTCGCGGTTGAGCGTCTCGACCGCGCCCACGTAGCTGGCGCCGTCGGGGCCGCGCTCGGGGCTGGTGGCCTCGACCATGCGGTAGGGGCGCTCGGTGGCGTAGCGCTCGACGATCTCGCGGCGCAGCGCGATCAGCTTGCTCTTGGCCGCGCCCTTGTCCATCACGAAGAACACGTCGGCGCGATTCAGCGCCTTGATGGCCTGCACGGTCAGGTAGTCGGGATTGCCGGCACCGATGCCGATCACGAGAATGCGTTTCACGAGTTGCTCCCTATCGCGGACGACGAAGCTGCGGAGTCTACCCGCTTTCGCCGGCCGCCCGCACGGACCCGCCGCGGCCCGTGCCGCCCGCCCCGCCGTGCCGCCCGCCGCCCGCCCCGGCGCGCGCCCCTCGCCGTCAGCCCTGCCGCGTCTCGCGCACCGAGCGCGGATGCCACAGCAGCGCCCCGCCCTCGATGCCGCGATCATTGGGCACCGTCGCCACGTTCGGCGGCAGTTCCAGCTTCAACCGGGCGGCATTGCCGCCGCCGATCCAGAGCCGGTCGTAATGCACGAGCGATTCGAGGATGCCGATCACCTTCGCCACGCGCCGGCTCCAGCGCCGGTTGCCGGCCTTGCGGCGCGCCGCGTCGCCGATGTATTCGTCATAGGCGTGCTTCCGGCTGACCGGATGATGCGCGAGTTCGAGATGGGGCATCAGTTCGCCGTCGCGGTACAGCGCCGTGCCGGCGCCGGTGCCGAGCGTCAGCACGAACTCCAGGCCGCGCCCCTCGATCGCGGCCAGACCCTGCATCTCGGCGTCGTTGATCATGCGCACCGCGGCGATGCCGAGCCGCTCGCCCAGCAGCGCCGCGAGCGGCACGTCGCGCCAGCCGTCCGGGCCGATATGCGGCGCCGTCAGCACGCGGTTGTCGCGCACGAAGCCGGGAAAGCCGATCGACACGCGCGACGGCGCCTGGCTCGCGATCAGCGGCGCGACCAGCGTATGCAGCGTCTCGACCAGTAGCGCCGGCGGACACGGGTGCGGCGTCGGCACGCGCACGCGCTCGCCGAGCATGTTGGCGCCGGTGTCGACCACGGCCGCCTTCAGCCCGCTGCCGCCGATGTCGATCGAGAGGATGCGCTCGGCGCTGCCCGCCGCATCGGCCGCGTGGTGCGTGTCATGGGGTTTCGTGCTCGGTTTCTGGCTCGGTTTCATGAAGTTCGTCTCGTGGTGCGGGTTCTGGTTGTGCCGGCCTCGCGACACGCCGCCGGCCACTCGTGATCGGCGTGATCGGCCGGGCGTCACGGCTTGCCGGCGTCCGCCTGCGGCTTCGGCTTCGGCTTCGGCTTCGAAGCGGAATGCGACGCCGCCTTCGCCTGCGCTTCGGCCCCTGCCTGCCGCGCCGCGAGCGGCCGCCACGCGCGCCCGTCGCGCTCGATCAGCGCGGCGGCCTCGGCCGGCCCCTCGCTGCCGGCCGGGTAAGCCTGCACCGGGATCGCGGCGCCGTCACGCGGGTGCAGCACGCCCTCGGCGGCCTGCCAAGTCGATTCGATGCTGTCGGCGCGCTGGAACAGCGTCTCGTCGCCGAGCAGGCAATCGTAGAGCAGCGTCTCGTAGCCGACGTTGGCGCGCTCGGGGAAAAACGCATCGTAATCGAACGACGAGCGCACCGCGCCGACCCGCATGACCGGCCCCGGCGTCTTCACGTTGAAATCGAAGCTGGTGCCGTGCGAGGGGTCGATGCGCAGCGTCAGCACGTTCGGCGTCAGGGCGTCGGTGGGCGTGTCGCGGAACAGCCGGAACGGCACCGGTTTCAGCTGCACGGCGATTTCGGTGCGCCGCTCGGCCAGCCGCTTGCCGGTGCGCAGGTAGAACGGCACGCCGGCCCAGCGCCAGTTGTCGATCTGCACGCGCGCCGCCGCGTAGGTCTCGGTCGTGCTGTCGGGCGCCACGTCGGGCTCGTCGCGATAGGCCGCACCGCCCGGCCCCGCCGCGTACTGGCCGAACACCACGTCGCGCGGCGCGAGCGGCTTCAGCGCGTCGAAGACCTCGGCCTTCTTGTCGCGCACGGCCCGCGCGTCGAACGAGTTCGGCGGCTCCATCGCGACCATGCCGAGCAGTTGGAACAGATGGTTCGGCACCATGTCGCGGAACGCGCCGGTCTGCTCGTAGAAGCTGCCGCGGCGCTCGACGCCGATCACCTCGGAAGCCGCGATCTGCACGCTGTCGATGTACTCGCGCCGCCAGATCGGCTCGAACAGCGCGTTGGCGAAGCGCACGGCCAGGATGCTCTGCACCGTCTCCTTGCCGAGGAAGTGGTCGATCCGGTAGATCTGCGATTCCTTCATGAAGCCGAGCAGGTGCCGGTTCAGGTCGCGTGCCGAGGCCAGATCGGTGCCGAACGGCTTTTCGATCACCACGCGGCGGAACGGCCCGCCGTCGCCGGCTTGCTCGAGCAGGCCGGCCTTGCCCAGGCGCTCGACGATCGGCTTGAAGAAGCGCCCGCTCACCGCGAGGTAGAACGCCACGCTGCCGTGCGCGGCGCCGGGCCCGCCTGCGCCGAGCTGCTGCGCGAGACGCCGGTAGGTGCCCTCGTCCTCGAAGTCGCCGGCCAGGTATTGCAGGCGCTGCGCGACCCAGCGCCAGGCGTGCTCGTCGAGCTTGCCGGCGTGAAAGGTGCTGGCCTTGTCGGCGGCGAGCTTTTGCAATGCGCTGTGTAAATCGTCGCGCCAGGCCTCGGTCTCGCGCTCGCCGTGATTGACGCCGATGATCTTCGTGCCCTCGTCGAGCAGGCCGTCCGCCGCGAGGTTGTAGAGCGCGGGCATCAGCAGCCGGCTCGTCAGGTCACCGCCGGCGCCGAAGATCACCAGCGTGCAGGGCGGCGCGGGGTGCCGGCCGGCCGGCGCCGCGGGCGCGCCGCGCGACGGCGCGGGCACCTTCGCGCCGGCCGGCTGGCGCGCTTGGTCGGAGGGGGCGCGGGTGGCATCGTTGAGCGGCATGATCTCGTCCGTATCGGCTGAAACACAACGAGGCAGCAAGCGCGATGCCCGCGCGGGGCGCGCCATCGCGGCGGCCGAGCCACGCGCCTGGTTCCGGCCCGGTCCCGGCCCGGGACCGGACCGTGCGAGGCCGGCGAAACGACGCGGGCCGCGCCGCCGCGCTAGCGCGCCCCGCTGCGCCGCCGGCCGTTCGCCACGCCCGCGCCGCGCCGATCGCGCGGCATCACGAAGCGGCACGCGCCCTCGCCCGCCGCCTCGAAATAGACCGGCGCGTTCGCGCGCAGATCGACGATCCGGAACGCGCCCGACGGATTGAAGATGATCGCGTGCGCGATCAGCATGATGCGGCGCGAGCCGTCCGGATAGGCCAGCACCTCGGCCTCGTCGAGCGCCGGCATGGTCCAGCCGGCCAGATTCGCGCGCGCCAGGGCGGCAAGCACCGCCGCGTGCGCCGCCTCGGCGGTGGCGGGCGGCGGGCTGATGCGCGCGAGTTCGCGGCGCAGGCGGCCGAGCCGCTCGCGGGTGGCCTCGCTGCGCAGGGCGGCCAGCGCGCCGCGCGCGCGTGTTCCGTCCGCCGTGATGCTCCGCAGCCCGGCGAGCGAGCCGCCCGGCGCGCTCGCCGGGCCGGGCGCGTCCGGTGCCGGGCCCGGCGCGGAAGCGTCGGCGGCCGGCGGCGCCTGGGCGAGCGGCAGGTTCGAGGGCGGGATTCGGGTCATACGCGTCGGGTCGCAGTGGGCCGGCAGGCGCGCTCGTCGCGGCGATGCCGCGCGCGCCCTGCCGTTGCGCGTTGGTATACGCCCGAACCCGGCGGCCTGGCGCGGCACACCCGAACGCCGGGCGCGTGGGGCGAAGCGGGGCCGTCGGCCCGGCGGCGCAAGGGCATGGCGCCGTCGGGCGGGCCGGCGCGGTCCGCCGCCCCGGCGGGCAACCCCGCCGGCAGTCGGCGGGCGCGCGCCTCGGGCCGTCCGGCGCGGCCATCCGTTCAATAGACGAGCTGGGTGCGCAGGTCCCGCTTCACGGCCAGCGCCAGTTTGCGGAACGCCGGATAGTCGGCCGGCGTGATCACCGGCCCGGGCGGCGCCAGCCACAGCTCGCGCCTGACGGTCACGGTCGCGCCCTTCGCGCGGTAGCTGGCCGTGTAGGTGCCGAGCGGCGACGACACCGACACCGGCTGCGGCAGGCGCGGCACGCGGATCGAGGCGGGCAGCGTGATGATCGAGATCTCGGTCAGGTGGCGCGCCGGCACGACGATCGGAAACTGCCGCGTGCTGGGCCCGGCCGCCATGAAGGTGCCGCTGATGCCCTCGAGGCTGCCGAGTCCCGGCGGCACCTTGAACGCGCCCGGCCCGGGCAACAGCGCATAGTCGGGCAGCCGGAACTCGGTGCCGTAGTCGAACGGCACCGTCAGGTCGCGCACGTCGCCGTGGTGATAGGTGCCCGAGCCGTCCTGCCCGGTGACGAACAGCACGCGCTCGGCGAGCTGCTCCTCCATGCCCGGCGGCACGGACGCCATCAGCTGCCGCGCGGCCAGATCGAAATAGCCGCCGTTCTCGATGCGGGCATGGCCGGTGACGGTGCCCTCGCGGTCCACGCTCAGGCGCGTGGTCACGCTCACGCGCGCCGCCTCGGGATTCGCGAGCGGCAGCGTGCGCAGCCCGCCCGGGCTGCCCTCGCCGCCCGCCACGAGCGCCGTCTTGCCGAGCTCGCCCGGCGGCAGCACGCCGAAGCGCGCGAAGCCGGCGGTGGAATCGAGGTACAGGCCGAACTCGGGCAGCCAGCTGATGACGTGGTCGAACACGCCGAGCGGCAGCGCCACCTTCGGCACCCAGTAGGCGCTGCCGAGGTGGATCAGCACCGGCTCGCCGCGGATCGACCTGGCGGCGAGCAGCGCCTCCAGCAGCGTGACGTGGTCCTTGCAGTCGCCGTAGCCGGCGGCCAGGATCGCGTCGGCATCATGCGGCACCACGCCGCCGAAGCCGAGATGGATCGCCACGTAGCGGATCTGCGTGCTGACCCAGTCGTAGAGGATCTCGGCCTGCCTGCGGCGATCGCTCACGCCCCGCGTGAGCTGCTCGGCAAGCGCGCGCACGCGCGGCGTCACCGCCGCCCGGGCGAGCGCGCGCTGCTGGTAGGCGGCGCCGATCTGCGCGTAGTCGGCGAAGCTCGTGATCGCCACGCGCGGGCTGTGATCGAGCTTGGCCGTCGCCGACAGCTCCGGCATGCGCGCCGGCCGCCCGGACAGCGACCAGCGCCACAGCTGCGTGTCGGGCGCGTCGGAGCCGGCGCGACCGCCCGGCAGATCGACGGCGTCGGCCTGCAGCGGCATCGCGGCCGGCGCGCGCACCGTCAGGTGCATCGATTCGCGGCGCACGTCGTCGGTGAAATCGTGCATCGCCGAGAACTGGCCCGGGAAGATCGGCAGCTTCTGCGTGAGCCGCGAATGCAGCACCAGCGTCGCGCCCACCTCGACGGCCGGAAACACCACGACCTTCACCTTGTGATCGTCGAACATCGGCGCCCGCGCGCTCTCCGGGCTCTGCTGCTCGCGGATCTGTCCGGCCTCGACGGCGATGCGCCGGCCGTCCTTCGTGAGCGTGTAGGCCTCGGTCACCTCGAGCGCCTGCAGCGCGGTGCTGTAGGAAAGCCGCCCCTCGCCGTCCTCGCGCACGCCCTTCTCGGTGTCGATCCGCCAGCTTTCGGCCAGGTCCTTCGTATAGGTGCCGTCGGCATGGACGTCGTAGGCGATGTCCTGCGTCAGCATGGTGATGTCCGGCTGGTAGGCGGCCGCATGCGCGGCCACGCACCACGGCGCCAGGACCAACGCGAGGAACGACGCACGCGGCACGGCGGCTGCCCTCGGGCAGCGGAGGATTCGGTTCATGGTGATCCTGGTTGACGGCAGCGGGTCCGGCGCCCGTCAATCGGCACGACGAGGCGTCGGGCCGATGGATCGGACCGGCCGGGCACAGCCGGCGGCGCACGACGGTCTGCCATAATAGCCGCCCCGTGGCCGCTTCGAGCCATCGCCCGATGATCCCCGTCATGATTTCAGCTGCTGCCGCGCTGCCGCCGATCCACTGCCTGCAACCCGACGATCTGCCCTGGCTGCCGATGGCGGACGCGCTGCCGGGGCTCGCGATCCGGTATCTGCACATCGACGCCGCCCGCGACGAATTGACCGTGCTGCTGAGCATGCCGGTGGGCATGGCGCTGCCGCGCCATCGGCACGAAGGCGCGGTGTTCGTCTATACGCTGGAAGGCGAGTGGCGCTATCGCGAATACGACTGGGTCGCGCGCGCCGGCAGCACCGTGCTGGAGCCGGCCGGCTCGGTCCACACGCCCGAGACGCTGGCCTCGCCGAGCGGCCGGGTGGTCACCCTCAACGTGATGCGCGGCGACCTCGTGCTGCTCGACGACGACGGCCGCGACGTGGCGCGCGAGAACTGCCGCGTGGCGCTGCTGCGGCAGCGCCGGTTCGCGCGCGGCGCGCCGGGGGCCGGCACGCCGTTCGTCACGCGTTGACCGGGCGGCGGCCGGCTCGCCACCGCCCGGCCGGCCGCCTGAACCCGGGCGGCACTCGGCCTCGTCCGCACCGGAACCCGGGCTGAATGGCGCCCGGCGCTGGCGCGCCTCACCCCGTCCGGTCCGCGGCCGCCCCCGCCTGCGCGCCCGCGCCGGCCTCACGCTCGGCGCGTACCCGGCTGCGCAGCTGGAATTTCTGGATCTTGCCGGTGGACGTCTTCGGCAGCTCGCCGAAGCGGACCGCCTTGGGCATCTTGTAGCCGGCCAGCAGCGTGCGGCAATGGGCGAGGATCTCGGCCTCGCTGGCCGCCATGCCCTCGCGCAACTCGACGAACGCGCACGGCACCTCGCCCCACTTCGGGTCCGGCAGCGCCACCACCGCCGCCACCGCCACGGCCGGATGCCGGTACAGCGCGTCCTCCAGCTCGATGCTCGAGATGTTCTCGCCGCCCGAGATGATGATGTCCTTGCGACGGTCCTTGATGCGGATGTAGCCGTCCGGCGTCAGCACGCCGAGATCGCCGGTATGGAACCAGCCGCCCGCGAACGCCTCGTCGGTGGCGGCCGGATTCTTCAGGTAGCCCTTCATGCAGAGGTTGCCGCGGAACATGATCTCGCCGAGCGTCTCGCCATCGGCCGGCACGCTCCGCATGGTGTCGGGATCGAGCACGGTGGCGCCCGCCTGCAGGTGGTAGCGCACGCCCTGGCGCGCCTTCAAGCCCGCCGCCTCGTCGTCGGGCAGCGCGGCCCAGTGCTGCTGCTCGGCGCAGACGGTGGCCGGCCCGTAGATCTCGGTCAGGCCGTACACGTGCAGCAGCTCGAAGCCGATCGCCTTCATTTTCGCGATCACGGCCGGCGCGGGCGCGGCGCCCGCCACCTGGGCATGCACCAGGTGGTCGATGCCGGCGCGCCACTCGGCCGGCGCGTCGGCCAGCGCGCCGTGCACGATCGGCGCGCCGCTGTAGTGGGTGACGCGCTCGCGGCGGATCAGCTCGAACACGCTGCGCGGATCGAATTTGCGCAGGCAGACGTTCACGCCCGCGCGCGCCGCCACCGCCCACGGGAAGCACCAGCCGTTGCAATGGAACATCGGCAGCGTCCAGAGGTAGACGGCATGCTTGGGCATGTCCCATTCGAGCAGGTTGGAGAGCGCCGCGAGATAGGCGCCGCGATGGTGGTAGACCACGCCCTTCGGCTCGCCGGTGGTGCCCGAGGTGTAGTTGAGCGCGATCGCGTCCCACTCGTCGGCGGGCGGCGCCCAGGCGTAGGCGGGGTCGCCGCTGGCGAGGAACGCCTCGTAGTCGGTCGCGCCGCCGAAGCTGGCGGGGTCGGCCGGCAGCGCGTCGGCCACGCAGACGATGCGCAGCCCGGGCAGCGCCTGCGCCACGCGGCGCGCGAGTTCGGCGTACTCGGTATCGACGATCAGCAGCTTGGCCTCGCCATGGCGCAGCATGAACAGGATCGAGGCCGCATCGAGCCGCGTGTTGATGGCGTTGAGCACGGCGCCTGCCATCGGCACGCCGAAGTGCGCGTCGATCATCGGCGGGATGTTGGGCAGCACGACCGCCACCGTGTCGCCGCGGCCGATGCCGGCCTGCGCGAGCGCCCCGGCCAGCCGCCGCGCGCGCTCGTAGGCCTCGCTCCAGGTGTAGCGCTGCGCGCCATGCACCACCGCGAGCCGGCTGCCGTACACCTCGGCCGCGCGCGCGATGAAGTCGATCGGCGTGAGCGCTACGTGGTTCGCCTCGCGCCGGCCCAGCCCGGTCTCGAACAGCTGCGTCATGTCGTGTCTCCGTGTTGCTCGTTGGCGTCGGGCGCGGGCCGCTCGCGCAGGCCGCGCCCGCTCGTTGTTCGCGATGGCGAGGCCGCCCGAATTGCGACAGGCTCCCGCCGGCATTGTGAGGCGTTCGTCATCGAAACGACAGACCCCTGCTCCTGCTCGCAAACCCTGCCCCGTGCAGCGCCGCCTGGCCCCGCCTCCCGCGCCGCCCGCCTCCGTCCGGATCGTCGATCTCGCGCTGCGCCGCCCCATACGTTCATCGTGATGGCCCTCACGATCCCGCCCGCGCTGGCCAGGACGCCCGCCGGCGCGCCGCCCTCGCTCGACGTGGCGGCGATCAAGCGCGATCAGGAGCTACAGGATGCAGCTCGGGCGGCTCGCCGGCCGGCATCGCGCCGACCTTCCCGCGCCCGCAGTTCGTCACGCTGCGCGGCGGGCGGAACCTGGGCAGGACGGCTCGCTGTTGGTGGCCGGCGACGAGGGCTAAAGCACGTTGGGCTGCGCGGCGGCGGGCCTTCCGGCCGCGAACCGGTGCGCCGCGCTCAGGCCAGTTCGGCCTCGAACACGCGGTCGCGCCCGCCCTCCTTCGCGCGATAGAGCGCCTGGTCGGCCGCGTCCACCACCACCGCCACGTCCGCGGCGAAGCCGGCCTCGGGCCGCCAGGTCGCGACCCCCACGCTGACCGTCACGTAGCCCGACTCCGAGCCGGCATGGGCGATCGCCAGCTCGCGCACCGCGTCGCGAATCCGCTCGCCGATGGCGCGCGCGCCGGCGCTGTCGGTATCGGGCAGCACCACCACGAATTCCTCGCCGCCGTAGCGCGCCACCACGTCGTGCGAGCGCAGCGCCTGCCGCGCGATGCTGGCCGACACGCAGGCCAGCACCTCGTCGCCCACCGTGTGGCCGTATTCGTCGTTGTAGCGCTTGAAGTGGTCGATATCGACGAACAGGATCGCGAGCGGCCGCCGCGACCGCACCGCGCGGCGCCATTCGCGTTCGAGCGAGGCGTCCAGCGAGCGGCGGTTCGGCAGGCCGGTCAGGCTGTCGGTGCCGGCCAGCCGCGCAAGCGCGGCCTCGGCCTCCGACTGGCGCCACAGCGAATGCGCGAGGCAGGCGCTCAGCACCACGAACGCGATGCCGAACGCGCCGGTGAGAATCCCGAAGCGCCATGCGCGCCGGCGCCACTCGGCGTAGACGTCCTGCTCGGCCACCGCGACCTGGACGATCACGGGCAGCCGCGGCAGGCGCTGGAACAGGTAGCTGCGGCGCACGCCGTCGATCGAGGCGACGTCGACGAACGAGCCGCTGCCGCCCGCCAGCATGCGCGTGTAGGGGCCGGTGCCGCGCAGGTCGCGCCCGATCAGCGTCGCGTCGCTCGGCGCGCGCATGATCAGCCGCCCGTTGGCGTGGATCAGCGCGATCGAGCCGTGCGGGCCGAGCGTGAGCCCCGCGAACAGCCGGCGGAAATAGTGGAGCCGCACCGCCAGCACCACCACCCCGGCGAACCGCCCGTCCGGGCCGTTGAGCCGCCGCGACAGCGCGATGCTCGGATCGTCGCCGGTCAGCACCGACGTGTACGGGCTGCTGACGAACAGGCCGGTGTCGGGATCGTCGCGCTGCGCCGCGAAGAAATCGCGGTCGTCGAAGCGCTCGTCGCCGGTGTCGAGGTCGGTGGAGGACAGGACCAGGCGGCCCTCGGCGTCGAGCACGTAGATCCCGCCGATGTCGTTGGCCACCGCCGCGCGGTCGAACAGCAAGCGGCGCCGCAGCGCCGCCGGCAAGCCATCCAGCGATGGATCACGCAGGCCCGCGATCACGCCCTGCAGCGCGAGATCGTCGATGTGCAGGCTGCGCGCCACGTCGCGCTCGATCATCAGCAGCGTGTTGCGCGCGCTGTCCTGCGCGCGCTCGAACGCATCCACGCGGCTGTCCCGCAGGATCGCCGCGCAGATCGTCATCATCACCAGCGCGATCGCCACGCCGGCGGCGATCACGAGGTAACCCAGCGGCATCCGGGGCGGCGGGTCTCTCCACCCGCGCCGTCCGGCAGTGCTCTCGTTCATCGTTGTCATGCGGACCGTGCTGCGAGCCGGTTCCGTGAAGTGTGCCGAGCGGCCATTATCACCGATGCGGCGCGGCGGAACCACGCCGTTTACGCGCCGCCGGGCGGCGTGCCGCGAAACTCGCGAAACGATCGCGCGCGACGTTGCGCACCGCGTCGATCAGGGCCTGCGCGGCCGGCGACGGCCGCGTGTCGGTGCGCAGCAGCAGCCCCACCAGTTCGTCGGCGCCCTCCACCGGCAGCGCGAGCCGCACCAGCGTGCGCGCGGCCAGATCGTACTCGGCCGCGTAGCGCGGCACGAACCACACCGCGTCGTTCTCCAGTGCCAGCGCGCGGCCGACCGATACCGACAGCACCTCCACGAACGAATCGAGCGGCGGCGCCCCGCAGGCCGCCAGCAGTTGCTCGGCCGACTGGCGGATCAGCGTGCCGTAGGGCGGCAGCACCACCGGAAAGCGGCCCAGCTCGCCCGCCGGCGCGGCGAGCGCCGCGAGCGGATGGCCCGCGCGCACCAGCGCGACCAGCGGCTCGTTGTAGAGCTGCTCGAACGACAGCCCCACCATGCGCTCCGGCTCCGAGAGCCGGCCGATCGCGCATTCGATCTCGCCCGACTTGAGCCGTTCCAGCAGCCGCGCGTTCGCGTCGGTCGCGATCCGCACGATCACGCGCGGCAGCCGCGCCGTGAGCGCCCGGAGCACCGCCGGCGCGAGCGAGGCCGCCACCGTGGGCAGCATGCCGAGTTCCAGCGTGGCCGCCGCGCCGCTGCTCTCGCCCGCCAGCAGCCCCACGCCCTGCCGCAGCGCCAGCACGCTCGCGCTGGCATGCGGCAGGAACAGGCGCGCCTCGCGGGTGGGCTGCGCGCCCTGCCGGCCGCGCTCGAACAGCTTCACGCCGAGGATCGATTCGAGTTCCGCGATCGTCTTCGACACCGCCGGCTGCGTGATCGACAGGCTCTCGGCCGCCTTCTGCACGCCGCCCAGCTGCGCCACCGCGAGGAAACACTGCAGGTGCCGGAACTTGACGCGGCCGTCGGCGATTCGGTTGGACATAACGAACGGTTATACGAGATGGGAAGAAACGTCATTTTGCATAACTTTCCGGTTTGGCTAAAGTCTTGCCATTTCCTCCAATACGAAACAGGAGACACCGCGATGGACGATTCCATCCTCAGCCCGCGCGACTGGCCCTCGCATCCGGCCTATGTTCATCCCGACTACCGCTCGTCGGTCAAGCGCGGCCCCACCCAGCCGCTCGTGCCGCTCAGGGAGCGGCTGCGCGACCAGCGCGTGCCGGTGTACGGCAGCGACGACCTGGGCGCGCTCGACCACGACCTGACCCGCAACGCGATGAAGAACGGCGAGCCGCTCGGCGAGCGCATCATCGTGACCGGCCGCGTGCTCGACGAAGGCGGCAAGCCGGTGCGCAACACGCTGGTGGAGGTGTGGCAGGCGAATGCCGCGGGGCGCTACGTCCACAAGGCCGACCGCCACGACGCGCCGCTCGACCCGAACTTCCTCGGTGCCGGGCGCTGCCTGACCGACGACCAGGGCCGCTACCGCTTCCTGACCATCAAGCCGGGCGCCTATCCGTGGGGCAACCATACCAACGCGTGGCGCCCGAACCATATTCATTTCTCGCTGTTCGGCGATTATTTCGGCTCGCGCCTGGTCACGCAGATGTATTTCCCCGGCGACCCGCTGCTGCAATACGATCCGATCTTCCAGGGCACGCCCGAGGCGGCGCGCGAGCGGCTGGTGTCGCGCTTTTCGCTCGAGGTGACCGAGGAGAGCTACGCGCTCGGCTACGAATTCGATATCGTGCTGCGCGGCCGCGACGCCACCCCGATGGAGCGCTGATCATGACGACCCTGAAACAGACCCCTTCGCAGACCGTCGGCCCGTACTTCGCCTACGGGCTGTGTCCGCAGCAGTACAACTTCGACATGAAGAGCCTGTTCTCGCCGGAGATCGCTGCGCCGCACACGCCGGGCCAGCCGATCCTGCTGATCGGCCAGGTGTTCGACGGCGACGGGCAGCCGATCCTCGACGCGGTGCTCGAGTTCACGCAGGTGGACGCGGCCGGGCGGTTTCCCGCCTCGCGCGCGCAGATCGCCGAAAGCGGCTTCACGGGCTTCGCCCGCGTCGGGACCGGCACGGACCCGCAGCACCGCTTCATCGTGCGCACGGTGAAGCCGGCCGCCACCGACGCGGGCGCGCCGCACGTGGACGTGACGGTGATGATGCGCGGCGTGCTCACCCATGCGTTCACGCGGCTCTACTTCGAGGACGAGACCGAGGCGAACGCGGCCGATGCGGTGCTGGCAAGCGTGCCGGCGGCGCGGCGCGGGACCTTGATGGCGCGGCGCGAGGCGGGCGAGAACGGCGTGGTGGTGTATCGCTTCGACATCCGCATGCAGGGCGATCGGGAGACGGTGTTCTTCGATCTGTGAGCGAGCGCCGGGCGCGCCCCGCCGGTGCGCGTGCCGCCGACGAAAACGGCCGGAAGGCTCTCCGGCCGTTTTTGATGGGCCTCGCGCGATCGCAGGCGGCGGGCTTGCGCCGCCCCCTCACGGTGCTTCTGCAGAAGCAGCGCGACAAGACCGCAGCGAAGCGCTTTTTCCAGCGTGTGCCGCGTTCCTTTGCGGCGCCGCGCAAGATCGTCACCGACCCGTTACGCAGCTACCCGGCTGCCAAGGCTGGCATCCCGCCATGGCGTGAATTGACCGAGGCCATCCAGAATCCGCCTGCCGCGTGAGACGTGCAGGTCGCGCTCACACCTCTTGTAAACATACTTCGCCAACGTGACAGCGCCCCGCTTGGCGAGCCACGGCAGCGGCTTATGCACAAAGGCATCCGAGGAACGTACCGTCAAGCGAACCTCGGGTCCCGAGTCTATCGAAGGAGCAGAAAGTCAGCAGGATGCCAACGATTTCGCATGCTCCTGCCCTTCGCGAATCAAGTCCCAGGCTACGTCGGACAAAGCGCCATGGCGCTCGATCGTCAAGAAGCCCGCGTCCAAACGGCTGCCGTACAGCGCGAGTAGTTCCCTGATCGTGGATCGGTCCTCATTCGACAGCTCCGCGCGGTCAAGAATCTGAGAAAACGCGACTATTAGGCGCTGTATGACAAACGTCGCGTGATAGATCGCAAGCATATCGCGATCGTCACGACGCAGCGGAGATGCATACTTCAGGTCTGGGCCGTTGTGAACGAGTTCCTCTCTCAGGTTGATACCGTATAAGTACGTATGTGCTGCTTCATGAACTAGCTTGTCGAGCAGGAAGATCCAGCTCACATCTATCTCCCCGTTCACCAGAACCATCGATTGAAGCTTGTCGCCCGTTAGCGACAATGCCCGCTCACTCGTGGCGCCGGCAGATTCGAAAAAGACTATCGAGCCGACGAGGATTTCGATTTCCGCGGCGAGATCTGCGTATGCGGACTCCAGAATTTTCATGCCGTGGCGCATCGCCCTTTCAGCCAGTTGCTCCCTTTCCCTAGACAGTGGCTGCAAGACAATCTCAGAGTAAGACGTACCGCCCGAGATTTCGGCTAACACTTCGCGCAGAAGATCACGATCGATACGGGATGCCGGCGCAAATCGAGGCAGCGTTTCGTATCGATCTCGCGCGATGACAGTCAGCAGGCGCGACGCTTCCGTCAGCTTGTTCTGCTCCGCCAGCCGAATCACATAATGATAGGCAAAGCTGTGAAATCCATTGAACTGGATGGGGTCCAAGGCAGAAAAATATCCTTGAATACCACCTGAGAACAGATCTGGCGCATACCCCACGAGTTGCTCAAGCAAATCGTCATATGCAGACTTCAGCTGGGACTTGAACCCTTTTGAGAGCGACGAAGCAACGCTCAGTACTGGAAGAAATGGATAGCTCATGAGGACTATTAGCGATCGAACAATTCTCGGTTGGTCCTGAGATAATGGGGCGAGCCACCATCTTCGGAATTGAGCATCAACCTCAACGGCCGCGAGAACGCTATGCAGAAGAGCGCGAGCAAGAAAAGCTCGCTTCCGTAAACGATGACTGAATTTGGCGATAACGTCTTTAGCGCCACGCCTGACATCCAGATACCCAGCGGAGCGGCAGCGGTACATAAAAACATCAGACTCGACTCCATACAGGCGCGATGCCCTGCCGGGATTGCCATTGCCCGCTTCGAATTAACGGTGACATTGAACATCGTCAATCCAATGCCCAATGTGAACCCGAGCATACAGCAAACAGGTAAATTATGGATGCAACCAAATACAAATATAGAACCACCGATCAAAAAGATACCGAATACCGAAATCGCGTGATCAGAAGCGATGCGCCTCGCTTGCTGGATTAGCAGCATGGCGGCCACCAATACCCCTGCGCCCAATGAAAGCTCGATGGCGGCGACGTTCAGCATAGTGCCCCCTTCTGCGAGCACCTTGGCCGGCAATAAAAAGAAAACGAATGGAACGAACAGCATGTTCGCAAGCAGCGACGCAGCCGCGATCGCGCGCTCGGCTCGAATACCAAGCACCCGCAGCATCCCGCGGCGGAGCTCTTGGAAAAAAGGTGGAGCGTCATCGGCACCTGCATGCACCGCTTGCCGCCTGCCGAACGACGCGTGAAAGGCAAGTGACGCTATGACGCCGAGACAGCTGCTGACGACACTGGCCCATAGCGCCGACTCACCGCCGAACGCGCCGATCATGAAACCCGCCAAGGTCGGGCCGAACAGGATATTCAGGATGAAACCCGACGCCTTCAAACGCAGACCTTTGCGAATCTCGTCCGCGTCAGGTGAGATCTCCGGTATGAGCGGCGTGCTCAGCGGCATAAGGGCCGCCATGGCGACGCTGGAAGTCACACTTGCCAAGACGATGACTACGATAAGCCAATCCGTGGTGGTGCGATAATGTGCAAATGCGACCACGGCGACGGGTATCACCGACCCAAGAACAATCAGCGAGGCCCCCAGCAACACCGAACTCTTGGGGATACGCTCGGAAATGATGCCGGCGAACGGAAGGGTTAGCAACGTCGTCACCCACGTTGCAGTCAGCGTGAGCGCCAAAGCCGATGGATTCGCGATTCCCTTTAGCAAAAGCCAAGTGGCGTAGAATTGTAAGATTCGTGACGAAACGGTGACGGCCGCGTCAGCGCAAACGTACATCACGATCAGTCGCCACGGGGTCAATGATTTCATCGCTATTCGCTATCGGGCAACTCGTCAGTGACAGACTTGAAAATAGCTGCTGCATTGAACGCCCTTGCGTTCCCGGCAAAAACTTGTACTTGGATGAATACTTCACGAACCTCTTCAATCGAGATACCAAGATTCAGGGCGGCGCCGAGCTGAAAACGCAACTGATTCTCGCACCCTCCCATGGCACTGATTATCCCAAGTGTGATGAGATGCCGCGTCTTTAGATCAATTCCCTGGCGACGATACGCGTACCCATAGATGTCCGAAGCCAGTTTATCCACGAGGTCGGGAAATATCGGACGAACCGTTTCGTTGGCTAGCCGCACCCCGTCTGGATTAAACAACCCAAGCAGATCGGCGTTTTTTTCGATGGGGTTCATTTTTTGAGTATTTTTATTAGATAGCGGATCGCGAGATCCGCTATCCAGGTCGACTAGACCACCATCACTTCATGGCGGCGGTGATCGCGTGAACGATTTTGCTTTGCGCACCTTTCATGATCATTTTGTTCTCGATCTTCATCTTGATTTCCTGTATTGAAAATTAAACAAACTTGAAAGAAAGTTTTGAGCTTTTGCATCTCGCGCGAACTGCAGGTCGATATTTTCAGGAAAAAAAATTTTGGTAAAGCAAAAATTTTTGATCGATCGTTAAGAAGGCGCTGGCACGTTAACGGAGTACGTTCGCAAGCGGTGCGAGCGCAACCCGCATGTTTCATGCCGCAGGCGGATTCTGGGTGGCCTCGGGCAGTTCACGCCACCTCGAGAAGCGTACCGCGAGGTGTTTGCGATAAAGCGAAGCACGCGGCAGATGCCGCTTCAGGGCGAAATCCCCACATGCATCGCTCGCGCTCTCGGGTCAGCCGACGGCTGTTCTCGGCGCGGTTGTTTACGCGGGCAGCGGCCTTCACGAACACGTGCTTGAAGTCGGCAAGCTCCGGGGTGCCAGCCTTGGCGGCTTGGCGCGGCCGGCGTCGGCCGCCGTGGCCCGATGTTGGCCAGCAACATGTCATGAGTATCTCGCCGTCGCGAGCAGTTTCCGGCGATAGCACGTGCCTGGGGTAGCGAATGGCGGTTCTGGCGCGCCGCGAACGACTCTGGGCGCCCCCGCTGCGGTCCGACGGGCCGGCTCGACCTCTGCGGCGGCTTTCGAGGCACAACAGTCCGTTTATCGTCTCGCTTGCTGAGACCGATGATCTGACCGCCCAGGCTTCTTTCTACATGACGCAGAAAGATGTTCGGACTGAGTAGCTGGACTTGGCCCCGTTCAGATAGGCGGCGAGTCGTTTCGGAAGGCGTGCGATGAGCGATTCGATATGGTCGGTGACGATAGAAAGATTGCCGGCCCGAACCTCCGCCTCGAACGACACGAGTACTGGAATAAATACGTCTGGAACAACGGCTGCTTTCAGTCCATGGCGATTTGCTGGTCAGTCACGTTGACGACAGCCTCAGGAAGCGAGCTGAGCAGATTCTCGGGCGCTGTCACGTTGGCGAGTGTGGTCGCGTAAGATGGGTCGATGAAACCCACAGCGCTCGACCACGGCCATCGATTCCCGCAGCGATACTCAGCCAAACGGTGCGCTGGCATTTCCGCTCCCAGCTGAGCCTACGCGACATTGAGGTGCTGCTTTTCGAGCGATCAGCCGCCCCGCGAACGCGAGCGATGCATGTGGGGATTTCGCCCTGACGCGGCATCTGCCACGTGCTTCGCTTTATCGCAAACACCTCGCGGTACGCTTCTCGAGGTGGCGTGAATTGCCCGAGGCCACCCAGAATCCGTCTGCGGCATGAAACATGCAGGTTGCGCTCGCACCGCTTGCGGACATACTCCGCCAACGCGACAGCGCCCTGCCCCGCTCACCCCGCATAAACGGCCTCGCCGAACTCGATCTTCAATGCCCCCGACATCCCCTCATAGGCGGTATTGGTCAGCAGCAGCACGCTCAGCCCCCACGCCGGATCGACGAACCACGAGTGGCCGTACACCCCGCCCCAGGCCAGCGTGCCGGCCGCCATCCGCGTCTGCGCCAGCGCGGGATCGCTCAGCACCGCCCCGAGATAGCCAAAGCCCCAGCCCGGCCCGCGCGTCTCGGCCGCGGCGCCCACCTGATCGCGCCGCGCCGCCTCGGCAAGCGCGTCGGGCAGAAAGCGCCCGCCGTCGCGAATCGCCTCCAGCACCCGCAGCACGTCGTCGGCGCAGCCGTACATCCCCGCGCCGCCGGACGGATACGCGCCCGGCTCGAACACGCGCGACGGCGCGAAGCGCACCGCCGCGCCCTGCCCTTCGGGCATCGGCACGTCCACGCCGTCGGCCATCCGCACCGGCTCCGGGCTGCCGCCGTAGTACGGCGTCGCGAACCGCTCGGGCTGGTTCGACACGAACCCGCTGTCACGCAGCCCGAGCGGCTCGCCCACCAGCGTCGCCACCGCCTGCGCCAGCGTCGTTCCGGTAGCACGCTCGATCACCGCGCCGAGCACGTCGAGCGCGAGCGAATACTGCCAGCCGGTGCCCGGCGCGAACGCCAGCGGCGCCTCGGCCAGCCGCCGCAGATTCTCGTCGAGGCCGAAGTCGCAAAGATCGAGCCCGTCGGAAATACCGAGCCGGTCGTATAGCGAGCCCGGCCCGTCGAGCAGCCAGTAGCCGAGGCCGGCCGTATGCGTGAGCAGATGGTGGATCGTCATCTCGGGCGCCTCGCCGTTCTCGAGCTTCGGCCGGAACCCGGGCAGCCAGCGCGTGACGGGCGCGTCGAGCGCCAGCGCCTTGCTCGCCACGAGCCGCAGCGCCGCGAGCGCGACGATCGGCTTGGTCACCGAGGCCAGGCGGAACAGCGTGTCCTCGCGCATCGGCCGGTGCGCCTCGCGGTCGGCCAGGCCGTGCGCGCGCCGGTACAGCAGCTTGCCGTGCTGCGCGACGATGCCCACCGCGCCCACCACGCGGCGCTCGCGCAGCGCGCGCTCGACTACGGCGTCGAGGCGGGCCGACAGGGCAACGGGATCGATCGAGGCGGGCGAAGTCTGCGTCATGGCAAGGGTCTCGCAACGGGAAAGTCTCGATTCTAAACAGATCAGCCCCATGCCCGCCACGGTCCGATTTTGATGGATCGCTCGCGCCCGCGCGCCTGCCTGCCGCCGGTGCGCCCGCGCCCCGGCTTGCCTTCCCGGCATCGCCACCGATACAGTCATGGCTGTCCCGCCGGCGCGTCGCCGGCCGGCGCCCGTTCCAGCCAAGCCTTGCCGCCATGCCCGCTTCCGCCGTCCTCGCCCAGGCCTGCCCCGTCACCGATCTGATCGCGCTCGGCGTGCTCGCGCTGCTCTACGTCTGCGCCCTAGGCTGGGCCGGCTGGCAGTCGCTGCGCGCGAGGCGCGGCCGGCTCCACTGGGTGATCTGCGTGGCGCTGCTCGTGGCCGGCGCACTGGCGATGGCGATCGCGCGCCCCGCCACGCCCGACAGCGGCGCGATGCCCGGCGGGTTCGCGCTCGGCCTGCTGGTGGCGCTCGCCGGCCTCGCCGCCACCGCCGCCGGCTGCGCGCGGCAGGCGCTCGGCAAGCTGCGCGACCCGCGTCGCTGAGCGCCGCCCCAGCCGGTTGCCACGCACGCCTCCGGTTGCGCCAACCCTTGGCCGCCCGCGCCGCTTTTTCGGTTGGCGCGCCGCACAACCGCTATCATGTCCGCAATTTCAGCGCTCGCCGCCTTGGCGAGCCTTCGGTTGGAGAACTCATGGCCTTGCCTCAGGACAGCGTCAACATGGCGCTTTTTTGCGACTTCGAAAACATCGCGCTCGGCGTGCGCGATACGAAATTCGAAAAATTCGACATCAAGCCGGTGCTCGAGAAACTGCTGCTCAAGGGCAGCATCGTGGTGAAGAAGGCGTATTGCGACTGGGATCGCTACAAGACGTTCAAGGGCGCCATGCATGAAGCGAGCTTCGAGCTGATCGAGATTCCGCACGTGCGCCAGTCGGGCAAGAACTCGGCCGACATCCGCCTGGTGGTGGACGCGCTCGACCTCTGCTATACGAAATCGCACGTGGACACCTTCGTGATCATCAGCGGCGATTCCGATTTCTCCCCGCTGGTGTCGAAGCTGCGCGAGAACGCGAAGCGCGTGATCGGCGTGGGCGTGAAGAACTCGACCTCGGACCTGCTCGTGGCGAACTGCGACGAGTTTATTTTCTACGACGATCTCGCCCGCGAGCAGCAGCGCGCGCTCGCCAAGCGCGATGCGCGCACCGCCGCCGCGGCCTCGGGCAAGCGCGCCGACGACGAGCGCCAGCGCAAGCAGGACGGCGACGCACGCAAGCTCGAGGCAATCACGATCGCGGTGGAAACGTTCGACGCGCTCGCCTCGGAGCGCAGCGACAGCGGCAAGATCTGGGCCTCGGTGCTGAAGAGCGCCATCAAGCGGCGCAAGCCGGGCTTCAACGAGAGCTATTACGGCTTCCGTGCGTTCGGCAACCTGCTCGAAGAAGCGCAGGCACGCGGCCTGCTCGAGATCGGCCGCGACGAGAAGTCGGGCACCTACGTATCGCGCGGCGGCGTGGCCGTCGAGCCGGTCCTGACGGCCGAGCTGGCCAAGGCCGCCGAGGAAGGCGTCACGGCCGACGCGCCGGCCGAACCGGCGCGCGCCTCGCGCCATGGCGAAGGGCGGCACGGCGGCACGCGGCGCCGCGATCGCGACGCAGCGCGCGGCGGCGACGACGCGCGCCCGGCCGACCAGGCCGGCAAGCCCGAGGAAGCGGCCGAGCCTGCCGATGCCATCGATGCCGTCGATGCGATCGAAGCCGCCGCGCCCGCGCAGGCCGAGGCGCCGGCCACCGCGAAGCCGCATCGCGACGGCCGCCAGCCGCGCCACGCCGACGAGCGCCGCCACGCCAAGCGCGACGACGCGAGGCACGGCAAGGGGCGCGGCTCGCGCAAGCCCGAGCAGATGCCGCTGATCGACGACACGCCGGCCGCGGCCGATACCGCCGCACCGGCCCGCGCGGCCGAGCCGGAAGAGTCCGCACCGATCGCGGCGCCCGAGGCCGCGCAATGGGAAGTGGTGGACGCCGAGGCGGAGTCCGCCGCGCGGCCGGCGGCGAAGTCGGCCAAGGCGCGGAAGACGCCGGCCCGCACCCGCAAGGCGGCGGCCAGGAAGGCAGGCGCCGCGGCGGCCGACGATGCGGCCCACGAGGCCGCGCCGGCATCGGCTCCCGCCGGCGATGCGCCCGCCGGCCTGCTGCCGGCCGACGACGCGCCGGCGCCCGCCGCCGCGAAACGCGCGCGCTCGCCCCGCAGCGGTGCGGCGCGTGCGCGCCGCCCGCGCGGCACCGCCGGCAGCGCCGACGAATCCTGAGGTCGCGGCGCGCCGCTGCGGCGGCGCGCCCACCCAGCGCTCAGGCGCTCAACCCGCCTCGCCCTCGCTGCCCACGGCCCGCGCGCCGGCGCCGTCGGCGGGCGCCGCCTCGCGCGTGGCCGTCACCACGCGATGCACGAACCGCAGCTTCGCCACCACCGCCGGCGAGAGCGCGAACGGATAGGCGTCGGCCACGCCCATGCTGCGGTTCAGGCTGTTCAACGCGTAGGTGAGCGGAAACCAGCGCCGCATCAGGTTGCCGAACGAGGCCTCGTCCACGGAGGTCTGGTCGTCCAGGCGCGGCAGGCTCTCGTCGTCGGGATCGAGCACGAGGCCGCAGGCATTGGCGGTGTCGAGCGTATCGACGATGTGCAGGTAATGCGCCCAGGTCTCGGCCCAGTCCTCCCACGGGTGCATGGTGGCGTACTCGCTGACGTAGGCGTCATGCCAGCCCGCCGGAGCGCCATGCTGATAGTGCGCGTCGAGCGCGGCCTGATAGTCGGCGCGCTCGTCGCCGAAGCGCTCGCGAAACGGCTCGAGCCACGGCGTGCCCGCGATCAGGCGATCGAAATAGTAATGGCCGATCTCGTGCCGGAAATGCCCGAGCAGCGTGCGGTACGGCTCGCGCATCGCGGCCCGCACGCGCTCGCGCTCGGCGTCGTCGGCCTCGGCGAGGTTCAGCGTGACGAGCCCGTTGGCGTGGCCCGTCAGCACCGGCTCGGTCTCGGTGGCGGCCTTGAACGCGAAGCTCATGCCGCGCTCGGGAAACACGCTGCGCGGCTCGATCGGCAGCCCCAGCATGGCGAGCGTGTAGAGCAGCCGCCGCTTGGCCACCTCGGTGCGATACCAGAGCGGGCGGTTGTCGGGATTCGACAGATCGGGAATCGTCTCGGTCAGCGCGCAGGCTTCGCAATAGGTGGCGTCGGACTCGGCCGGAATCATCCAGTTGCAGACGTTCTCCACCGCGTAGTTGTGGCACGGCCGGTAGCGCCGCCCGTGCGCGGCGGGATGCAGGCTGCGCCAGTTGCCCGACGCGTCGGGCTCGAAGGCGCCGACCTCGCCGATCTCGGGCAGGTAGCCGAGCGGCGCCTCGCAGCGCTCGCAGCGGACGTTCTCGAAGAACACCAGCTGCGTGCAGTTACCGCAATGAAAGGTCTTCATGGTCCGATCGCTCCCGCCCGGTTCCCGTGGTCGCGTGCCGGCCTTCCCGGCGCCGCGCCCGCCTCACGCCTGGCCGTGCTGCGCGGCCACGCGCCGGCAGTGTTCGAGGTAGCCCACCTCGTGGCTGCCCATCAGCTCGATCACGCTGCGCCAGAGCCAGAACGGCGCGTCGATCGTCTTCGAGCGTACCCGCTTCAGTTCGGCGAGCCAGCGCTTGCGCGTGGCCGCATCCATCTGCCGGGCGTGCGCGACGCCCACCACGTAGGCCAGATAACGCGCGATGCGGCGCGCCTCGACCTCGTCGACGCTGCCGATCTCGAGCTTCAGATCGGCCGGCAGCAGCTCGCGCACGATCACCGAGCGGTCGGCGAGCGTGGCCGCGCACATGCGGTTGCCCAGATGCGGCGACAGGTGGCGCGCGCCCTCCACCACGCGCCGGCCGTTGTCGCGCGGCATCTCGCTGTCGCGATAGCGCGGCGCGAGCGCGGTGGTGCCTTCCTTGATGTCGATGAGGCAGAGATCGTCGCCGTCGGAGGCCGCGCCGTCCACGTCGAGCAGCACGGCGTAGCGCAGCCGCCCGAGCGAACTGCAGCCTTTCACCCAGTAGGCCGCGTCGAGCAGTTCGACCTGCTCGCCGGGACGGTGGCCGCGCAGCCCGGTCGCGAGTTCGGCGATCTCGGGCGAGGCGGCCAGCGCCGCGATCCCGCGCGCCTCGGCCGCCGACAGCGGCCAGAACCGCTTGCCGAGCGGCAGCTCGGGCTTCACGCCCATCAGCCGCTCGCGCGCGAGGTGCTTCCAGGTGCGCTCGAGCGCGTCGCGCATCACGATCCGCACCACGTCGGGCTTCGGGATCGCCGCGGCGCGGCGCTTGCCGCCCGCCAGCGCACGCGTGTAGCCCTCGTGCACTTCCTCGATGATGCGGGCGGTGACGATGCCGGGCAGATCCGAGCTGCGCGCGGCGGTGGCCAGCGACAGGCTGAGCCGGATCAGGTCGTGGACCGGGTTGCCGATCACGGTCTGGTCGAGATCGCGGATCTGGATCTCGATCTCGCCGGCGTCGTTCGCCACCGGGCCGAGATTGCCGGTGTGGCAGTCGCCGCAGATCCAGATGGCCGGCCCCTCCGGCAGCGTGCCCACCTTGGCGTTCTCGAGCCACTCGTAATAGCGGGCCGTGTTGCCGCGCACGTAGGCGTGCACCGAACGCGCCATCTTTCGGTTGCGCCGGGCGGCCAGTTCACCGGCACGGCGCCGCGGGCGAACGAACATCGCAAGCGATTTCTTCTTCATTGCGTTGCCTCGATGCAGGACTTGATGGGGAGGACCGGCGCCCGCGCGCCAGCGGCGCGGGACATCCGGCAATATAAGCACATCCGACCCGATTCGACAGCCCGCCGCCGCACCGGCGCCGGGCGGCGCGGCCCGCCGGCCCCCATGCGCCCCGGCGCGGCGCGCGGCGGCGCCGAGGCCGCCGCCCCGGTGATGCAGCGCGTGCCCGATGCGCTGCAGCAGCGCCGAGCAGCGATCGTGCCCGCACCGCCAGGCGCGACGCGGCCCGGCCCGCATGACGCGGCGCGGCAGGCCGGCCCGGCCCACGCGCGCGGGCCTCGGCCCGGCCGGGCCGTTGCTCGGGCGTGGCATGAAAACCACATCGTCCGGCCCCCGCTCCAGCCTCCTGCCGGCAGGAGGCCGCCGGCCCGCGCGCCGCGCCGTGCGCCCGCGAATCAGTTAGCTTGCTATCGAATGGATTTCCGCTATCATGCCGGCCATGATGAATCTGCATGATCTGCGCCTCGCCGTGAGCAGCACGCTGACCATTGCCGCGCGCAAGTGGCGGCGCACCAGCGACTCGGTGCTGACCGCCTACCACGTGTCCGAGGCCTGCGCCACGCCGCTGTTGATCGTGGGCCGGCTCGGCGAGGCGGTGCGCCAGGTCACGCTGGCCGAATACGTCGGCATCGAGGGGCCGTCGCTGGTGCGGCTGCTCGACCAGCTCTGCGCGGCGGGCCTCGTGCGCCGCGACGAGGATCCCGACGATCGCCGCGCGAAGACCATCACGCTGACCGACGCCGGCCGCGCGGTCACGGAGCGGATGGAGGCGGACCTGCGCGCGCTGCGCGCCAGGGTGCTGAAATCGGTCAGCCGCGCCGACCTGGAAGCCACGCTGCGCGTGCTGGCCGCCTTCAACGAGGCGGGAAACCGCGATCACGCCGCCTCATGAGCTATCCGTCGATCCGCGACTGGCTGTTCTCGACCAAGACCTTCGCGGCGTCGATGCTCGCGCTCTATCTCGGCCTCTATTTCCAGCTGCCGCGCCCCTACTGGGCGATGGCCAGCGTCTATATCGTCTCGAACCCGTTCGTCGGCGCCACGCGCTCGAAGGCGCTGTACCGCGTGCTGGGCACCGCGCTCGGCGCGGCCGCGGCGATCCTGCTGGTGCCGCCCTTCGTCGAGACGCCGTTCCTGTTCAGCGTGATCGTCGCGCTCTGGACCGGCACCCTCCTCTATCTGGCGATCTCCGATCGCACCGCGCGCAGCTACGTGTTCATGCTGGCCGGCTATACGATGCCGCTGATCGCGCTGCCCACCGTGACCGATCCCGCCACGGTGTTCGACGTCGCGATCGCGCGCACCGAGGAGATCACGCTCGGCATCGTCTGCGCGAGCGTGGTGGGCAGCGCGATCCTGCCGAACCGGCTCGCGCCGACGCTGATCGAGCGCACCGACGCCTGGTTTCGCGACGCGGCGTTCTACGGCCGCGAAACGCTGTCGGGCCATCTGGCCGGCAAGGCGCTGTCCGCCTGCCGGCAGCGGCTCGCCTCCACCGTCTCCGCGCTGGAATTCCTGCTGAGCCAGCTCGGCTACGATCATTCGTCGCCGCGCGTGCTCGCGCGCGCCGAGGCGCTGCGCGGGCGCATGCAGCTGTTCCTGCCGCTGATGTCGGCGCTGGCCGATCCGCTCGTCGCGCTGATGCGGGAGCTCGAGCAGTTGCCGGCCGAGCTCGAGGCACTGCTGGCCGACGCGGCCCGCTGGTTCGACGCGCCGCTGCCGAGCGCCTCGGAGGCCAGCGGCGGCGTCCACGAACCGGAGGCCGACCGGCTGCGCGCGCGGATCGCGGCGCTGCAGCCGCGCGGCGCGGCGCTCACGCGCTGGGACGGCGCGCTGCTGTCGAACGCGCTGTGGCGGCTGCGCCAGGTGATCGACGTGTGGCAGGACTGCCGCGCGCTGCGCGCGCTGATCGCCAACGAATCGGGGGTCTGGCAGCCGCGCTACCGGCACTGGCGGATCGGCGGCACCGAGCGCTATTTCGATCGCGGCATGATGCTGTTCTCCACGCTGAGCGCGGGCGGCGCCATCGTGTTCGCGTGCTGGCTGTGGATCTCGTCGGGCTGGGCCGACGGCGCGGGCGCGGTCACGCTGGCGGCGGTGGCCTGCTGCTTCTTCGCCGCGCTCGACGAACCGGCGCCGATGGTGTTCCGCTTCTTCACCGCCACCTGCGCGAGCGTGGTGCTGGCCGGCCTCTACCTGTTCCTGGTGCTGCCGCACGTGCACGACTTCGCGATGCTGGTGGTGATGTTCGCCGGGCCGTTCATCCTGATCGGCACGCTGATCCCGCGCCCGCAGTTCAATCTCGTGACGATGCTGGTGGCCGTCAACACCGCCACCTTCATCAGCATCCAGGACGCCTACCAGGCCGACTTCCTGATCTTCCTGAACAGCAACATCGCCGGCGTGGCGGGGTTGCTGTTCGCGTTCGTCTGGACCCGCGCGACGCGCCCGTTCGGCGCCGAACTCGCGGTGCGGCGGCTGCTGCGCTCGAGCTGGCAGGACGTGGCGAAATCGGCCTCGGCGCAGCCGGTGCGCGACCAGCGCAACCACGCCTCGCGGATGCTCGACCGCGTCACCCAGCTGCTGCCGCGGCTGGCCGCCTCCGACGATCACCGCCATCCGTCGATCGAATCGTTCCGCGACCTGCGCGTGGCGCTCAACGCGCTCGATCTGCAGCGCACGCGGCGCCGGCTCGGCGGCGAGCTGCCGGCCGCGATCGACCGCGTGCTCGACGGCGTCAACGCGCATTTCACCGCCTGCGCCGACGCGAACGCGCGCCAGCCGGTGCCGCCCGCGCTGCTGGCCTCGATCGAGGCGGCGCTCGAGCGCCTGGCGCTGCGCCAGCCGGGCCAGGACGGCGCCTCGGCCGGCACCGAATCCGGCACCGCGCCGCGCGAGGCGCGCCCGGCCGCCGCGCTGCAGCGCGGGCTGCGCGACGCGCTGCATGCGCTGGTGGGCCTGCGGCTGTCGCTCAATCCCCTGCTGATGCAGCCCAAGCCGCCCGCAGCCGACGCCGCGCGGGCCTGAGCCGGCGCCTCCCCGTCCAACCCCAGGCAACCATGATCGGCGAACTCGACATCTTCGGCGTCTACGTACCCGCACCGCTGGTGCTGATGCTGATCGCCTATCTGCTCAACATCGTCGTGCGCGCGATCTTCACGCGCGTCGGCCTCTACCGTTTCGTCTGGCACCGGTCGATCTTCGACCTCGGCATCTACGTGTTCCTGCTGGCCGGCGTCGTGCTCATCTCCCACCATTTCGTGGCTACCCCAACGTGAAAAGAACCTGGTTCTCGGCAGGACAGATCCTGCTGACCCTGATCGTCGCCGTCGTCGCGGCCCTCGTGCTGTGGCGCATCGTCAACTACTACATGTTCTCGCCCTGGACCCGCGACGGCCACGTGCGCGCCGACGTGATCCAGGTGGCGCCCGACGTGTCGGGCCTCGTCACCGCGGTGCCCGTGGTGGACAACCAGGCGGTGCGGCAGGGCCAGGTGCTGTTCGTGATCGACCAGGCCCGCTACACGCTCGCGCTGCGGCTGGCCGAGGCCGCGCTCGCGCAGCGCCGCGCCACGCTCGCGCAGGCGCGCCGCGAATACGCGCGCAACCTGAAGCTCGGCAACCTGGTGGCCAGCGAGCAGTTGGAGGAAAGCCGCACGCGCGTCGAACAAGGCGAGGCGGCGCTGGCCGACGCCCAGGTCAACGTCGATACCGCGCGGCTCAACCTGCGGCGCACCACCGTCGTGAGCCCGGTGGACGGCTACCTGAACGATCGCGCGCCGCGCGTGGGCGAATACGTGCCGGCCGGCCGCGCGGTGCTGTCGGTGGTCGACCAGCATTCGTTCCGGGTGGACGGCTACTTCGAGGAAACCAAGCTGAGCGGCATCCATATCGGCCAGCCGGTGGACATCACCGTGATGGGCGAGCCGCGCGTGCTGCGCGGCCACGTGCAGAGCATCGTCGCGGCGATCGAGGACCGCGATCGCTCGCAGGGCGCGAACCTGCTGCCGAACGTGAATCCGGCTTTCAGCTGGGTGCGGCTCGCGCAGCGGATTCCGGTGCGCGTCTCGCTCGACGAGGTGCCCGACGATTTCCGCCTGATCGCGGGACGCACCGCGACCGTGGCGATGCGCGCGCCCGGCTCGCCCGCCGCGCCGCGCCGGCTCGGCGCCGCGGCGGCCGGCACGGCGTCGGGGCTGCCGAGCCCGGCGCATGCGACGGGCGCCTCCGGCCCGGCGCGCGTCGCAGGCACGGCCAGCGCCGCCCGGCCGACCGGCGCCTCGCCACCGGCATCGCAGGCGGCCACGGCCGGCGCCGCGCCATGACGCGCCGCTTCGCGCCCGCGGCCGGCCGCCCGCCGGCATCGCCATCGCGCCGCGCCGCCGCCATGGCGGCACTCGCGGCGGCGCTGGTGCTCGCGGCCTGCACCACCGTCGGCCCCGACTACCGGCTGCCGAAGCAGGCACTCGTCAACGCGCCGCTCGCCGGCGCCCCGCTAGACGGCGCCGACGACGGCCGCGCGCTCGTCTCGCACGAGGCGGTCCCGGCCCGCTGGTGGCGGCTCTACGACGATCCCGTGCTCGACGCGCTGGTGCAGCAGGCGCTCGACTCCAACACCGATCTGCGCGTGGCCGCGGCGAACCTGGCGCGCGCGCGCGCCGCGCTCGAGGTCGAGAGCGCGCAGGGCGGCTTGACCGGCAATCTCGAGGGCGGTGCGCAGCGCGCCCAGGAGTCGGCCGAGCAATACCTGCTGACGGACAAGCTGCCGGTGGTCAACGAAGGCGCGTTCAACTTCAACGTGTCCTACGAGTTCGACCTGTTCGGCAAGCTGCGGCGCGGCGTCGAGGCCGCGCGCGCCGACCGCGAAGCCGTGAAGGCGGCCGGCGATCTCGCGCGCATCACGGTGGTGGCCGAGGTCGTGCGCGCCTACGTGGAGGCCTGCTCGGCGGGCGAGGAACTCGCGATCGCGAAGCGGTCGCTGGACCTGCAGCGCCAGCGCGTGGCGCTCTCGCGGCGGCTGCGCGACGCCGGCCGGGGCAGCCAGCCCGAGGTCACGCGCGGCGTGGCGCAGGTGCAGACGCTGGCCGCCGACATCCCGCGCTTCGAGGGCCGTCGCCGCGTCGCGCAATACCAGCTGGCCGCGCTGCTGGCGCGCTCGCCGGCCGAGCTGCCGGCCGCCGCGCACGGCTGCAGGCAGTTGCCGAGCCTGAAGCAGGCGATCCCGGTGGGCGACGGCGCCGCGCTGCTGCGGCGGCGCCCCGACGTGCGCGAGGCCGAGCGCCAGCTGGCGGCGGCCACCGCGCGGATCGGCGTGGCGATCGGCGCGATGTATCCGACCGTGAGTCTCGGCGCCTCGGCGGGCACCACCGGCATCTTCGGCGATCTGCTCTCGTCGCGGACCAACCGCTGGGCGCTCGGCCCGCTGATCAGCTGGACCTTCCCGGCCAACGGCCAGCGGGCCCGCGTGCGCGAGGCCGAGGCCGCGACGGGCGGCGCGCTCGCGCACTTCGACGGCGTGGTGCTGAACGCGCTGCGCGAGACGCAGACGAGCCTGGCGACCTACGCGGCCGACACGCAGCGCGCCGACGCGCTGCGCACCGCCTACCAGTCGGCGCGCGATGCGGCCGAGGAAACGCACCGGCTCTACGCGGCGGGCCGCGAATCGTTCATCTCGGATCTCGATGCGACGCGCACGCTGACGAGCGTGCAGGCGCGGGTCGCCGCCGTGCAAGCCCAGGTCGCGGCCGATCAGGTGCGCCTGTTCCTTGCGCTGGGCGGGGGCTGGGAGGAGCCGGCCGCCGCCGCGGCGGAGCCGGCCGGCGCGATGCCGCCGGCGGCGGGGCCTGCACCGGCCGGGACCGGCGCGCGCTGAACCGGCGGCACGGCGTCGAACCGTGCCGCCGCGCCGGGCCGCGCCGGGCCGCGCCGCGCGATGCCGCCAACCCGCGCCGCGGGCTCGCACGCCCGCCTCGCCCGGCCGGCTCAGAATTGCAGCGTGGTGGTCAGCAGCACCTGCCGTGCGTCGCCGATCGATACGAAATAGCGGTTCGCGCTCGACGGGTAATAGGTGCGGTTGAACAGGTTCTTCACGTTCAGCTGGAACGACAGGCGCTGCCTGCCGATGCGCGTGTCGTAGGTGGCGAACGTGTCGAACAGCAGGTAGGACGGCAGCGTGAAGCTGTTGGCCGAATCGCCGGGCCGCGAGCCCACGTAGTGCGTCGCGCCGCCGATGCGCAGGTCGTCACCGCCGAACAGCGTGCCGAGGTCGTAGACGGCCGACAGCGATGCCGTATTGCGCGCCACGTTCCAGAGCCGGTTGCCGGTGTAGAGCGGGTCCTCGGTGGTCTTCGCGTCGAGGTAGGCGTAGCTCGCGATCAGGTCCAGGTGCGCGCCGATCCGGCCCGACACGTCGAGCTCCACGCCGCGCGAGCGCGCGCGGCCCGAGGTGCGCCAGTCGGTCAGCTTGGTCACGTCGTTGAACTGCGAGACCAGCACGTTCTTCTTGTCGATGTCGAACAGCGCGAGCGTGCCCGTCATGCCGCCCGGCATGTCGAGCTTCGCGCCCACCTCGTAGGCGGTGGACTGCTCGGGCGGCGTGGCGCCGTCGATGATGTAGCCCGAGGCGAGCGTGGCGATCGACGAGCTCGGCTTCAGCGATTTCGAATAGCTGCCGTACAGCGAGAACGTCCGGCTGGCCTGGTAGACGATGCCGGCGCGCGGCAGCCACCGCGTACCGTCCAGGTTGGTGTTGGCGACGAACGGGCGGCCCTTGCCGGCCAGCTCGCTGAAGCGCATGAAGCGCACGCCGCCGCTCACGATCCACTTGTCGGTCAGATGCACGGCATCCTGCGCGAACAGGCCGAGGCTGTGCAGCTTGTCGGTCTGGTCGCTGTCGGGCGGCGACACCGTGGAGGACGGCGCGATCAGGCCATAGACCGGGTTCAGGTAGTTGAACGGCACCGACACCGCCTGACGCAGCAGGTCGGCCCGGTAGATGCGGCGGTATTCGCTGTCCACGCCGAACTGCAGGTCGTGCTGCATGCCGGCCAGCCGCAGCTTGCCGTTCACGTAGGCCACGCCGTAACTGTCGGTGCTGAGCGCGCCGTGGGTGGCATCGTTGCTGCGCGTGAGCGTGCCCCTGGCGGGGTTCAGGCCGGTGATGCGCACTTGGTTCGCGTCATAGGTCTCGCGGTCGTAGCTGTAGCCCAGGTGGGCGCTCCAGTCCGGGCTGAACTGCTGGTCGGCCGACAGCTGGAACAGGTTGGAGGCGCCGACCAGGTTGTTCCAGGGCTCGTCCAGCCGCTCGCGCGCGGGGATCGCGAGCGGCCTGCCGGTGCGCGGGTCGAGCGCCGTGCCGCGATCGAACGGATAGAGAAAATCGCGATGCTCGTAGGACAGCACCACCTGCGTGTCGCGGCCATACCAGGCCAGCGACGGCGCCACCAGCGTCTCGCGGCTGGTGCCGAAGTTGCGCCAGTAGGGCGTGTCGGCGTGATCGGCCACCAGCCGGTAGGCCAGCTTCGTGTCGCCGATCGGGCCTGTCAGGTCGAGCATCACGTCGCCGCCGTTCTTGCCGTGCCCGTAGGTCTCGCCCGTCACCGCCACGGTGTTCGAGCGCACCAGTTGCGGCACCTTGCTGAGCACGTTGACCACGCCGCCCGGGTCCATGATCCCGTACAGCAGCGAGGCCGGCCCCTTCAGCACCTCGACGCTGTCGGCGGTGGCGTCCAGCGCCCGGCCCTGCACCACCGGCATGCCGTTGCGCATGATCGAGCCGTCGCGGTTGTCGCCGAAGCCGCGCTTCATGATCGCGTCCTGCGTGCCGGCCAGCGTGTTGCCCTGGGTGATGCCGCTGACGTTGGCGAGCGCGTCGTCGAGGTTGCGCGGTTTCTGGTCGCGCAGCACCTGCGCCGGCACGATGTTGACCGCCTGCGCCGTGTCGAGCACCGGCGCGTTCGAGCGCGTGACGTTTGCCTCGCGCGGCGGGCGGTAGCTGTCGGCCTTCGCCGCGCGCCGCTCGACCACGATGGTGGCGAGCGCGGTGGCCGGCAGCGGCGCCGTGCCGGCCGCCGCCGCGGCATGCACCAGCGTGTAGCCGCCGCTCGGCTGGCGCAGCGCGCTCAGGCCGCTGCCCGACAGCAGCTGGTCGAGCGCCTGCGGCACGTCGAACCGGCCATGCAGCCCCGGGCTGCGCAGGCCGGCCACCTGCTCGGCCGGAAACGCGAGCAGGATGCCGGCCTCGTGGCCGAAGCGGTTCAGCGCGCCCTCCAGCGGGCCGGCCGGGATCGCGTAGCGGCGCGCCGCCACCGCGGCCGCCTCGCCGGCCTCGGCGGCCAGCGCGGCGGGCGGCACCAGCGCCGTCAGCAGCGCGGCGGCCGCGAGCCGGCCGGCCAGGCGCCGCGGCACGAGCGCGGCGGAATCGGTCGCGCGGCACGCGCAGAAGACGGAGGAACGGCTGGTACGGGTCGGTTGCATGATCGGAGAATCGGGAAACGAGGGCAAAAAGAGTGGCTTTCCTGTTCCCTGTCACGCGAACCAGGCAAAACAGCTCAGATTTTCTGAAAATAGTTTGTGAAAGGCGGCGGACGGCCTGACCGCTCGGGGCCGGCCCAAGCGGCCCAAGCGGCCCAAGCGGCGGGCCGCTCAGCCGCTGCGCGACGGCACGATCCGCACCCAGTAGCGCGTGAAGTATTCGATCTCGATCGGCAGCGTCGCGCGCAGCGTCTCGAACACGCGGACGGTGTCGTCGAGCGGATAGCTGCCCGACACGCGCAATCCGGCCACGGCCGGATCGCACTGCACGTAGCCGTGCCGGTAGCGGGCCAGCTCGGCGGCCAGCTCGCCCAGGCGCAGCTTCGAGGCCACCAGCATGCCGTCGGCCCAGGCGCCGGCGCCGGGCCCGAGCGGCTGCGGCTCGCTCACCGCCGTGGGCGTGACGGCCGCGCGCTGGCCGGCCGCGATCACGCGCGGCGCCGCGCCGGGTTCGCCGGGCCGCGCGCGCACGGCGCCCTCGAACACGCCCACCCGCAGCAGGGCGCCGTCGAGCCGCGCGGCGAAGCGCGTGCCGAGCGGCGCCAGCTCGCCCGGCGCGGCGGCCACCACCAGCGGGCGCACCGGCCGGCGCCGCTCGTGGCCGCTCGTCACCATGATCCCGCCGCGCAGCAGCACGATCCGGCGCGTGGCGGCGTCGAAGCGCACGTCGATCGCGCTGTCGGTGTCGAGCACCACCTGCGTGCCGTCGGCCAGCGTCATGCGGCGCCGCGCGCCCACCGCGGTGCGTGCGTCCGCGGTCCAGACGGCCCACTGCCGCGCCGGATCGAGCGCGCGCACGCCGCCGAGCGCGAACACCAGCAGCGCCAGCGCCTTGATCGCGGCACGGCGCCCCGGCGCGCGCGCCGGCAGCAGCGCGGCACGCGCGACCTCGGCGTCCAGCCCGGCGGCAAGCTGCGTGAAGCGCCCCTGCACGGCCTCGATGTGACGCCACGCGGCGTCGTGCAGCGGATGCTCGGCGCGCCAGCGGGCCAGGCCCGCACGCGCCGCGGCGTCGGCATCGGCGCCCTGCGTTTCGACCCACCATTGCACGGCGCGCTGCGCGACTGCCGGCGGAATCGCCGGTTTCGGTTCGGCCGCCATCGGCTCAGAACGCCATCGCGAAGAAGCATTGGGCGGCGGCGCGCGCCAGATGGCGCTTGACCGTGGACAGCGACACGCCCAGCTCGGCGGCGATCTCGGCCTGCGAGAGCCCGTCGAGCTGGGCGAGCAGGAAGGCGCGCCTGGCTGCCGCCGGCAGGCCGTCGAGCAGCCGGTCGATCTCGATCAGCGCCTCGAGCAGCAGCGCGCGAGCCTCGGGCGACGGCGCCTGGCGCTCGGGCTGCGCGGCCAGCGCGTCGAGATAGGCCTGTTCGACGCGCTCGCGCCGCCAGTGGTTGTAGAGCACGCGCTGCGCGACGGTGGTCAGGAACGCGCGCGGCGCGTCGGCGCCGATCGGCTCCTCGCGGGCCAGCAGGCGCATGAACGTGTCGTGGGCCAGATCGGCCGCGCGATGCGCGCAGCCGAGCCGGCGGCAGAGCCAGCGCTGCAGCCAGGCATGGTGGCCGCTGTAGAGTGCATCGATTTCGCGATGTTGAAGCAGTGTGTTGGCCGACATCGAACCCTTCCCCGACCGTCGCGACGGTTTTTTTGACTTAAATGAGAATGATTATTATATACAATAACAAAAACATTTCATGCCATCCTGTGTGATCCGCGCCACCCCTGCCCCAACCGCTGTACCATCCCCGCTCGACCCGCACCACCCCGCTTCACCGCCATGCCAGCCAATCCGCAGCCGCGCACCTACGCGATGCCCGAGCGCAGCGACCGCCTCGACTTCTACATTCGCGACCAGACCAGCCGGCAGCCGATCACCGAGCCGCACCGGCACGCGTATTTCCAGATCCAGTTCAACCTGGGCGGCGACACCGAGCAGCGCATCGGCGGCGTGACGCGGCCGTTCCCGCGCGGCGCGCTGGCGTTCATCCTGCCGTTTCGCGAGCACCTGATCCCGCATCCGCCCGGCGCGCACTTCATCGTCATCAACTTCTCGCAGGCGTTCCTGCGCGCCGATCTCGACGTCGATCCGCTCGACCTGGACGAGGTGCCCGTGCAGCGCGCGCCGGAACTCGCGCCGTTCCGCTTCCAGGAGCGGCTCGACTACATCCTGACGGGCGACGCGTTCGACGACGCGCGCCGCCTCGCCCAGCGCATGCTCGACGCCGACCGCGAGCGCGGCTTCGGCTCGGCCACGCTGCTGCGCGGCTACCTGCTGCAACTGATCGGCCTGGTCAGCACGCAATACGCGGGCGCGCTCGGCCGGCTCGCGAAGAGCCACGGCGCGCAGCAGGCCGGACGGCGCGATGCGCTCGCGCGCGTGATGCGCCACGTCCGCGCGAACCTGACGAGCGGCGAACTCACGCTGGCCGGCACCGCCCAGGCGGCGTTCCTGTCGCCGAACTATCTCGCGCACCTGGTCCGCAAGGAGACCGGCAGCACCTTCACCGAACTCGTCACCGCGCGCCGCATCGCGCTCGCGCAATCGCTGCTCGCGCACACCACGCGGCGCATCGCCGACATCGCACACGAGGTCGGGTTTCGCGACGAAGGCTATTTCTCGCGGCGCTTCCGGGCCTGCGTGGGGATCTCGCCGAAGGATTATCGCGAGGCGAACGGCGCGGCCGGCGTGCTGCGCGGCGAAGCCGCGAGCGCGGCCGGCGGCCAGCCGTAGGACGGCGGCGCGCAACAGTGGAACGCGACGGAGCTTCGCCGCCAAGCGGGCGGGCAGGCCGCCGCCGATAGCCAGCTAGCGTAGATTTGTCCAGAATGTCGACAGCCGTGTCGCATCGCGGCGCGGCCGCGCTTGTTATCGTGTCGTCGGGCCGTGCCGGCACGGCCGCCTGCTTGCGCCTTTTCCGTCTTCGATGCGAGTTTCGACATGACCGATCATTCCGCTTCCTATGCCATCCAGCCGCCCGCCGTCGCCAGCGTGGCGATCGCCGGTTCGCCGGCGCGCTTTGCGCTGCGCCGCGTGTTCTGCGTCGGCCGCAACTACGCCGAGCATGCGCGCGAAATGGGCGCCGATCCGAGCCGCGAGCCGCCCTTCTTCTTCTCGAAGCCGGCCGACGCCGTGGTGCCGGCCGAAGGCATCGTCCCCTATCCGCCGCTGACCTCGGACCTGCACCACGAGATCGAACTCGTGATCGCGGTGGGCACCGGCGGCACCCGTATCGACCCGGCTCGCGCGCTCGAGCACGTCTGGGGCTATGCGGTGGGCGTCGACCTCACGCGCCGCGACCTGCAGGCCGAGGCGAAGAAGCTCGGCCGCCCGTGGGACTGGGCCAAGGGCTTCGACGCGTCCGGACCGGTCACGCCGCTGCGCCCGGCCGCCGAGGTCGGGCACCCGCGGAGCGGCCGGATCTGGCTGTCGGTGAACGGCACGACGCGCCAGCAAGGCGACCTGGCCGACATGATCTGGCCGGTGCCGGACATCATCGCCTATGTGTCGCGCTCGATCGAACTGCGGCCGGGCGACCTGATCTTCACGGGCACGCCGGCCGGCGTGGCGGCGCTGCAGCCGGGCGATCGCGTGGAAGGCGGCGTGGACGGCATCGCGTCGTTCGCGTTCACGGTCGGAGCCAAGCCGCAGTAAGGCAGGCATCGCGGCGGCAGGCGGCCGCGTGCGCCGTTCCGCACCCGCCGCCCGCGCGCCATCGGCCCGAGGGCGCCGGTGCGCCCGGCGCCAGGCCTGGACCGGCCTTTCACCGGAGCTACATCAGCAAAACGCCGCAGTGCCTGGGCTATGATGTGCGCCCGTCAGTCTCATCGGTCCCCTATATGTCCCACCTCTCCCCCCTGCTGCCCTGGGCAGCCATCTTCGCCGCCGCGCTGCTCGCCTGGTGCCCGCGCCTGCGCGCCGCCAGCCTCGTGCTGGCGGCCGTCGGCTACGCCGCCGCGTTCGCGGCCGGCCAGCTCACCGCGCTCGCACTCGCGCCGCTCGCGGGCCTCGCGCTGGCGGCCTGGGCGATCCGCGCGGGCCGCGCCTGGCCGCTGCGCCTCGCGGGCGGCATGCTGTTCACGATCCTGGCGGCGGCGCTCTCGCTGCATCTGCTGCCCGGCTTCCACAACCCGCGCGTGATCACCGCGGTCCGCTTCACGCCGGACGCGGTGCCGTTCACGATGTACCTGAATGCCGACAAGGCGCTGGTCGGCTTCTGGCTGCTGTGGGTGCTGCCGTCGGCCGTGCGGCCGGTGCGCTGGAGCAAGTCGCTGCCGCTCGGCGCGGCCGCCGCGCTCGGCACGGCGCTGGTCTGCCTGGCCCTGGCGGCCGCGCTCGGCGCGGTGGGTTGGGCGCCGAAATGGCCGGCGGCCGGCTGGCTCTGGCTTGCCAACAACCTGCTGATCGTCGCGCTCGCCGAGGAGGCGCTGTTTCGCGGCTGGCTCCAGCGCGGCCTCGAGCTCGGCCTCGCGCGCGCCCCGGGCGGCCAGTGGCTGGCCCTGCTCGCGGCCTCGCTCGTGTTCGGTGCGGCCCATGCCTCGGGCGGCGTCGCGTTCGTCGCGCTGGCCACGCTGTCGGGGCTCGGCTATGGCCTCGCCTACCGCTTCGGCGGCCTGCGCGCGGCCTGGCTCGCCCACGCCGGCCTCAACGTCGTGCACTTCGCGCTGTTCACCTACCCGCTGCGCGCGGCGACGGGCGCCTGAGCGCCCGGCGAGGGCCGCGCCGCCGCCTCACTTGGCCTGATCGGCCAGCGGCTGCAGGAACGCCGAGAACCCGGTCAGCATGATCTGCACCCCCACGCACAACAGCAGGAATGCCGACACGCGCTGCGCGACCTTGGTGCCCTCGGCGCCGAGGTAGCGCGCGAGCACCTCGGCGCGGCTGTAGGTCTGCCAGATCACGAGCGCGGCCAGCGCCGACACGGCCACCGAGACGATGCTCGACATCAGGAACTCGGAGAGCTTGTGGGTGCGGTTCGCGTTCAGCGCGATCGCGGTGGCGACCGAGCCCGGCCCGACCGTCAGCGGAATGGTCAGCGGGAAGAAGGCGCGCGCCATCACGTTGTGCGGGTTGAGCGGCTTGACCTCGGCCTCGCCGCCGGGCACGTCCGGCGCGTTCAGCATCTGCCAGCCGGACACGGCCACCGCGAAGCCGCCGCCGATGCGCAGCGCCTCCATCGAAATGCCGAAGAAGTGCAGCACCGGCGTGCCGAGGAAAAACGCCACCATCAGCACGATGAACGCGTTGATCGCCACCTTGCGCGCGAGCGCGGCGCGCTGGTGCTCGTTGAGCGAATCGGTGCGCTCGAGAAACAGGAAGGCGATCCCGAACGGATTGAGGATGCCCATCAGGCCGGTGAAGCCGAACAGGGTTTCGGAAATCAGGCGGTGGAAAATCATCGGTCGAGAAGGAAAGACGACGGCGTCCGGCCAGGCGGACGGAATCAGGCCGGCGCCATTGTAGTGCAGCGCTTCGGGCATGCGGCGGCGGCGCGAACGATTTGATGACGAGGCAGGTATGCCGTGCGCCGCCGCGCCGGCTCGGGTGCCGCGGCAGGGCCGCCGCCGGGCCGCGCCCCAAGCCTCGAAAGGGCCGGAACGCCGCGGCCGCCTGCTAGAATCGGGCACGGGTGAACCCGCCCAGGGACGCCGAGGCCGCCCCCGATCAACCAAGCCACCCAGGACCGCCGATGCCGAACTCTTCGCACGCCTTGCCCCGCTGGACGCTCGCCGCCCCGATCGCGGCCTGGCTGGTACTCGCGCTGGCGGGCTTCATTCCGTTCGCCTGGCTGGCGATCACGCTGATCGCGGCGGCGCTGGCCGGCTCGGTGTTCGCCGCGGTCCATCACGCCGAGGTGGTCGCGCATCGCGTCGGGGAGCCGTTCGGCACGCTGGTGCTGGCGATCGCGGTGACGGTCATCGAGGTGGCGCTGATCGTCTCGGTGATGCTGTCGGCCGGCCCCGAGAAATCGGGCCTCGCGCGCGACACGGTGTTCGCGGCGGTGATGATCGTCTGCAACGGCATCGTCGGGCTCTGCCTGCTGGTGGGCGGCTGGCAGCACGGCGAGCAGGACTTCCAGGGACGCGGCGCGAGCAAGTCGCTCGCGGTGCTGGCCTCGCTGTCGGTGCTCTCGCTGGTGATGCCGAACTACCTGAACGCGGCGCCGGGTCCGCAGTTCTCCACCTCGCAGCTGGCCTTCGCGGGGGTCTCCTCGCTGGTGCTCTACGGCGTGTTCGTGTTCGTGCAGACGGTGCGCCACCGCGATTATTTCCTGGTCGCCGAAAGCGCCGACGAGTCGATCCACGCGGCACCGCCCACGGCGCGCGTCGCGCTGACCAGCGTGGTGTTCCTGCTGATCGCGCTGGTGGCGGTGGTGCTGCTCGCGAAGCTGCTGTCGCCGGCCGTCGAGCGCGGCGTGCTGCGCCTGGGCGCGCCGGAGGCGGCGGTCGGCATCGTGATCGCGGCGCTGGTGCTGCTGCCCGAAGGGCTTGCGGCGGTCGGCGCGGCGCGCGCGAACCGCCTGCAGACGAGCCTGAACCTCGCGCTCGGCTCGGCGCTGGCCAGCATCGGGCTGACCATTCCCACCGTGGCCGCCGTGTTCATCTGGACCGGCCAGCCGCTCACGCTCGGCATCGGCCCGATGGAAACGGTGCTGCTCGCGCTCACGCTGCTGGTCAGCACGCTGACGCTGAGCGCGGGCCGCACCACGGTGCTGCAGGGCGTGGTCCACCTCTCGCTGTTCGCCGCCTACCTGTTCCTGTCGGTCACGCACTGACGCCGGTGCCGGCCGCGCCTCGGGCCGGCAGGCGATGCGCCGGCCGCCCCGCGGCCTGCGCGGCGCTCAGGCGCCGGCCGGCACGGTGCCGGCCAGCCGCTCGAGCTCGACCAGGTCGTTGGCGAGCGCCGGGGTGAGCGTGGTGCGCAGATGATCGAGGAAGGTGCGCGTCTTCGCGTCGAGATAGCGGCGCGTGGCATACACGGCATAGACGTGGATCGTGTGCAGCCGGTAGTTCGGCAGCACCCGCACGAGCCGCCCGGAGCGCAGGTCGTCGAGCGCCGTATAGAGCGCGATCGAGCCGATGCCGCGGCCCAGGCGCAGCGCCACTGCGAGCGCGTCGGGCACGTTGACCTGGAACGGCGAGGACGGCAGCTCGAAGCGCCACTCGTCGCCTTCGTCGCTCTCGAGGCGCCATTCGCCGCCCGGCGACGACGGCGTGTCCAGCCGCAGGCAGACGTGCCTGGGCAGATCGTCGGGCGTCTTCGGCACGCCGTGGCGCGCCAGATACTCGCGCGAGGCCACCAGCACGCTGCAGCTCTCGCCGCAGGTCTGCGCGACGTAGCCCGAATCGGGCAGCTGCGAGGCCGTGACGATCGACACGTCGTAGCCCTCCTCCACCAGGTTCGGCATGCGCTGCGCCAGCGTCAGCTCGATCGACACCTCGGGGTTGTCCTCCTGATAGCGCGCCACGGCCGGCACCACATGGCTCTGCCCGAGCCCCGTCATGGCGTGGATGCGCATCCGGCCGCTCGGCTTGAGCAGGGCGTTGCGCGCCTCGGCGTTGGCGTGGTCGATCTCGGCCAGGATCGACTTCGATCGTTCGAAATAGCGCTGCCCGCTTTCCGTCAGGCCGAGGTGGCGGGTGGTGCGGTGCAGCAGGCGCGTCTGCACGTGGGCCTCGAGATTCGAGACGGCACGCGACACCTGCGCGGTCGTGGCGGCGATTTCCTTGGCAACGGCGGTGAAGCTGCCGGCCTCGACGACGCGCACGAACAGCCGCATGTTTTCGAGCATGTCCATGGGGAATCAGGGAAACGGGGGAGCCGGCGAAGCCGCCGCCCCTCGGGGCCCGGCGGCCCCGGCGGCACGCGCGCGGGCTCGGCCGGACAAGGGGCTGGGAAACGGCATCGCACGCGGCATTTTGTTGGATTCGAGTTTGATTTGAAGCAATTGGGGCTGCGGCGAATTGTACGCCCATGATAGGACGAACGCTTGTTCGCGATCACACACTTGGCGAGGCCAGACAAGCGCTCACCATGATAAATATCATGTTGCGATATAATTCGCGGCCGTCCGATCGCCGCACTCCAGATCCGCCCATGTCGCCTTTGCCGTCACATCCGCCCCCGTCGTTCACTATCCGCCTGCGCGCCTGGCTGCTCGGCTTCGCGCCGGTGCCGGTCGTGCTCAGTTCGCGCGAGCGGCTGCGCTCGTGCCTCGGCGCGCTGCTCGGCATCGCCTGCGTGGGCCTCGCGACCAGCGTGCTGCCGGGCATCCCCGCCGCAGTGCCGATGCTGGTCGCGCCGATGGGTGCGTCGGCGGTGCTGCTGTTCGCGGTGCCGGCCAGCCCGCTCGCGCAGCCCTGGTCGCTGATCGGCGGCAACTTGGTGTCGGCGGTGCTGGGGGTGGCCTGCGCGCGGTGGATACCGTCGCCGGTGGCGGCCGCCTCGCTCGCGATCGCCGGCTCGATCGGCGCGATGCTGGCGCTGCGCTGCGTCCACCCGCCGTCGGGCGCGGTGGCGCTGACCGCCGTGGTGGGCGGGCCGTCCGTCCATGCGCTCGGCTTCGGCTTCGTGTTCGAGCCGATCGCGCTGCAATCGGCGGCGCTGCTGGCCACCGCGCTCGGCTATCACGCGCTGACCGGCCACCGTTATCCGCACCGCGGCACGGCGCGGCGCGAGGCCGACCGGCCGCCCGCACGCGGCTTCTCGCGCGAGGATCTGGAAGCGGTGCTGGGACGCCGGACCGAATGGCTCGACGTCTCGACCGACGATCTCGACGCGCTGCTGCGGGAAACCGAACTGCACGCCTATGCGCGCTCGTTCGGCGCGCTGAGCTGCGCCGATCTGGTCGCGCATCCGCGCGTGACGCTGGAGGCCGGCACGCGCGTCTCGGCCGCGCTCGCGCTGCTCGACCGGCTGGGCACCGACGCGCTGCCGGTGGTGGACACGGCGCGGCATATGCTCGGCGTCGTCACGCGCGCGCGACTCGCGCCGCTGGCCCCGGCCAACGCGGCGCAAGCCCACGGCGCCCGGCATACCGCGACGATCGTTGATGCGCGACACGATCCGCCAATCGCCGGAGCGCTCGTGGCGGACGTACCGCGTATCCTGTCCACCGAACCGATCATCGATCTCGTGCCGCTGTTCGCCGAGGCGGGCGAGCCGGTGATCGCCGTGGTCGACGCAGCCGAGCAGGTGGTCGGACTCGTCACGCAGTCCGACCTGATCACCGGACTGTACCGGGGCACGCGGGAGCGCGAGGCGGCCTGAGCGACCCCCGAAAACAATGAGCAACCTCAACAATCCCGCTGTCAGACGGCCATATATATCACGATATGATATATTCATCGATTCCGCCCGACCTGGAATCATGATGACCGAATCCACTCACCTTCTGCAGAAAGCCGATTTCGAACAGCTGTCCGAGTTCCGCTACCAGATGCGGCGCTTCGAGCGCTTCTCCGAGCGCGCGGCGCACAACGAGGGCGTGACGCCGCTGCAATACCTGATGCTGCTGCACATCAAGGGCTACCCGGCGCGCGAATGGGCCACCATCGGCGAGCTGGCCGAGCGGCTGCAGGCGCAGCATCACGGCGTGGTCGCGCTGGTCTCGCGCTGCGAGGCGGCCGGGCTCGTCAAGCGCCGGCCCAGCGCGAGCGACCGGCGCCAGGTGGAAGTCCATCTGCTGAAGGCAGGCGAGGCGGTGCTGGTGCGGCTCGCCGCGCTGCATCGCGCCGAACTCAAATCGCTGCGCGGCGCGTTCCAGGTGCCGCAAATCGACTACTAGCCCCATTTTCCCGCTCCCCGTTCCCCACCATCATGCATGCCACTGCGCCGCACCAGCGCGATTTCGCGCCGAACCTCCGCCTGCCCCGCATCGCCATGCTCGCCGCCGCGATCGGCGTGACCAGCACGCTCGCGGCAGTCGCGCTGCTGAACCTGATCCACCTGTTCACGAACCTGTTCTTCTTCGGGCGCTGGTCGCTGGTCGGCCGCTCCCCGGCCGGCCACGCGCTCGGCGCCTGGGTGATCGCGGTGCCGGTGATCGGTGGCCTGATCGTGGGGCTGATCGCGCGCTTCGGCTCGGAGAAGATTCGCGGCCACGGCATTCCCGAGGCGATCGAGGCGATCCTGTTCGGCAAGAGCCGCATGTCGCCGAAGGTGGCGGTGCTCAAGCCGCTCTCGTCGGGCATCGTGATCGGCAGCGGCGGACCGTTCGGCGCCGAGGGGCCGATCATCATGACGGGCGGGGCGCTCGGCTCGCTGCTCGCGCAATGCTTCAAGGTCACGGCCGCCGAGCGCAAGACGCTGCTGGTGGCGGGCGCCACGGCCGGCATGACCGCCGTGTTCGGCACGCCGGTCGCCGCGGTGCTGCTGGCCGTCGAGCTGCTGCTGTTCGAATGGCGCCCACGCAGCTTCCTGCCGGTGGCGCTGGCCTGCGCGGTGGCCGGCTTCGCGCGCGCGCTCTGCTTCGGCAGCGCGCCGCTGTTTCCGTTGACGACGGCCGCGCCCTCCACGTCCGCGCTGTGGGTCTGCCTGCTGGCCGGGCTGCTCTCGGGCGCGCTCGCCAGCGGCCTGTCGGCCGCGCTCTACCGCACCGAGGATGCGTTCGGCAGGCTGCCGCTGCACTGGATGTGGTGGCCGGCGCTCGGCGGCGTCGTGGTGGGCATCGGCGGCTGGCTCGAACCGCGCGCGTTCGGGGTCGGCTACGACGTGATCGGCGATCTGCTGCATGGGCAGCTCGCGCTGCACGCCGTGCTCGCGCTGCTCGCGGTCAAGGCGGTGATCTGGGTGGTGGCGCTCGGCTCCGGCACCTCGGGCGGCGTGCTGGCACCGCTGCTGATGCTGGGCGCCGGACTCGGCACGCTGCTGGGCGCCGCGCTGCCGGGCAGCGATCCCGCGCTGTGGCCGCTCGTCTGCATGGCCGCCACGCTCGGCGCCACGCTCGGCGCGCCGCTCACGGCGGTGGTGTTCGCGTTCGGCCTGACCCACGACGCCACCGCCCTGCTGCCGCTGCTCGCGGCCACGCTGGTCGCGCACGGCTTCTCGTCGGTGGTGATGCGGCGCTCGATCATGACCGAGAAGATCGCGCGGCGCGGCTATCACATCTATCGCGAGTACGGTGTCGATCCGCTCGAACGGCACGAGGTGGCCGAGGTGATGACGCGCGAGGCGATCACGATCGACGCGGCCACGCCGCTTGCCGAGGTACGGCGTGCCTACTTCGGCGCGGACCAGAAGCATCGCGCGTACCCGGTGGTGCGCGACGGCGCGCTCGTGACGATGCTCGACCGCGCCGCGCTCGAAGGGCTCGAGGCCGCGCACGGCCCGCACGCGCGCCTCGCCGATGCGCTGCACGGTGCCTCGCGCGGCGCCTGGGCGCTGCCGCACGAAACCTGCCGGCTGGTCGCGACGCGGCTCGCCGTGCATGGGCTCGAACGGCTGCCGGTGATCGCCGGCGATGCCTCGCCGCAGCTGGTGGGCGTGGTCGCGCGCAGCGATCTGGTCAAGCCCGCACTGCGCCACTTCGACGAGGAGCACAAGCGCGAGCGCTTCCACGGCATGCGGCTGCCGCGCGCCGCGCGCGCGCGGCGGCGCATCGCGCGCACCGGCTGACGGCGCCACGGCCTCGCGAGGGCCGCGGCCGCGCTAGCCGAGCGGCACGGATCGCGCGCCGCCGTTGTCACAAACCGTCACGAATTTAAATCTGCTTAACAGACTTCGGCCGCGTTTTGCGTCATCATGAACGCCAATGCGATGGGGCCACCGCTCAGCATGCACGCTACGCCAGCGGTCATAGAACCGCGGCGTAGGCTGGCGGCCGCTTCGCTTCAGCAGTCCGATCGTGCCGGCCAGCCGGCGCCGATCCCGTCACCCGCCGCGCCGCGACCTCGTCGCGAACCGGCTGTCCATGCCACGTCGCAAGACCAGCGATCAGGGCAACCGTTTCGCCGGACGCCGCCCAGCCCACCGGGAATCGTCTAGACAGGTTTCGCAAGGCAGCCGGACACGCGGCTGCGCCAGCGCCGGAACCCGGCGTGAAACCCGTCGTCCGACACGTTCGTAGATGTGCGCTGCTCTCGCCGGCATCGGCATCCCAGTTGCCCGGCATGTGTTTTTACTGAAGACCGAAAAGGAGATAAACGTGAAGAAACTGCTGCCGCTTATCGCACTGACCGTCGCTGCTTCCGCTTTCGCGCAACAGCAACAACCGCAGTGGACGATCCAGAACATCGGTCAAAGCCAGAAGCCCGCTCCGCAGGTGGCCGCCTGCATCGCCAAGAGCTGGGCCGACAAGTCCCAGCAACAGGTGATCTCGCAGGCCGTGCTCGCCAACGACATGGCGATGGACGTCTACGTGCCGGGCCAGCAGCCGCCCAACGGCGCGGCCGCGATGGTGCGCCCGGCGCGCTCGGCAGGCGCTGCCACCTGGGTGGGCTTCCGCTCGGTCGGCGACGCCGCCAACCCGGCCGCCGCGGACCTCAGCAGCTGCCTGTAAGCCGAGCGGCCGCTGCCCGGCGCCCCGCCGCCGCGGCAGGCTTCGGCCCGTATCGGCCCGTATCGGCCCCTTGCATCGGCCTCCCACGCACCCCGCCCCGGCGGGGTGTTTTCTTATCGACGGCCCGCGTGGGCGGGCTGTTGCGGCGCGGCACGATCTGCGCGGCGAGTTCGGGCATCGTCTCGCGCACCGCCACCTCGACGCAAAGCTCGCGCAGGGCCGGTGGCCGGGCACGGCCAGGGCTCTCCGGTGCTCGTCAGCCAGGCGGCGCCGGGCGCATCCGCATGCGGCATCGCCCGCGCGCTGCCCGGCGAGACGCGCTGGGCAGCATGGCAGGCGCCGCTGACGGACGGCCCGACTCGCGCCTCTGCCGCAAACGATGGCATGATACGGCCTTGCGCCACCTTCATCGCTATCGCGCCGAACCATGTCGAACCTGATCGTCTACGGCGGCAACCCGCTACGCGGGGAAATCACGCCGTCCGCCAACAAGAACGCCGTCCTCCCGATTCTCTGCGCCACCCTGCTGTCCGACCAGCCGCTCAGGCTGGTCGGCGTGCCGGACATCACCGACGTGCGCAAGATCCTCGACATCTTCCGCACGCTCGGCAGCGAGGTCTCGATCGATTTCGCCACCGGCGTGCTCGATCTCCATCACCACGCGACGCAGTTCGATTCGGCCGTGCACCGGCTGCCCGAGGAAATGCGCTCGTCGATCATGCTGGTGCCGCCGCTCCTGGCCCGCTTCGGCGTGGCGCGGCTCGAGAACGACGTGAAGGGCTGCACGCTCGGCGTGCGCGAGATCGATCCGCACGTGGAAGTGTTCGAGCGCTTCGGCGCGAGCATCGAGCGCACCAGCGATTCGCTGATCGTGCGTGCCACCAAGCTCACCCCGAACGACCACTGGCTCGACTACGCGTCGGTCACCACCACCGAGAACTTCGTGCTCTGCGCGGCCGCCGCGGGCGGCGTGTCGACGCTGGTGAATGCGGCCTCGGAGCCGCACGTGCAGGAGTTCTGCCGCTTCCTCGCGATGCTCGGCGTGCCGATCGAAGGCATCGGCACCTCGCACCTGCGCGTGCAGGGCGGCGTGAAGCTGGCGGGCGGCGAGCACCGCTTCGCCGAGGATTTCCACGAGATCGCCACGTTCCTCGCGCTCGGCGCGATCACGGGCGGCGACATCGCGGTGCGCAACAGCGGCCCCGAGCAGTTTCCGCTGATCGACCGCACGTTTGCCAAGCTCGGCGTGCAGGTCACGCACGCCAACGGCTGGTCGCACGCCACGCGCGACGGCGCGATGAAGGTGAAGAAGCCGTTCACGCAGAACATCCTGACCAAGATCGAGGCCGCGCCGTGGCCCTACCTGCCCGTCGATCTGCTGCCGATCTTCATCGCGCTGGGCGTCAAGGCCGAGGGCAGCGTGATGTTCTGGAACAAGGTGTACGACGGTGCGATGGGCTGGACGGGCGAGCTGTCGAAGTTCGGCGCGCACGTGTTCCAGTCCGATCCGCACCGGCTGATCACGTTCGGCGGGCTGCCGCTCTCGCCGGCGCGCGTCGAGAGCCCCTACATCATCCGCGTGGCGATCGCGCTGCTGATGGTGGCCGCCAGCATCGAGGGCCGCTCCGAGATTCTCAACGCGCAGCCGATCCGCCGCGCCCATCCGCACTTCGTCGAGAACCTGCGCTCGGTCGGCGCGAACGTCGAGTGGACGGCCGGCGACTGATGCGCCGGCGCTGAACCCGGCACCGCGCGCCACGGCGCGCGCCGCTGCCGGCCCGGGTTTGCTGCCCGGGTTCGCTGCCCGGCTGCCGGCGGCGCACCGCCGGCGTGCGCATCAGAAGTTGTGCATGATGCCGACGTAGGCGCCCGTCTGCGATTCGCCCGTCATCGGGTTGGTGCCGGTGGTCGAGTCGCGCGACGCGGCGATCAGCGAGAAATCCGAGTTGCCGCCATTGCGCATGTAGGCGACCGTACCGTACAGGAACGTGCGCTTCGACAGGTTGTAGGTGGTGCCGAGCACGTACATGATCGCGTGGCCCGCCGGATCGTGCGTGGCATCGCCGCCGCCGCTGCCCACCCGCACGTAGAAGCCGCCGGCCGTGACGGCCCAGGCCGGGGTGGCCGTGTAGGTCGCGCCGAGCCAGACGTGATCGGCGCGATCGGCGAGGCCGGCGGGCGTGTCGGGCGCCGAGTAGTGCGTGTAGGCGGCCTGGATCTTGAACTTCTGCAGATAGACGTTGGTGCCGACGAAATACTCGCGCGAGGCCGTAAACACGTTGTCCATCCTGCCGTTGCCGTTGCGCAGCTCGTCATAGATGCCGCGCACGTCGAACAGCGGCGAATGGTACGACAGCATGATGCCGTCGGAGCGGCCGAAATCGTTGGCGGGACCGGTGTTGAAGCGGGCCTGGTTGCCGAACGCGAACTGCCCCTGCACGTCGAAGCCATTCCACACCGGGCTGTGGTATTCGATATTGTTGTTGGTCTGCTGCCAGTTGCGGCCGCGCACCAGCGAGGCCGACGAGAACGCCTGCTGCACGAACGGATCGAATTCCCAGACGCCGTCGCTGTCGATGAACAGGTTGCGCCCGGCCTGCAGCGTGCCCCAGGCGTCGTTCTTCAGGCCCACGTAAGCGCGCCGCGAGAACATGCGGCCGCCGCCCGTGCTGCCGTTCATCACCTGGAACGCGGTTTCGAGGTCGAAGATCGTCGACGTCCCGCCGCCCAGATCCTCCACGCCCTTCAGGCCGAACATGCTGGTGCCCCAGTCGCCGCCCTCCGCGCTCCAGAGGCTGCGGGCGCCGGTACGCGTCGCGTTGGCGACGTGGTTGATGTACTGCACGCCGCCGTCGATCCGGCCGTACAGCGTGACGCTCGACTGCGCGAACGCGGCCGCCGGCATGGCGAGGCTCAGCGCCGCGATGGTTCCGATGCGAAGTTTCATATCCCCTGCCTGTATCTCTCTCTCAGATTGACTGGCACTTCCGGCGCGCCGCCGCGCTGCTGGAGGCGGCCGTGAAGCGTCTCGGGCCCGTGCCGCCGGCGCGGCGACGCCGCCCGCGGACACGGTGTTCTCGTCTGCTCGGCGCGCGCATCGCCGGGGTGCCGCGCGCGCGGGTCTCGCCCGGGCGTGATGCGGTGGGATGGCCGGACCCGTTCGGACGGTCGACCGTTTGCGCGGACCGGCAATGTACGCGTTCGCGGCCCGATGAACAATCTCTTTATCGTGCACAAGCCATTCGCCGATCCGTGATAATCCCGCGCCGAACGCGGCACGTGGAATCGGTGCGGCGGCCCCCCCCCCGGCGCCGCCCGGCTGTCTTGCCGCACCGCAAATTCCCGTCAGATCTTGAAAGGGCTCGGTTAGAATCGCAGGCATCCCGAAATGCGTCCCTTTCCAGGAACGGCCAGCGATGAAGCAAACCACATCAAGAAAAATCGTGCGTTGGGGCGCCCTCGCGGCACTCGCGGCGGGCCTCGGCGCCGGCTTCGGCTGGCGTGCCGATGCCGCCAGGACGGTCAGCGTCTCGCCGCAGGGCACCTCGCCCCTGGTCAGCCAGGCGGTGGTGAAGTTCGACGAGCCGATGGTGGCGTTCGGCTCGGCCGCGCAGCCCGACCCGGCGCACCTGAGCTGCAACGACGCGGCCGCTGCGAAATACGACGCGAGCTGGAGCGACGCGCGCACCTGGCTCGTCAATTTCCGCCATGATCTGCCGCCCGGCGTGTCCTGCACCCTCGAACTGAACGAGGGGCTGCGCTCGGTGGCCGGCCACGCCGTCAGCGGCCCGCGCCGCTTCACGTTCCAGACCGGCGGCCCCTATCCGGCCGCGGTGCGCCCCGGCGGCGGGCGCATCGAGGAGCGCCAGCTGTTCGTGCTGAAGCTGACCGGCCCGGCCACCGAGGCCTCGGTACGCGACCACGTCTGGTGCGAGGCCACCGGAATCGGCAACCGCATTCCGGTCACGCTCGCCGATGCCGACACGCGCGGCAAGCTGCTCGATCATTTCAATTGGAAGGCCGACGCGGCCCGCGTGCTGGTGCTCGGCTGCGCGCAGGCGCTGCCGCCCGGCGTGAAGATGCAGCTGGTGTTCGGCAAGGGCGTGGCGAGCCCGAGCGGCATCGCCAACGACAACGAGGCGCGTTACGACTACGAGGTGCGCGAGCCGTTCGCCGCGTCGTTCAGCTGCGAGCGCGAGAACGCGAAGGCGCCCTGCACGCCGCTGCGGCCGATGCGCGTCGAGTTCAACGCGCCGATCGCGCGCGCCGACGCGGAAAAGCTGCGCCTGCAGGGCCCCGGCGGCGCGATCGCGCCCACCTTCAAGCCCGACGACAAGTCCGCCCAGACGCGCACCGTGGAGTTCGCCGCGCCGCTGCCCGCCAGCGCCGAGCTGACCGTCACGCTGCCCGCCGGCCTGACCGACGACAGCGGCCGGCCGCTCGGCAACGCCGACCTGTTCCCGCTCAAGACCCGCACCGCCGCGATGCCGCCGCTCGCGAAGTTCTCGTCGTCGACGTTCGGCATCATCGAGCGCTACGCGGAACCCGACTCGCCGGCGCTGGTGCCCGTCACGCTGCGCAACGTCGAGGCCGACCTGAAGATCGCCGGGCTCGAGGCCGGCCGCGCCGAGTTCGCGAACATCCGCGTCGAGGACGACAGCGCGATCCGCGACTGGATGCGCACCGTCGAGCGGCTCGACGGCATCGCGATGTCGGTGCACGAGCTGGACGCGGTGAGCCCCGGCCTGCTGCAGCGCACCGCGCACCCGGTATTCGTGCCGCCCGCCGCGGGCGAGAAGCCGCTCACCGGCGCGCGCCGCCTGGTCGACCTGCGCTCGCTGTCGGTGCTGGCCGGCCAGCCGAACCTGCAGCGGCTGGTGCTGCCGAAGGCCGATCCGGCCACGCTGCGGCCGTTCGAGGTGGTGGGCGTGCCGATCGCCAAGCCCGGCTTCTACGTGCTCGAACTGGCCTCGCCCGCGCTCGGCCGCTCGCTGATGGCCAAGCCCGCGCCGATGTACGTGCGCACCACCGTGCTGGTCACCAATCTCGGCGTGCATTTCAAGCAGGGCCGCGACAACAGCCTGGTGTGGGTGACCACGCTCGACAAGGGCAAGCCGGTGCCGAACGCGGAGATCCGGGTGTCCGACTGCAACGGCGAGACGATCGCCTCGGGCCGCACCGACGCGCAGGGGCTGCTCGCCATCGGCGGCACGCTCGCCGCGCGGCGCTCGTGCGATTACGAACACGGCTATCGCAACACCTTCGTGTCGGCCCGCGTCAACGATCCGGTCACCGGCCCGGACATGGCCTTCGTGCTCGACGACTGGAACCGCGGCATCGAACGCTGGCGCTTCGACGTGCCGACCGAGTACGGCAGCGGCCCGCGCGCGATCGCCCATACCGTGTTCGACCGCACGCTGGTGCGCGCCGGCGAGACGGTATCGATGAAGCACTACCTGCGCGTCGAGCAGCTCGCCTCGCTCGGCTTCCCGAAGCAGTATCCGAACCGCGTCACGATCCGCCACCTCGGCAGCGGCGACACCTATCACCAACCGCTCGTCTGGGCCGCCGACCACACCGCCGATTCGGCGTTCACGCTGCCGCCCGGCGCGAAGCTCGGCGAATACGCGGTCACGCTCGACAGCGGCAGCGCCGATGCCGACGACAAGGACGGCGACGGCGGCAGCGACGACGACGCCTCGCGCGCCAGCTACGACAGCGGCTCGTTCCGCGTCGAGGCGTTCCGCCTGCCCGTGTTCAAGGGCACCGTGGGCGTGCGCGACGCGAAGACGAGCCCGCTCGTCGGCGCGAGCGAGGCGCCCGTCACGGTGCAGCTCGACTACGTCTCGGGCGGCCCGGCATCGAACCTGCCGGTGCGCGTGTCGGCGCTGGTGCGCCCCGCCACGCCGGCCTTCCTGGAACGCTATCCCGACTTCTCGTTCAACCCGTACCGCGCGCAGCAGCCGGGCTCCGACGCCGGCGCGAGCGACGACGATGGCGACGCCGACAGCGCCGACACCGCGTCCGCGCCGGACCCCGACGCACCGAAGCTGGTGGCCGACAAGCTGCCTGTCACGCTCGACCGCAACGGCGCCGGCAACCTCGCGCTGAAATCGCTGCCGAAGGTGGACACCCCGCGGCAGCTCTCGCTCGAGGCCAGCTTCGCCGATCCGAACGGCGAGATCCAGACGATCCGCGGCGACACCACGCTGTGGCCCGCCGCGCTCGCCGCCGGCATCAAGGCCGGCCACTGGGTGGCGGTGGGCGACACGGTGCCCGTCACCGCGCTCGCGATCGACCTCGACGGCAAGCCGCACCCCGGCGCCGAGATGGAGATCCACGGCTACGCGCGCGTCACCACCTCGTCGCGCAAGCGCATGGTGGGCGGCTTCTACGCCTACGACGATCGCAGCGAGACGAGCGACCTCGGCACGCTCTGCAGCGGCAAGACCGACGACCACGGGCGCCTCGCCTGCGACGCGAAGCTCAAGACCGCCGGCGAGATCTCGCTGGTGGCCGTGGTCAAGGACGGCGCCGGACGCACCGCCACCGGCAGCACCTCGGTGTGGGTGGTGCGCGAGGACGAGCTCTGGTTCGGCGGCAACAACACCGATCGCATCGACCTGATCCCCGAGAAGCCCGCCTACGAGCCCGGCGAAACCGCGCGCTTCCAGGTGCGCATGCCGTTCCGCTTCGCCACCGCGCTGGTGGCCGTGGAGCGCTCGGGCGTGATGGAAACGCACGTGGTGCAGTTGAACGGGCGCGATCCGAGCGTCGAGCTGAAGGTGGAACCCGACTGGGGGCCGAACGTCTACGTGTCGGTGCTCGCGCTGCGCGGGCGGCTGCGCGAGGTGCCCTGGTACTCGTTCTTCACCTGGGGCTGGAAGACGCCGGTCGAATGGGTGCATGCGTTCTGGAACGAAGGCCGCCACTACGTGCCGCCCACCCCGCTCGTCGATCTGTCGAAGCCCGCATTCCGCTACGGCGTGGCCGAGATCAAGGTGGGCGTCGCCCCGCACCGGCTCGGCGTGACGGTCACGCCCGACGCGGCCAGCTATCCGGTACGCGGCACCGCACACGTCAAGGTGGCCGTCAAGCTGCCCGACGGCAGGCCCGCGCCGGCCGGCACCCAGGTGGCCGTGGCCGCGGTCGACGAGGCCCTGCTCGAACTGATGCCGAACGACAGCTGGGACCTGCTCGGCGCCATGCTGCAGCGGCGCGGCTACGGCGTGGAAACCGCCACCGCGCAGATGGAGATCGTCGGGCGCCGCCACTTCGGCCGCAAGGCCGTGCCGGCCGGCGGCGGCGGCGGTACCGCGCCCACCCGCGAGCTGTTCGACACGCTGCTGCTGTGGAACCCGCGCGTGACGCTCGACGCGCGCGGCGAGGCCACGCTCGACGTCAAGCTCAACGACGCGCTCACGCGCTTCTCGATCGTCGCGATCGCCGCGGTGGGCGCCGACCGCTTCGGCACCGGCCGCGCCAGCGTGCGCAGCACGCAGGACCTGCAGCTGATCTCGGGGCTGCCGCCCCTCGCGCGCGAGGGCGACGCGCTGGTCGCGCCGTTCACGCTGCGCAACACCACCTCGCGCGCGATGAAGGTGGTGGTCACGCCGAACGTGCCGGGGCTCGCGCTCGCAGCGCAGACGGTCGAGCTCGCGGCCGGCGCCTCGCGCGAGGTGTCGTGGCGCGTGGCGATCCCGGACGGCGTCGCCGACGCGGGCGGCGCGCTGCCATGGAGCGTCGCGGCCGCCGAACAGGGCGGCGCGCACGCGGCCGATGCGCTGAAGATCACGCAGCGGATCGTGCCGGCGCTGCCCGTCACCGTGCAGCAGGCCACCCTCACGCAGGTGGACGGCAGCTTCTCGCTGCCGGTCGCGCCGCCGGCCGGCGCCGCCGCCGATCGCAACGGCGTGCCGCGCGGCGGCATCTCGGTGGCCTTGCAGTCCCGGCTCGCCGACGGCCTGCCCGGCGTCACGCGCTGGTTCGAGCGCTACCCGTACCGCTGCATCGAACAGCAGACCTCGCGTGCGATCGGGCTGCACGATCCGGCGATGTGGCAGGCCGTGGTGGCGCAGATGCCCGCCTACCTCGACCGCGACGGCCTGGCGAACTACTTCCCGGCCGACGCCGACAGCGGCCCGACCGGCAGCACCGCGCTGACCGCCTATCTGCTGTCGGTCACCGACGAGGCGGCCAAGCTCGACCCGCGCTTCGCGCTTCCCGACGCGCTGCGCTCGCAGCTCGAGGCCGGGCTCGCGAGCTTCGTCGACGGCCGCATCACGCGCGAGAGCTGGGCGCCGCGCCAGGATCTGGAACTGCGCAAGCTGGCCGCGATTGAGGCGCTGTCGCGCCACGGCGCGGCGCAGGCCCGCATGCTCGGCTCGCTGACGATCGCGCCGGAACGCTGGCCGACCTCGGCGCTGCTCGACTATCACGCGATCCTCTCGCGCGTGGCCGACATCCCGCAGCGCGACGAGAAGCGCGCGCAGGTCGAGCAGCTGCTGCGCGCGCGCATCACCTACCAGGGCACCCAGCTGGTGTTCTCGACCGCGCGCGACGACGACCTCTGGTGGCTGATGAGCGGCACCGAGACCAACGCCGCGCGGCTCGCGCTCGAGTTCAACGGCGACCCGGCCTGGAAGGACGAGATGCCGAGAATCCTGGCCGGCCTGCTCGCGCTGCAGCGCAACGGCGCCTGGCAGACCACCACCTCGAACGCGCTCGGCCAGCTCGCCGTCGAACGCTTCTCGAAGACCTACGAAAGCACGCCGGTGACGGGCCAGACGCTGCTGCAGTTCGGCTCCACGCAGCGCCGCATCGGCTGGGGCGGCAGCGCGGCGGCCGGCACGCCGGCCTCGGCCGGCGCGGCCCAGGCCGCCGCCGCGCCGTCGAACGCGGCCTCCTCGGCCGCCGCCACGCGCGCGGCCGGCGCGCGCCAGGCGCTGCTGCCCTGGCCCGCCGCGCAGCAGGCCCCGGTCACGCTGGCGCTGACGCAGGAAGGCACCGGCAAGCCCTGGGCGACGATCCAGAGCCTCGCGGCGGTCGCGCTGAAGGCGCCGTTCGCGGCCGGCTACCGCGTGGCCAAGACGGTCACGCCGGTCGATCCGGCCGTCAAGGGCGTGCTCACGCGCGGCGACGTACTGCGCGTGAAGCTCGAGATCGACGCGCAGGCCGACATGACCTGGGTGGCCGTCAACGATCCGATACCGGCCGGCGCCACCATCCTCGGCTCGGGCCTCGGCCGCGACTCGGCCGCGGCCACGCAGGACGAGAACGCGCCGAAGGGCAGCTGGCCGGTGTTCGTCGAGCGCGATTTCGACGGCTATCGCGCCTACTACGACTACCTGCCCAAGGGCCACACGACGCTCGAGTACACGATACGGCTCAACGCGGTCGGCACCTTCGGCCTGCCGCCGACGCGCGTGGAGGCGCTCTACGCGCCGTCGGCATACGGCCTGACGCCGAACGCGCCGGTGGTGGTGCGGCCGGCCGCGGACGCCCGGCCGTGAGCGGGGCGCGTTCGCGCGCCTGGGGGCGGCGCGCCGCGAAGCCGCCCGGCGGCCTGCCCGGGCGGCCGCTTGGCGGGGCGCCCCGCCTGCGCCTGCTGCGCGTGCTGGCGGGCGCGCTGTGCCTCGGCACGGCCACGCTCGCCTGCGCCGTGCCGAGCTACGACGCGGTGCGCCGCGACTGGCGCAGCTCCGACTGGATCCTGCTCGCGCGCGACGGCACGCCGTTGCAGCGCACGCGGATCGACAACGGCGAGCGGCGCGGCGACTGGGTCGCGCTGGCCGACGTCTCGCCCGCGCTGCGCGAGGCCATCGTGGTATCCGAGGACAAGCGCTTCTACGCGCACAGCGGCGTGGACTGGCGCGGCATCGCCGGCGCCGCCTGGGCGAACCTCTGGAACGCGCGCACCCGCGGCGCCTCCACCGTCACCATGCAACTGGCCGGCCTGCTCGGCGACGACGCGCGCCGCTCGGGCCAGCGCTCGCTGCCGCAGAAGGCCGGCCAGGCGCTCGACGCGCTGTGGCTGGAACGCACCTGGCGCAAGGATCAGATCCTCGAGGCCTACCTGAACCTGGTGCCGTTCCGCGGCGAGGCCGTGGGCCTGTCGGCGCTGTCGTACACGCTGTTCGGCAAGGCGCCGTCCGGCCTCGACGAGCGCGAATCGGCGGTGGCCGCCGCGCTGATCCGCGCGCCGAACGCACCGTACCCCAAAGTGGCCGAGCGCGCCTGCCGGATCCTGCGCGACATGCAGGCCGCGCCGCGCTGCGCCGGCCTCGACGGCTTCGTGCAGCTCGCGTTCGCGCGGCCGGCCACGCCGTCGTCGGCGTTCCTCGATGGCGAGGCGCTCGCGCCGCATTTCGCGCGGCGCGTGGCGGCGCAGGTGCGGCCGCAGGCCGGCGCGCGCGTGCGCTCGACGCTCGATGCCGGCCTGCAGCGCTTCACGCGCGACACCCTCACGCGCACGCTGATCGAGCTGAACGCCCCGCCGCAGTCGCGCGACGTGCAGGACGGCGCGGCGGTGGTGATCGACAACCGCAGCGGCGAGATCCTCGCCTGGGTCGGCTCGTCGGGCGCGCTGTCGGCCGCGCGCGAGGTGGACGCCGTGCTGGCGCTGCGCCAGGCCGGCTCCACGCTCAAGCCGTTCCTCTACGCGCAGGCGATCGACGAACGGCGCGTGACGGGTGCCACGCTGCTCGACGATTCGCCCGTCGATCTCGCCGCCGGCGGCGGCCTCTACGTGCCGCAGAACTACGATCACGATTTCAAGGGCTGGGTCAGCGTGCGCAGCGCGCTCGGCTCCTCGCTGAACGTGCCGGCCGTGCGCACGCTGGTGCTGGTCACGCCGCACCGCTTCTCGAAGACGCTGACCGCGCTCGGCCTGCCGCTGACCGAACAGGGCGACTACTACGGCTACAGCCTCGCGCTCGGCAGCGCCGACGTCTCGCTGCTCACGCTCGCCAACGCCTACCGCGCGCTCGCCAACGGCGGCGTCGCGCGGCCCACCTTCGACCTGCCGCGCAGCACCGCGCCGGGCGCCGCGCCAAGGCCGGCGCCGGCGGGCCGGCGCGTGTTCAGCGCCGACGCGAGCTTCATCGTCACCGACATGCTCGCCGACAACAACGCGCGCACGCGCACCTTCGGCTTCGACAGCCCGCTCGCCACGCACGCGTTCTCGGCCGTCAAGACCGGCACCAGCAAGGACATGCGCGACAACTGGGCGGTCGGCTTCACGTCGCGCTATACGGTGGGCGTGTGGGTGGGCAACGCCGACGGCGCGCCGATGCGCAACGTATCGGGCGTGACGGGCGCCGCACCGGTATGGGCCGCGATCGTCGCGCGGCTGCATCGCGACGGCGGCAGCGTCGCGCCCACCGCGCCGCCCGGCGTGGTGCGCGAGCGCGTGAGCTTCGAGCGCGCGATCGAGCCCACCCGCGACGAGTGGTTCCTGCGCGGCACCGAGACCACCGAGGTGCGGCTCGCGGCCGGCGCGGGCGGCGAGCCGGCTGCGCCGGCCGCGAGCCGCGCGAGGCCGGCCGGACACGTGCGCACCGTGTCCGCCGGCACGGCCGGCCTGGCGCCGCGCGCGCCGCTGGCGATCGCCGCCCCCACCGACGGCACGATCTTCGCCGTCGATCCGGACATCCCGCCGCGCAACCAGCGCGTCTGGTTCGAGCGCGTGGCCGGCAACAGCGGGCGCGGCAGCTGGCGGCTGGACGGCCGCGTGATCGGACACGGCGAACGCGTGGCATGGCTGCCGTGGCCGGGACGTCACACGCTGGAACTGCTCGATGCCGACGGCAAGGTGGCCGACCATGTGGCATTCGAGGTGCGTGGCGCCGTGGCCAAGCCCGGCGCTGCGGCGGGGGCGGCGGCGCGGGCTCGCTGAGCGGGCCGCGGGCGGGCACGCCGGCGCGCCGCAGACGCCCCTCGATGCGGCGGGCAAGCCTCGTCGCCGGCTGCATCGACGGATCGACTGATCGACTGATCGACGCATTCGGCCGCCGCGCCACCGGCTCTCGCGGCTCGCGAGAGCGGCGCCCGTATCGAACGGCACCGCACGGCACCGCCTGCCTAGCGCCGGCCCCGCCCCGCGCGCAGCCACAGCATCCGGCCCGCGATCACCCCGGCCACCACCGTCGCCGCATAACCGGCCGCGAGCACGACGCTCACATCGTCTCCCGCACCGTGCGCGGCCACCGCCGCCGTGCCGATCAAGCCGATCAGCAAGATCACCAGCCACTTCATCGCGGGCCTCCCCGTCCGAACCACGCTCCCGACGTTATAACGGCTCGTGGCGCGCCGTGCCTACCGGGAAAACACCGCGTCGGTCGCGCCTCGCCAAGCGGCTGTCGCGTCACGACCATTCGCGCCGCCCGCGCACCGCCGCTTGCCGCGCATCGCGGCCAAGCCGTGGCGCGTCGGCCGCCCGTCAACGCGCGCCAAGGCCCGTGTCGCCGGACCGATCGCGGCCCCGCTGGCGTCGCACCGCCCACGCGGCGCACCGGCAGCGCCGCCGCCCGTCACGACCCGCGCGCCGCGGCCAGCGCGACGCCGCGCGACGCCCCCGCGCGCGCCCTCGCCTCGCCGCCCGCGCCGCCCGACGCCTGCCACCAGAACTTCCCGGCCCGCAGCCCCGGGTCCCGGATCGCCAGATAGGTCGTGCTCCAGAGCTGCGCGGCATTCGCCTCGGTCGCGTCGGCGCTGCGCGTGCCGAACGCGTCGGCCTGATAGCGGCCGTTCAGCCAGGACCAGGTCCACATCTCCTGCGTGCGCATCTCGCGCGCGTTCGAGATCACCTGCCAGATCTGCTGCCGCGCCTGCGCGAGCAGCGTGCGGGTGGCGTCCGACAGATCCTGCCGCGCGAGCTGCCGGTCCAGCCCGGCCACCCACATCGCCTGCTGCCACGACCACACCACGGTGCCGTGATAGGCCGAACTCGTGAACTTGGGCCACAGCGACGAATCGGCATAGGCGGGGTTCGCGATCAGCATGCCCACGTCGGTGATCAGCCCGTTCGGAAACGGGCGCGTCGCGTCGGTCACGATCCGCTGCAGCACGTCCTCGGACGGCGTGTCGAACAGCAGCGCAAACCCGCCGTCGGAATTCATCACCGGGATCGGCGCACCGTTCGCGTCGAGCGACAGCGCATAGAAATCGAGCGGCGCGCCGGGCGCGCTGCCGGCCGGCACGCCTGCGGATGCGGCGTAGGCGGACGCGGCGGCGGCGGCCTGCGCGGCCGGCACGCTCACCCGGAACAGCGGCGGCGCCTGCTGCTCCCAGGCCGCGGCCTCGGCGGCCGCGTTCTGCAACACGGCGCGCTGGTCCGCGCTCAGGTACGGATCGAGCAGCCCGCGCGCGAGGAAGTTGCCCGCGGCGCGCAGCGCGGCCGGCACCAGCACGGCATTGACGTCGTAGGGCACCACCCCGCCCGCGAGTCCATCGGTGCTGTCGCGCCAGTTGCCGACGATCTCGCCCGGCCGCAGATGGATCAGGTTCGCGGCGGACGGCTGCTGCACGAACGGCTGGGCGGTGTTCACCACGTGCAGCAGGTTGGTCACGAACAGGCTGCCGTTGGTCGCGCCGCCGCCGGCGGCCTGCGCCAGGAAGGCGGCGGCGCGCGCCTGGCCGCGCGCGTCGTCGAGCAGCCAGGCGGCCATCACGGGCGCGAGCAGATAGTCGCCATCGATCATCTTGTAGTCGTAGGTCGGCGTGGGATCGTTGGGGCGGCCCTTCTTCGCGTTGTCGATCAGCGCGAACTCGCCGATGCCCTCCTCGTGCGCGACCTTGCCGTCCGGCGACAGGCGGCCCAGCACCGAACGCAGGCCGGCCTCGATCGCGGGCGGCTGCAGCACCGGCATCAGCATCTGCACGGAGATCAGCGTGTCGCGCCCGAAGTAGGTGTCGTACTGCCACGAGCCGGCCAGCAGCTTGTCGTCGAAGCTGAGGAATTCGACCACGTTCTGGCTCACCGGATCGGCGCCCACCTGCGCGTCGAACAGCGCGTCGTGCGCGATCGGCGAGAGCGGGGTCTCGCCGGTCAGCGCCTCGACGTGCAGCTTCAGCGTGCCGGCCCCGGACGCCGCCTGCAGCACGATCTTGCCGTCGGGCGTGGCGGTGACGGTGCCGTCCTGGCGCAGCGAGATCCGCAGCGCGTAGCCGGGCGCGCCGTCCACGCGGTCGCGCTGCCATTGCGCGCCGGCGTCGCTCACCACGGGTGTCGTCAGGATCTGCTGCGGCACCGTCGCGCCGCCGTTGTAGTCGCGCAGGAAGCGCACGCTGCTGGCCAGCCCCTGGCGGATCGTCAGCGTGCCGGTGTCCACCGACACGTCGGACGCGATGCCGTAGAGCGGCCGCCCCAGATGGTCCTGCTGCGCGATCGGCGCGGGCGGCGTGTCGATGCTCCAGTTCACGGCGCGCGCGGTGTCGTCGAACCAGAGGCCGGTGCCGCTGTTGCCGGCGGGAAACACCACCAGCAGGCGCGGCTTGGTTGACGAACGCATCAGCAGATGCGCGGCCACCTTGTCCTGCCGCAGGAACGCGTTCACCTGCCCGCCCGCGTCCATCCGGAACGCGAGCGCCGAACCGCTTGCCGGCGTGCCGCCCGACGGCGTGCCGTCGTCGTGGCAGGCGGCCAGCAGGCCGGCGCAGATGCAAGACGCGATCAGCGATTTCACGAAACGGCGTGCTGCCATGCCCCCTCCTGTACTTGGTGTGATCGAGCGCAACGCCGCACGCGCGGCGGCGACGGCCATGCCGCGCGCAAGCGGGCGTCCCGCTGGCTGGAAATGCGCGGCCCCGGCGAGCTGGCGTGCCGGGCGGTCCGCGATATGACCCGAATCGGATCGCGTCAGGAGCGTAGAGCAAACGGCGGCGACGGGCGGCCCTCGGGCAAGGCGGTGTAAAGGGAAAGAACGGCGGCCGTAAGCTTCGCGGCCGCCTGGCATGCGGCACCGCACATGGCGCGGCGCGGCGCCGTCGAAGCCGGCCGGCGGGACGCCGGCAATCATGAGCGCCGGCGCGGCGGTGCCGTCTGCGGCATTGCAGCGAAGCACCGGCGTAGCAATCTTTGTTCCGCATGGTCGCGCCGACACCGCTGCCCGGCGTGGGCGCCAATCCGGCGCAAGCGGGACCGGGCCGGCGACCGCGAGTGAACGCGGTACGGCGGGACCCGGCGAGGCGGCAGGGGCCGGCGCCAGCGGAACGACGCGCAGCGCGCCGCTCCCGCCGTTGGCGGGCCTGGGCGTTATGACGAGGCCAAGCGCTGAGGGCCCGGCAGGCGAAAGTGGAGGCAGGGCCGGCGCCGCGCTCAGGCAGTGCGCCGGGACGGCGTGCGCATCACGGCCGAGCGGGACACGGCGGCGTGGGTAAGCTGCCGGCCGACGGGCGGGCGAGTTGGGAGTCGCGCAGGCCGGCGAGCGGCGTCGCCGGCGCGGGCCGCGCTTTTTTCGTTATTCGGGCAAAGTGGAGTGCGCAAACGTTTGACTGCGCTTCAAACGGCGGCATAGGCGAATTCACGCCAAAAACATCATTCCCGTGATCGGTCGATCACATTTTTTCAGGCTGCCGCGGCAGCCCGGGCACCGCCCGTGGCGCCGGTATCGTGACCGCCGTCTGGCACGGCGCCGGTCGCATCCGGTTCAACGCGCGCGGCCAGGCCCGGCATATCGGCTCGGGCCGGCACGGCGCGCTGGATCCGCCCCGTCGGCGATCTCGCTCACGAGATCAGGAAACGCTCGCGATCCTGTCCGGCGATCCAGCCCGGCACCCGGCCGCGGCCCGTCCACGTGGCGCCCGTCTCCGGGTCGCGGTAGCGCGGCTTCGGCTTCTGGTCCTGCTTGCGCGGACGGCCGAGCCGCGGCGGAAACAGGTCGCGCTCGGTCAGACCGTACTCGGCGATCGCACGACGAATGTCGGCAATCACGGCCTTGAGTTCCGTTTCGCGGGCCTCGCTGGCCTGGCGGGTCAACTCGTTCAATTGAGCGAGCAACTCGTGGTAATTCGACATGACAGCTTCCTCGTAGGACACCGGAGTCTCCGCGCGATCGATCGGCGACGTCGCGCCGTTTGAGGGCGCAACGCTCGATCCACGCGTGGCAACGGTTTATAACGCTCAAACAGGTCTCACTCAACCCACTATTTTGAGATAGTGACGCGCTTTTTTACATACTCCCGTTCCCGACCTTCGCCTGACCGGCGGCGCGGGCGCGGCGCGCTGCGTCGCACGAACTGCGATCGCAGCAGACGTGCAAGCGCGCCTGCAAGCGTACCGAACTCTCTAGGTAAACGGCAGACCCGGCGCGGCCTGAAGCGTGCCGCTTCAATCATTTTCGAAATTGCGGGATGAAACGGCGCCTGCGGGCCAGGCCCCTGTCGCCCGGGCCGGCCAACCGGCGCCCAATCGGCGCCCAATCGGCAGCCCAACCGGCGGCCCAATCGGCAGCCCAATCCTATCGCCCGGCCGGTCATCGGGCCGCTCCTATCGGGCGGCCATCGCACACCCCGCCGGGCCAGCCCCCTCCGGTGCGCGTCGGCCGGCCGCCATGCCCTCAGGCAACCCGGAAGCGCCCGACGGCGGCCGTCAGCAGCTTCGCCTGCGTTTGCAGCGCGGCCGTCGCGGCGGTGGACTGCTCGACCAGCGCCGCGTTCTGCTGGACCATCTCGTCGAGCTGCGCGACGGCGCGGTTGACCTCCTGGATGCCGCGCGTCTGCTCGCCCGACGCGTGGCGGATCTCGGAGATAATGGCCGTCACGCCGGCGACGTTGCCCACGATCTCGTCCATCGTCGCGCCGGCGGTGCGGACCTGCGAGGCCCCCTCGCCGACCCGCTCGACGGTCGTCTCCACCAGCGTCTTCACTTCGCGCGCGGCCTGCGCGCTGCGCTGCGCGAGGCTGCGCACTTCCTGCGCGACCACCGCGAAGCCGCGCCCCTGCTCGCCGGCGCGCGCCGCTTCCACGGCGGCATTCAGCGCCAGGATGTTGGTCTGGAACGCGATGCCGTCGATCACGCCGATGATGTCGCCGATCCGGCTCGAGGCACCCTCGATCTTCTCCATGGTCGAGACCACCTTCGAGACCACCTCGCCGCCGTGCGAGGCGATCTGCTGCGCGGCGCCGGCGCGCTCGTCGGCCTGCTGCGCGGCGCTCGCCGACTGGCCGACGGTGGCCGTGATCTGCTCCATCGAGGCGGCGGTCTGCTCCAGGCTCGCGGCGGCCGATTCGGTCCGCGACGACAGGTCGACGTTGCCGGCCGCGATCTCGTCGGCTGCCGTGCGCACCGATTCGGCCGCGTCGCGCACCTCGCGCATCACCTCGTGCAGCTTGCCCACGAACGCATTGAACGAGCGCGCGATGTCGGCCACCTCGTCGCGGCCGTCGGCGGGCAGCCGCTGCGTGAGATCGCCCGAGCCGGAGCCGATCGCCGCCATCGCGTCGCGCACCTGCGAGAGCCGCCGGAACGCCGTGCGCGTGATCGCCACCACGATCGCCGAGGCGAGCAGCACGATCACCACGAACACGATCGCGAAGGTGGCGAGCAGCGCGCGCGTGGCGGCAGTCGCCTCCTCCTCGTCGAAGGCCACCACGAGCCGCCAGTCGGTGCCGGCGATCGGTTGCGCACGCAACCATTCGTCGCGCCCGCCGATGCGGGCCACGAACGGCCGGCTCGCGTCGTCGAGCGCGGCGAGCGGCAGGTTCGCGAGATCGGGCGAGAGATCCGCGAGCGGCTTGCCCGCCAGCGACGCGTCGGGGTGCGCGACGAGGTGGCCGGTGCCGTCCACCAGCATCGCGAAGCTGCCGGGCGTGGGATGGATCGATTTCACGTTCGCCACCACGTCGTCCATCGTCACGTCGCCGCCGACCACCGCCTTCAGCTGGCCGTCGCGCAGCACCGGCACGGCCACCGTCACCACCACCTTGGCGGTGCGCGCATCCACGTAGGGCGTGGTGACCACGGTGTGCCCGGCCTCGGCCGCCTGCCGGTACCAGGGGCGGCTGGTGGGATCGTAGTCGGCGGGGACGCCGGCGGGGTCCGAGAACTTCGAGCTCTTGTCCGGGTAGCCCGCGTAGACGTTCAGGAAGCCGCCCGCCGCCGCGATCTGCCGGAACATCGGCACCGGGTCCGGCGAGAGCGCCACCTCGCTCAGCGATTCGATCATGCGCCGCTTCGAGGCGACCCAGTCGCGCACGCCGCTGCCGTTGTCGGCGGCGGCCGCCGACAGGTTGACGTTGAGATTGGCCAGATTCGAGGCACGCGTGACGACGTAGCCGATGATCGTGCTGGCGCAGAGCGCGAACGCCACGATGGCGACGCTGGCGACGACGATGCGGGCGCGAAGGGACGAAAGCATGGTGAAAGCTCGCTCGAACGGGGGGCTTGTGGCCCGCGGTTTTTCAGCCCTGGATCAGGGACCGGAGCGGTTAACGGCATGCCCGCGGAAAACTTGAGGGTGGTTCGAGACGGCCGCGGTCGGGCCGGCAGCGCCGCGCGGGCATCCGTCTGTATGGCGGGACCATGACGCGCCGTCACGGTGTTTTCGCGCAGCGATCTCGCCTGCCGTGAAGTTCTTTCCACGGCGACCGGCGAAACCCGATGCCAGGCTGTTACAATCGCAGTCCAACCTGAATGATCGTGCACATGGGTTTCGAACAACTCGCAGAATTGAAGAAGCAACTCGCGAAGCAGCGAGCCGATGCCAAGCCGCAGGGCCGGCAGGGCAAGCCGTCCGGCCAGCCTGCCGCGAAACCGTCCGGCGGCCATTCGCCGGCGAAATCGTCGAAGCCGGCGCATCAGCAACCCGCAGGCAAGCCGCAGCAGCCTGCGCGCCGCCCGGCCCCGGCCGCCGACGCGAAGCCGGTCAATCCGACCGTGCTGACGATCGGCAAGCTGCAGCGCCGCTTCCCGGCGGCGTTCCCGAAGAGCCCTGCACCGAAGGTGCCGCTCAAGATCGGCATCTTCAAGGATCTGGTCGGCCACGCGGCCGAACTCGGCCTGGACGAAGCGCAGCTGCGCGACGCCATCAAGGAATGGTGCCGCGGCAGCCGCTACTGGGCCTGCCTCGTCGATGGCGCGGCGCGCGTCGACCTGACGGGCGCCGAAGCCGGCACCGTGACGGCCCAGCAGGCGGCCGGCGCGGTCCGCCTCGACGCGGCCCGCCGGTCGCGCTCGGCCGGCAAGGGCAAGAGCGGCGACGCGAAGCGCGGCGACGGCGCCAAGGGCGCCTCGCCTGCGAACGCCGCGAGCGGTCCGCAGGACGCAGCGGCCGCGGCGCAGCCCGAAGCGCCGGCAACCGAGCTGGCGGCGACCGACGCCGCCGAAGCGCCGGCGGTGATGCCCGCCGCCACCCCGGCCGCGCCGGCGGCGGAGGCAGCCGATGCCGAAGCCGCCCAAGCCGCCGAGGCGGCCGCCCCCGGGCACGACGCGGATCAGGCCCGGCACGACGTCGACCCGAAGTAAGCCGCAACCGGCCGCCGCGCCTCGCGTGCGCGGCCGTGTCCCGCGCCGGCGGCCTGCGCCGCCGGCCGCCCTCTCCAGCCGAACGCGCCTCAACGGAACATCGTCGTCGCCAGTTCCACCACCTCGTTGCCCTTCGCATTGAGCACGGCCTTCAGCATGTAGAGGCTGAAACCCTTGGCCTGCGCCCATTCGATCTTCGGCGGCAGCGCAATCTCCTGCCGCGCCGTCACCACGTCGACCAGCACCGGCTTGCGCAGCGCGAACGCCTTTCGCAACGCGGCCTCCAGTTCCTCCGACCGTTCGACGCGTATCGCCTCGATCCCCGCGCCGCGCGCGATCGCGGCGTAATCGGTATCGGCCAGCCGCGTGTCGTCGTCGAGATAGCCGCCCGCCTTCATCTCCATCGACACGAAGCCGAGCGAGCTGTTGTTGAACACCACCAGGGTGAGCGGCAGCTGCTGCTGGCGCGCCGTGAGCAGCTCGCCCATCAGCATCGACAGCCCGCCGTCGCCGCACAGCGCCACCACCTGGCGGTCCGGCTGCGCGGCCTGCGCGCCGAGCGCCTGCGGCAACGCGTTGGCCATCGAGCCATGGTTGAACGAGCCGAGCAGGCGCCGCTTGCCGTTCATCTTCAGGTAGCGCGCGGCCCACAGCGTGGGCGTGCCCACGTCCACGCTGAAGATCGCGTCGTCGGCAGCCAGCTCGCTGACCAGCTTCGTCAGGTATTGCGGATGGATCGGCTTGCCGACCGGCGACGGCCGCGCCAGGCTGTCGAGCCCCTCGCGCGCCTCGGCGTAGTGGCGCAGCGCGGCATCGAGGAAATGGCGCTCGGTCTTGCGCGCGAGGCGCCCGTGCAGCGCGGCGAGCGTCGCCTTCACGTCGCCGACGAGCCCCAGGTCCACGGCCACGCGCTTGCCGATCGCCGCGCCGCGCCGGTCGATCTGGATCACCTTCGCGTCGGTCGGATAGAAGTTGCGGTAGGGGAAATCGGTGCCGAGCATCAGCAGCGTGTCGCATGATTTCAGCGCGTGATAGCCGGAGCTGAAGCCGATCAGCCCGGTCATGCCGACGTCGAACGGGTTGTCCCATTCCACGTGCTCCTTGCCGCGCAGCGCGTGGACGATCGGAGCACCGAGCGTGTCGGCCAGCGCCACGATCTCGTCATGCGCGCCCGCGCAGCCGCTGCCGCACAGCAGCGCGACCTTGCGCGACGCGTCGAGCAGCTTCGCGAGCCGGTCGAGCTGCGGCTCGGGCGGCACCACCGCGCCGGCCTCGTAGCTGACATGGCCGGGCACCGCATCGGGCACCGCCTCGAGCGCGACGTCGCCGGGCAGCACGATCACGGCCACGCCGCGCTCCTCGACCGCGGCGCGAATCGCGCGGTCGAGCACGCGCGGGAACTGCTTCGGGTTCGACACCAGCTCGACGTAATGGCTACACTCGCGGAACAGCTCCTGCGGATGCGTCTCCTGGAAATAGCCGAGCCCGATCTCCGAGGACGGGATGTGCGCGGCGATCGCCACCACCGGCACGTGGTTGCGATGGCAATCGAACAGGCCGTTGATCAGGTGCAGGTTGCCGGGGCCGCAGCTGCCCGCGCACACGGCCAGGCGCCCCGTGACGGCCGCTTCCGCGCCGGCCGCGAACGCCGCGGTCTCCTCGTGACGCGTATGCGCCCATTCGATCTTGCCGAGCCGCCGCAGGCTGTCCGACAGGCCGTTCAGGCTGTCGCCCGTCACCCCCCAGATGCGTTCGACTCCGGCTTCCGCCAGGGTGTGGGCCAGATAATCTGCGATCGTTTTGCTTGCCATGGGCGCTCCGTTCGAAGTGAAGGCAGTTCGCGCGCCGCCCTCGTGAGGCGCCCGCGCGAACGTCGGGGTACGCGACGGCGCGCAGCCGCGCGGTCGCGCGTTCGGATGGGACAGCGTGGAGGATTGTGCCCGGTTGTGAAAAAACCTGTGCTCGGGCGGGGACGACGCCGGGGCGCAGACCGGCGCGACGGCGGCCCGCGCCGGCCCGCCGCGGACACCGGCTGGCACGGCCGGGCCGGAGCCCGCCGCAACCCGTCGTCACGTATCGGACAAGCGCGCCCGCACCGTGTATTCCCCGTCCATCTCGCGCTCCGGCTTCACCGTGTACCGCGACGCGTCGAAATCGGCCGGCAGCGGCTCGACCGGATAGCCGTGCTTCTCCCAGGCATCGAGCCCGCCCTTCAGCGCCCGCACGTGGTGGATGTTCTTGCGCTGCAACTGCTGGATGATCCGCTTGGCCGTCGCCTCGTTCGGGCACACGCAGTACACCACGAGCGGCCGGTTCAGCAGCGCCGGATCGAGTTGCTCGGACGAGTCGAGATCGAGCGGATAGGCGCCGGCGATCCGGTACGCGTCCTGCTGGCGGATCGCGCGCGGCCGCGCATCGAAGATCAGCGGCGGTTCGGCCGATTTCATCATCGCGTCGAGCTGGGCCGGCTCGATGCGCACCTTGGCGAGCCAGCGGCGGAACTGGATGCGCCGTAGCCAGCGATAGAGCAGGAAGGTGACGAAGATCGCCGCGAACGCGTCGAAGATCGTGCCGCCGCTGCTGCGCACCCACAGCACGATGCGCACGATCTCATGGTCGAGCGCGGCGCCGCCGAGCAGCCAGGCGCTGGCCCACAGCGACGCGCCGGCGACATCCCAGAGCAGGAACACGGGAACCGCGATCGAGGTGGTGCCGAGCAGCGGCGCCGACATCAGGCCGAGGCCCGGCACGAACTTCGCAACGATCAGGATCGGCGCGCCGTAGCGCTCGAACACGTTGCGCGCGATGCGCAGCGTGGTGTCGAGCGACAGCGAATAGCGCACCAGCCCGTTGAGCAGCCGGCGCCCGCGCAGGCGCCCGGCGCTGAACCAGAGCGAATCGGCGAGCAGCGTCGCGCTGATCGCCGCGACGAACATGCTGGTGTACGAGGCCTGCCCCATCGCCGCCATCGTGCCGCCCAGGATCAGCATCGGCGCGGCGGGCACGGGCAGGCCGAGCTGCGTGACCAGCACGCTGAGAAAGACGGCCCACGGGCCGAGCGACGAAGGGATTGCAACGGGAAAGTGCCACACGGCGCCGCTCCTGGATCACGACCGAGCCGGGCTGCGCAGGTCTAAGCCGCCCGGCGGCGGCGTGCCGGCTGCGACGCCCGACCGCACGACCGGGATGGCCGCATTTTAGACGGTTTCGGTTACAGAACGTGAGCAAAGGAGCATTGCCGATTCCAAGCGGATCGCGTGCGCTCGGCATGCCTGCGGCCTCCCCGGCTCGGCCGAAGGCCGCACGATCCGGCGCTCGGGCCCGGTGCGGCGCCGGCGTTCGTCCAGGCCCCGCCTCCCCGCCGGGCTGCCGGGCCGGCGGCCCCATTCCGTCCTCGTTGCGGCCGCACTCGATCGAGCCCCGGCACCTTGCCGGGATCGCTGCCGCAGCGCCGCACGTCACGCCGGGCGCGCTTGCCCCGATGCGCGGCCCGCGCGGCGTCCACTGCATCCAGATAAACTTGCCGCCATAATACGCTGCGCGCGATTGCCTGCTCCCATTAGCAAAAAGTAGGGAAACCCATCAGAATTCCATCTCGATAAGAACGAACATTCATCCCCGCCACGGACCGTCCGATGCACGTGTGCGCGTTTCCCGCACGCGGATACGACCCGGCACGCGGCACCACCGACAACTCGCCATGAATGCTAGCGGCTCTTCCCGCTTCCCTTCCGGCCAGCCGCGCGCGCCCCGCTCCCGGCTGGCCGCCGCGCTGGCCCGCCCGGCAAGCGCCGGCTTCGCCGCGTTCGCGGTGGGCGCGGTGCTGTCCGTCGGTGTCGCGTGGTTCGTCGGCCAGGCCTGGCAGGACTCGATGACGGCACGCTTCGAGCGCCGCGCGAGCCGCGTCACGGCCAACCTGCGGCGCGAGCTTCAGGCGGGCGGCGCCATGCTGAGCGGCGCGCGCGGCGTGCTGCGGCTGGCGCCGGGCCTCACCCCGGCGGCGTGGCGCGACTACGTGGCCACGCTCGACCCGGACGGCATGCGCGCGCCGCTCGCCGCGCTCGGCTATGCCACGGCGGGCGCCGAGGCGTCGGGCTCTGCCAGTGAGCGCCGTGGCGGCCCGAAGACCGGGCCGGACGCGGCACCGGCCAATGGCGAGCGCACCGCCCGGGTACGCTCCGTGCTACCGGCGAGCGACGCGCAGGCAGCCGCCGGCTCGGCATCGGCGGCATCGGCGGCATCGGCGGCATCGGCGGCGGCGTCCGGCGCGCTCGCTTCGCCGGGCGCGCTCGCGCCGCCCGCGTCAGCCAGGTCCCCTTCGCTCGCCTCGATCACGCTGTTCGCGCCGATCGTGCGCGGCACCCAGCCGACGCCGCCGGCTGCCGACGCAAGCGCCCTGCGACGCGCGGCCGAGACAGGCCGGCTCGTGCTCGCCGTGCGCCCCGCGCAAGGCGGCGCCCCCGCCGCGCTCACGCTCTACCTGCCGGTGGAGGCCTTCGACGCCGCGCCCTTGGCGTCGTCCCCGGCCGCCAACGGCGCGCCGCGGCGCGCGCCGGCCGGCTACCTGTTCGCGCCGCTCGACCTCACGCGGCTGTTCGAGCTCGCCGGCGCCGACGATCGCAACCTCGGCCTGCAGGCCTTCGCCGAGCCCGGCAGCGCGCCGCTCTATGCCACCGAGACACCGCCCGCCGACGATTCGCCGCTCGCGCGCGCGAACTTCGTGCGCACCGACACGCTCGCGTTCGGCGGCGCTACGCTGACGCTCGCCTACACCGCGGTGGACGCCACCTCCGGCGCCCGCACGCTCGCCTCGGTCGTGCTGGCGGCGGGCCTGGTCGCCTCGCTGTCGCTGGCCGCCGCGCTGGCCGGCTGGTCTCGCGCCCGCGCGGCGGCCCGCACCGCGCCGAGCGGCAGCCGGCTCAACGAGGCGCGCATGATGGGCATCATCCGCTCGTCGATGGAGGCGATCATCACGGTCGACGAGGAGCAGAAGATCGTCATCTTCAATCCGATGGCCGAAAAGGTGTTCGGCGTGTCGGCGATGGACGCGATCGGCGCGCCGCTCACGCGCTTCATCCCGCAGCGCTTTCGTCACGCGCATGCCAGCCACATCGCGCGCTTCGGCGTGACCGGCCAGTCCGAGCGGCATCTGGGCAGCCAGCGGCTGCTGTACGGGCTGCGCGCGAACGGCGACGAATTCCCGATCGAGGCGTCGATCTCGCAGATCCACGACGGCGACGGCAAGCTCTATACGGTGATGATGCGCGACGTGACCGAGCGCGTGCAGGCCGAAAACGCCTTGAAGGCCTCGCGCGAGGAATTGCGCGAGCTGTCCGCGAACCTGCAGCGGGTGCGCGAGGAGGAAAAGACCCGCATCGCGCGCGAGCTGCACGACGACCTCGGCCAGCAGCTGACGGCACTGAAGATGGACCTCTCGGCCGTCGAGCACCGGCTGCTGCGCGACGGCACCGGCGAGGCCCATGCGAGCGTGGTGGAGCCGCTGCGCGAGATGCGGCGCCTGATCGACGCGACGGTGGCCTCGGTGCGCCGCATCGCGGCCGACCTGCGGCCCGTGATGCTCGACGATCTCGGCCTCGTGCCGGCCATCGAATGGCTCGCGAACGATTTCACGAACCGCTACGGCATCGAGGTCGAGCGCCGCATCGATCCCGGCGACGTGCGGTTCCCGAACGCCACCGCGACCGCCCTGTTCCGCATCGTGCAGGAGGCGCTGACCAACGTGGCGCGCCACGCGGAAGCCTCGCACGTGGCGCTCACGCTCGGCATCGAGGACCGCCAGTGCGTGCTGCGCATCGTCGACGACGGCGTGGGCGCCGATCAAGCGGACGGCCGCCGCGCGCCCGACGACAAGTCCTTCGGCCTGCTCGGCATCCGCGAGCGCGCGCACATGCTGGGCGGCACCGTGCGCATGGAGACGGCGCGCAACCAGGGCTACGCGCTCACGATCACGATCCCCCTGCCTTCGACACCGGACCCGAACCTGCCATGATCCATGTGCTGATTGCCGACGATCACGCGCTCGTGCGCGACGGGCTGCGCCACATCCTGCGGGACGCCACCGGCTTCGAAGTCGCCGGCGAAGCCTACGACAGCGCCTCCACGATCGCCCTGATCCGCGCCACGCCGGCCCAGGTGCTGGTGCTCGATCTATCGATGCCGGGCCGCAACGGCGTCGAGCTGATCCGCCAGATCAAGGACGAGAAACCGACGCTGCGAATCCTCGTGCTGACCATGCATGCCGAACAGCAATATGCGCTACGCGCGTTTCGCGCCGGCGCGTCCGGCTACCTGACCAAGGAAAGCGCGAGCGCCGAACTGGTGGGCGCGGTCGCGAAGGTGGCCTCGGGCGGCGTCTACGTGAGCCTGTCGATGGCCGAGCGCTTCGCCCAGAGCCTCAACGAGCCGGCCGACACGCTGCCGCACCAGCGGCTGTCGGACCGCGAATTCGACGTGTTTCGGCGCATCGCGGCGGGCCAGACGCTGACCGAGATCGCCAACGCGCTGTGCGTGAGCGCGAAGACGGTCAGCACCTACAAGACGCGGATCCTGGAAAAGATGCAGATGCCGCACGAAGCGGCGCTGGTGCGCTACGCGCTGCGGCACCGGCTGATCGACGATCCGGACGATTGACGCGTCGTTTCGTGCAGCCGGGGCCGGCAGCACGAAACGGCGAGCGGGCGGAAACGGCGCGGGGCCGCCGGCGCGGCCGGCGCGGCGAAGGCGGCGAAGCTCAGCCGCAGAAGCGGAAATAGCCGCTCGTCAGCTTCACGGGCTTGCCGCCCGCCGCCTCGATCATGCGCCGCGCGGCTTCCTCGATTTCATCACGGTGCGCGTCGAACGCATGGCGCAGGTCGCCCTCGCCGGCCGACGCCGCGCCGAAATGGCTTTCGAGCGCCTCGGCGCTGATTTCGCAACGCAGGCGCGTGGTATCGATCAGCACCGGGAACGCGATGGCCGGATCGGCCGGGATGTATTGCGGGGCATCCTGGGGAAACGAGATATGCATGGCAGCCTCCTGATCTGGCGATGCGACACGCATCGTTGTCTCAGAATAGCCGGCGCGCTGCGCCGCCGCTTGCGCGTGATCAAGGCACCTCGCCCGAGACCACGGCCTCGCACCGCCCACCCAAGGCCCACCCCAGGCCCGCTCATCGCGCCCACTCGAGGCCCTCTTGCTGCCGTCTTGTGGCCGTCTTATGGCCCTCTCACCGCGCGGCTCGCAAACTCCGTACCGCCCCGGGTTTCGACCAGGCGGTGCGGCCCGGCTCAGGGCAGCACCGCCGCGCCGCGCGATTCGAGCAGCCGCCGCAGCACGCTGCGATGGCAGCGGGCCTCGTTCTCGCAATAGCAGCCGACCGAGAAGTCGTTCGTGTGCGACAGCGCGGCGAGCAGGTCGAGCACCTTGCCGGCGTCGCCCTTGGCCATCTCGGCGCGAAAGCTGCGCTCGCAGGCGCGCCATTGGGCGTCGGTGCTGACGGCGTGGATGGCCTTGACCAGCGCCTCGCTCGGCGCGAGCACCGGCAGCCAGACGTCGTAGTAGTCGCGCGTCGCGAATTCGGCCTTCGGCACGCCGCGCGGCGGCCGCCGCACCGTGCCGATGCGCACGCCCTCGTCGGGCGCGCGCGGCGCGCCGAGCCGAACCACACGGATGCTCATCCTGACCTCCAGACGGACTGCCGGGCGCGCGGCGGCGCCGGCATGGAAAACGGCGTGAAAGCAAGCACGAGCAGCCCCGTGAAAAGAGGCCGTCGCGCCCCGCTCGCTTACACGCCGCTTGCGATCACCTCGCCGATCGCCTCGGCCACGATCGCGACGTTCGACTCGTTGAGCCCGGCCACGCACATGCGGCCCGAGCGCAGGATGTAGACGCCGTGCTTCTCGCGCAGCACGTCCACCTGGGTGCCGGTCAGGCCGCTGTAGGTGAACATGCCGCGCTGCTTGACGTAGCGCGACAGCGCCTCGGCCGGCACGTGCTCGCGCAGGCCGTCGTGGATCGCGGTGCGCATCCGGGCGATGCGCCGGCACATCGAGGCCAGTTCCTCCTCCCACTGCGCGCGCAGTTCCGGCGAGTCCAGCACGGTCGTGACGATCTTCGCGCCCTGCGTGGGCGGATTGCTGTAGATCGCGCGCACGTTGCTGGCCAGCTGGCCCAGCACGCGCTGGGCGGTGGCCGCGTCCTCGCAGATCACCGACAGGCTGCCGCAGCGCTCGCCGTAGATCGAGAAGTTCTTCGAGAACGAGGTGGCGACGAGCGCCGGAATCCCGCGCCGCGCCAGCTCGCGCACCGCGAACGCGTCGGCGTCGAGGCCCGCGCCGAAGCCCTGGTAGGCCATGTCGATGAACGGCAGCAGCTCGCGCGCCTGCAGCACGTCGATCACCTTGAGCCACTGCGCGTCGTCGAGGTCCACGCCCGTCGGGTTGTGGCAGCAGGCATGCAGCAGCACCGCGCTGCGCGCCGGCAGCGCGTCGAGCGCGGCGAGCATCGCCTCGAAGCGAAGGCCGCCCGTGGCATCGTCGTAATACGGATAGGTGTCGACCGTCAGGCCCGCGCGCTCGAATACGAAGCGGTGGTTTTCCCAGCTCGGGTCGCTGACCCAGATCGGCGTGTCGGGAAAATAACGCTTGATGAAATCGGCGCCGACCTTCAGCGCGCCCGAGCCCCCCACCGTCTGCACCGTGGCGATGCGGCCCGCATCGCGCGCCGCGCAGTCCTTGCCGAACACGAGCGTCTGCACCGCATCGCGATAGCCGGCGATGCCGGCCATCGGCAGGTACGGCTTCGGGCCGACCGCGGCCGCGAGTTGCCGCTCGGCCTCGCGCACGGCGCCCATCACGGGAATCTTGCCGGCCTCGTCGAAATAGATGCCGATGCTCAGGTTGACTTTCCGCTCGCGCGGATCGTGTTGGAAATTCTCGTTCAGCGAAAGAATCGGGTCGCCCGGAAAGGCATCGATGTGTTCGAACATGGTGAGTCCTGATCAAGCGGAGGAAGCGGGGAAACTGAGCTATTGCACGGAAGCGCCGGATGCAGCGTCGTTCGCACGCCGCCCCCGCAGACGATACCCGATTCCGAGCACGGCCAGCCAGGCCGGAATCAGGTAAACCGACAGACGCAGATCCGGGTCCAGGTACATCACCACCAGGATCGCCGCCAGGAACGCGAGGCAGAGCCAGTTCGTGAACGGATAGCCGAGGCTGCGGAACAGCGTGGTCTGGCCGGCCGCGCGCTTGGCCTGGCGAAAGCGCAGGTGGATGTAGCTGATCATCCCCCAGTTGATGATCAGCGCCGAGACCACCAGCCCCATCAGGAAGCCGAACGCCTTGCCCGGCATCAGGTAGTTGATCAGCACGCAGATCCCGGTGGCCACCGCCGACACGCCCAGCGCCGCGAGCGGGATGCCGCGCCGGCTCACCGACAGCAGCGCACGCGGCGCGTTGCCCTGCTGCGCGAGGCCGAACAGCATGCGGCTGTTGCAGTACACGCCGCTGTTGTAGACCGACAGCGCGGCCGTCAGCACCACCACGTTCAGCACGTCCGCCACCAGGTCGCTGCCGAGCGCACGGAAGATCAGCACGAACGGGCTGCCGCCCGTGACCACCTTCTGCCACGGAAACAGCGAGAGCAGCACGCCCAGCGCGCCGATGTAGAAAATCAGGATGCGGTAGATCACCTGGTTGGTCGCGCGCGGAATGCTGCGGGTGGGATCGTCGGCCTCGGCGGCCGTGATGCCCACCAGTTCGAGCCCGCCGAACGAGAACATGATGACCGCCATCGAGCTGACGAGGCCGCCCACGCCGTTCGGGAAGAAGCCGCCGTTGCGCCAGAGGTTGGCCACGCCCGCCTGCGGCCCCGCGCCGCCCGACAGCAGCAGCCACGCGCCGAAGCCGATCATGCCGACCACGGCGGCCACCTTGACGATCGCGAACCAGAACTCGGTCTCGCCGTAGGACTTCACGCTGACCACGTTGAGCAGGTTGATCAGCGCGAAGAACACCAGCGCCGACACCCAGGTGGGCACGCCCGGCCACCAGTACTGCACGTAGATGCCGACCGCCGACAGCTCGGCCATGCTGACCAGGATGTACAGCACCCAGTAGTTCCAGCCGGACAGGAAGCCCGTGAAGTGTCCGCAGTATTTGTCGGCGAAGTAGCTGAACGAGCCGGCGACGGGCTCGTCGACCACCATCTCGCCCAGTTGCCGCATGATGAAGAACGCGATGATGCCGCCCAGCGCGTAGCCGAGCAGCACGGCCGGCCCGGCCGTCTGGATGGTCTGCGCGATGCCGAGGAAAAGTCCCGTGCCGATCGCGCCGCCCAGCGCGATCAGTTGGATGTGGCGATTCTTGAGCCCGCGTTTCAGGCCGCCGTTGTCGTTCTCTGTTGGTTCAACCATGTCGTCTCCGTAGCATGCGGCCCCGCTTGCGTGGCTGGCGGGATCGGCCGCACCTGTCTCTGCCTCATCGACGCCGCCGGTTGGCGGCCACCCCCGCCCCTCGGGGCTGGCGCAGCGCCGGCGCGTCGGCAATCCGCGATTGTAACGGTTTGCGGCACGGCGGCTTCGCGGTTTGCACCGACACGCGCAGGAAACTGCCGACGCATCCGGCGCGGCGCCGTGGCGTCGGCACGACGAAAGCGGCCGCGCGGGTTCGCGCCGGCCCGGGTTGGGCCCGGATCGTGAGTCGTCGCGCACCACGGCTTGCGTCTGGCCGCGGCTTTCTCCGGGCTTGTGCCTCGCCTTCATTTTGTTACCGACAGGCGGTGCGTGATCGCGTCGCCCGCCGTTCGCCGCCCGGCTGGTGAACCGCCAGGAACGCGCGCCGGGCGCCGCCGCCGCCTTCGCAGGCCGGCCGCCGTCACCGGCATGATTCGCGCCGCGCGAAAAAATGAAATCGAAAGCGTTTCTTCACCGGCACGTCATCTGCTCGCCGGCCTCGCGCTCCGGTGCGGCAAGCCGCTGCGCGGCCCCCGCGAGCCGGCTCGCCACGGCCGCCCTTGCCGTGCCTTCATGATGCTTGCTTCGGTGATTTTCGGGTAATGACCTGGATAGATATGCGTAATCACCACGAAAGTCACTCTTCCCGCCAGCTTCATACCGACCTGTTCCAATGCTCGCACTTCGAGGCCTGGGGGGGGTATCCCGCTTCGAAGGCCCCGCCCGCTACCAAAAATGGTCCGCGCCGTCCCGCACGGGGAATGAAACAACAGACGGCCTTCCAATGGAGTCTCACACAATGCTGCTTCGTCGAACCTTGATTGCCACTGCCTGCGTCGCGTCTGCGATCACGCTGTACGCCTGCGGCGGCAATGATGATAGTTCCGCGTCCAACTCGACCACGCCTTCGTCCTCGCCGAGCTCGACGGTCTCGGCTCAGGACGCTCTGCAGACCAAGACGCCGATCAAGCATCTGGTCGTGATCTACGGCGAGAACGTCTCGTTCGACCACTATTTCGGTACGTATCCCAACGCCGCCAATCTGGCCGGCGAACCGGCCTTCACGCCGGCCGCGAACACGCAGACCGACATCGACAACCTCGGCCCGGCCACCAGCGCGCTGCGCACCGCGAACGGCAACCAGACGAACCCGGCCAACGGCTCGGACGCCTCGGGCCCGTTCCGCCTGGACCGCACGCAGGCCGCATCGGCCGATCAGAACCACGCCTACACTGCCGAACAGCAGGCCTACGACAACGGCGCGGCCGACCTGTTCCCGCTCTACACCGGCAGGGCCACGCCGGGCGGCGTGGGCGGCTTCGGCACGAAGGGCCAGGTGATGGGCTATTACGACGGCAACACCGTCACGGCCCTGTGGAACTACGCATCGCATTACGCGATGAGCGACAACGCGTTCTCCGACACCTATGGCCCGTCGACGCCGGGCGCGCTCGAGCTGGTGTCGGGCAACACCAACGGCATGCAGATCGTGAAGACCTCGAAGGCCTCCTCGACCAAGCTGGCCACCTCGTACTACGTCAACGACGGCCAGAGCGGCTACACGATGATCAACGACGTGGACCCGGGCTATGACGTCTGCTCGAGCACGACGGACCAGGCGATGATGCAGGGCAAGAACATCGGCGACCTGCTGAACGCGCAGAAGATCACCTGGGGCGGCTTCATGGGCGGCTTCAACCTGTCGACCAAGAATGCCGACGGCTCGACGGGCTGCGCGCGCAAGACGATGGCCACGGCCGTCGGCGCCGCGACCAACGACTACATCCCCCACCACAACTGGTTCCAGTACTTCGCTTCGACGGCGAACCCGAACCACACGCGTCCGAGCTCGATCGCGGCGATCGGCTCGAGCCTGGAAACCGACGGCAAGACGGCCGAGCCGGCCAACCACCAGTACGATTCGGACGACTTCTTCGCGGCGGTCCAGGCCGGCAACTTCCCGTCGGTATCGTTCCTGAAGGCCCCGGCCGCCCAGGACGCGCACGCCGGCTACTCGGACCCGCTCGACGAGCAGCTGTTCGTCACGAAGGTCGTGAACTTCCTGATGCAGCAGCCGGACTGGAAGAACACCGCCGTGGTCGTCACCTATGACGACTCGGACGGCTGGTACGACCACAAGTACGTCACGCCGACGCACGCTTCGTTCGACGCGGTCGATCAGCTGAACGGCGACGGCGTCTGCGGCACGGGCTCGGCCTCGGTGCCGCTCGGCGTCACGGGCAAGCCGGTGAACGGCCGCTGCGGTCCGGGCACGCGCATTCCGTTCCTGCTGATCTCGCCGTGGGCCAAGACGAACTACGTCAGCCACGTGCCGATCACGCAGGCGTCGGTGGCGCGCTTCATCGAAGACAACTGGCTCGGCGGCACGCGCCTGGGCGGCGGTTCGTTCGATGCGACGGCCGGCGACATGAGCGACCTGCTGAACCTGACCGGCTCGGCCAACACGACGGCGCTGTTCCTCGATCCGTCGGTGGGTACGCCGCTGAGCGCGGCACCGGCCAACTGATCCGCCACGATGTAACGAAACCGGCCGGCGCGCGAGCGCCGGCCTTTTGCCTGTGCGGCCGCCGTCTCGGGCGGCCACCCCGACTCGACCACACCAGCATGAACGAGCTTTCCGCCACGCCCGCCGTCCCTCCCTCCTCCCCGGCGCCCCGCCGCCATCCGTTGCGCACCATCGTGCTGACGCTCGTCGGCGCCGCCGCGCTGGCCGCGGTGGGCTATGCCGGCTACGCAATCGCGTTCCCGGCCGACGTGCCCGACGCGGTGGGCGAGATCGTCGAGAACCTGACGGGCGCGAATCCGCATCCGGTCGTGCTGAAACGCCCGGTCGACCAGCCGCTTTCCGCCGTCGCGCTGCTCGGCAAGGCGCTGTTCTTCGACCCGATGCTGTCGGCCTCGGGCAAGATGTCGTGCGCGTCGTGCCACAGCCCGGCGCACGCCTACGGCCCGCCGAACGACCTCGACGTGCAGCTCGGCGGCAAGAACCTGGACCTGCCGGGCTACCGCCCGCCGCCCTCGCTGATGTACCTGAACCGCCAGCCGAACTTCAGCATCGGCCCGGACGCGGGCGAGAACGACGCCGCGCCCAGCGTGCAGCAGCTGGCCACGCAGAACGCCGGCGTGGTGAAGGCGCAGAAGACGGCCGGCGGCCCGGCCGCGGTGCAGATGGTGCCGCAGGGCGGCCTGTTCTGGGACGGCCGCGCCGACACGCTGCAGCAGCAGGCATTGGGGCCGCTGCTCAATTCGGTCGAGATGGCCAATCCGAATGTCGAGGACGTGGTCGCGCGCGTGGCCAACAGCAAATACGCGGCACCGCTCAAGCAGATGTTCGGCGACAACATCTTCAAGGACAAGCGGCTGGCGGCCTCCGAGATCGTCTTCGCGATCGCGCGCTACCAGTACGAGGACCCCTCGTTCCATCCGTACAACAGCAAGTACGACCGCTGGCTGGAAGGCAAGGCGCGCCTGAGCCATGCGGAGCTGAACGGGCTGCGGCTGTTCAACGACCCGAACAAGGCGAACTGCGCGGGCTGCCACCTCTCCCAGCCGAGCCCGGAAGGCCTGCCGCCGATGTTTACCGACTACCAGTACGAGGCGCTCGGCGTGCCGCGCAACCGCGCGCTTCCGCAAAACAAGGACCCGTCGTTCTACGATATCGGCGTGTGCGGCCCGTTCCGCACCGACCTGAAGGACCAGTCGCAGTACTGCTCGATGTTCCTCACGCCGACGCTGCGCAACGCCGCCACGCGCCACGTGTTCTTCCACAACGGGATCTACCACGACCTGCAGCACGTGATGGACTTCTACAACGCGCGCAACACCGACCCCGGCAAGTTCTACCCGCGCGGCCCGGACGGCAAGATCGAGAAGTACGACGACATTCCGGCCCGATACCGGGCCAACGTCGACGTGACCGACGCCCCGTTCGACCGCAAGTTCGGCGACACGCCCGCCATGACGCAGGCGGACATCCAGGACATCATCGCCTTCCTGCACACGCTCGACGACGATCCCAAGCCGAGATAAGCACACCGACGGCGCCGCCCGGCGCCGCGCCGAGCCCGGCACGCCCGACGCCCCTGCCCGCAGGGGCGTTTTTCCTGGGCGCGCGGCCGGGCGCCGCCGAGCTTTTCAATTCTTTCACTTTGCCTTCTAAGCAGACACAGATTTTCACAATTCCGGCACTACCTAATTCACCAGAAAAAAACGGGCAAAAGAATTAGAAGAATGCGCGCGCAAACGTATCCGGGCAATTACCGTATTCCCCTGAATAAAATCCGGTTGCCGCTCACCTGACATTTGGTTAGCATCTCGACTGGCATTTTTTTCGCCAGTCATTTCAAATATTTGGTTCCATGACATTCGAATCGGTCCCCGTTCCGCAGCCGCCTGCCGCAGCCCTGCGCGCCGATGCCGAATTGACCCTGCGGGCCGCCACGCAGGCCGATCTGTCATGGCTTTGCGAAGTGTTCACGAGCACCCGCCGCGAGGAATTCATGCGCACTGGCTGGGAGCCCGAGCGCGTCGAGGCGTTCCTGCGCGAGCAGTTCCAGCTTCAGCACCAGTATTACCACGATCATTACCGGCAAGGCTGCTTCGACGTCGTCTCGTTCCGCGGCACGGCGGTCGGCCGCCTCTATCATGCCTGGCGTCCCCGGCAACTGGGCGACGAGGTGCGGGTGATCGACATCGCCTTGCTGCCGGCATGGCGCGGACGGGGCATCGGCACGCGGCTGATGCATGCGGTGATTGCCGAGGCGGTGCAACAGGGGCTGCCGGTCAGCCTCAACGTGGAGGCCGATAATCCGGTGCAGCGCTTGTATAGGCGACTCGGTTTCGTCAAGGTGGCCAGCGGCGGCGTGTACGACACGATGCGCCGCGAAGCGGTGCCGTTCGATTTACCGGCCACTGCGCTATCGCGGCTGCGCCAAGCAACGACCAACCCTGCCATGGCCGTTTAAGTAAATTCTTGATATAGCCGAGCGAATGCACGTCCCGCCACTTCAGAAAAACGCGGCAGCGTCGTAAACCCGACAAACGGGATGATTGGTAAAAACCCGGGCATTTTAAAGCCATGAGTAGCACCGACCGGATTGCGTGTCGGGCGGCGCGTGGCAGCGATCGGAAACGGTGCCAGGCAGCATCACCGTAACCGAGCGAAAGTATAACGAAAGGATCGCCCTTTCGCGCCGCCACGGGGCGCGTGACGGGCGGGCGTATGGACCAAACGCCAAGGAAATGAAACGTGTCAGCACTACCCACCCATGACGAGCTCGAGCAACTGCTCGGCCAGGTCCTGATCATCGCGACGGCCGACGACGCGGCCGAGCCGCTGACCCAGGCCCGCCTGCTGAGCGCGCCGCCGGGCCTGGCGATGGATGAAGACCATACCTGCTACAAGGCGAATTTCGAGCTGCCCGTCAACGTGAGGCTGCCGCAGGACACCTACCGCTTCTGTGCGCCGGACGGCCGCGCCTGGCTGCTGTTCGCCTCGCCGATGCGCCCGCTCGAAACCGGGGCTGGCACCCTCGGCATCGTCATTCACCGGCGCCTGGCCGACGATCCGCGGGCCGCCACCGCCGGTGCCTCGTCGTCGGACGCATAACGGCAGTGGTGCGCCGTCGGCGCCAACCCTGCCCCTTTCCCCACCGATCTCCTTCAGGAGTCAAGATGTCCGATCAATACCTTGGTGAAATCCGCATGGTCGCGTTCGACTTCGCGCCCGCGGGCTGGGCGCTCTGTCTGGGCCAGAGCGTCACGATTGCACAGAACAACGCGCTGTTCGCCTTGCTCGGCACCGCCTACGGCGGCACCGGCGTGACGACCTTCAACCTGCCTGACTTTCGCAGCCGTTCGCCGGTCGGCGTCGGCACCGGCGCCCCCGGCCTGACGCCGGTCACGCGCGGCCAGCAGGGCGGCACCGAAACGGTCACGCTGACGACCAACCAGCTGCCGACCCACACCCACGTCGCGACCGTGGCGGGCGGAGGCGGCACCAGCACCATCTCGATTTCGATCCCGGCCACCACCAACACCTCGGCACCGCAATCCGCGCCGGCGAACAACATGGTGCTCGGCCCGGCCTCTTCATCGGGCCACTCCGCGACGATCTACAGCACGGCCGCCGCCAACACGAACCTGCTGCCGTTCAACGCCAGCGTGACGACCGCCCCCCCCACCGTCACGAACTCGCAGACCGGCATGGGGACGCCGTTTCCGATCCGCAACCCGTATCTGGGCGTGAATTTCATCATCGCCATGGAAGGCGTGTACCCGACGCGCCCGTGAGCGCCGCGGGGTAGTCGGTATCAATCATCGTCCCGGAGGGTGCGCGGCATGCCTCCGGCAACGCGGGCGCGGCATCGGGCCAAAGCCGTATGGAGAGCACCATCATGAAGTTCATCAAGCACTGGTTCGCAAGCCGCCAACAGAACGCGGACCGGCCCGGGCCGCGCGTCGCGGCCTCTCCATTGCTGCTCGCTCTCGAACCGCGCGTCGTCTACGACGCGTCGGTGGCCGCCGTCGCGGCTCAGCCGCATGCAGGCGAGCACGCGCACGAGGTGGCCCACCGTCCCGTCGAAACGCATACCGATACCGCCGCGCCGGCGGCCTCCGCGAACCCGCCGGCCGTCGACAAGCCGGTACGCAGCGCCTCGCGCGCGGCGAGCGACCCGACCTCCGGCGCCGCAGCCGCACAGAACCAGCAGCATGCCAATGCCGGGAACGACATCAGCGTCGCGATGCCGGCCGCGCAGACCCAGGTGGTGTTCATCGACGCGAGCGTGGCGAACTACCAGACGCTGATCGCCGGACTGCCGGCCGGCACCCAGTACGTCGTGCTCGACGCGAACACCGACGGCCTCGCGCAGATGGCGCACTATCTGCAGGCCCACCACGGCGTCGAATCGATCAGCCTGATCTCGCACGGCAGCGACGGCATGATCCAGGTCGGCTCGACCTGGTTGACGAGTTCCGACCTGTCCGCCTACAGCACCGAGCTCGCACGGATCGGCGCGGCGATGAATGCCGGCGGCGATTTCCTGATCTACGGCTGCGACGTGGCCCAGCACGCCGACGGCCAGGCACTGGTGCAGCAGATCGCCAGCATCACCCACCTGAACGTCGCGGCCTCGATCGACGCGACCGGCGCCGCCGCGCTCGGCGGCAACTGGACGCTCGAATACCAGGTTGGCAACGTCCATACCGCGCTGAACGAATCGGCCAGCGCGGTGGCGCAGTTCAACGAACTGCTGGGCGTGACGACCGAAACCTACGATGCCGCGGCCAACAACAACTTCCAGTCCATCGGCCAGTCGCAGTTCACGCTGGACGGCGTCGTCTATACGATGGACCAGGCCGCGAACAACTACGCCTACAACGATGCCAACGCGCCGGTCAATCCGCCGAGCGACCTGACCAACGGCCCGACCGACGGCGTGCTCGAGATCAACGCCGACGGCGCCTCCTCGATGCGCAACCTGACCATCTCGCTCGCCAACGGTCATACGTTCTCGCTGCAGAGCTTCGATCTGAGTTCGTTCAACGGCGACCTCTACATCCAGGCCAACTACGCCAACGGCACCAGCAGCGCGCTGATCCAGCTCGCGACGGCCTCCGTGGGCGGCTTCCTCGGCACGGTGTCGAGCCAGCTGGGCAGCGCCTTCACGAACGTCATCTCGTTCTCGCTGATCGACCGAAACGACAGCGGCAGCTTCCTGACCTCGCTCGACAACCTGAGCTATATCGACAACGGACCCACCGTCACCACCAGCGGCAGCACCACCACCTGGTCCTCGGCCGACCACGGCGCCGGCACGGGCGGCACCGCGGTGGCCGTCGACCCGGGCCTGACGCTCAGTGACGGCGTCTCGTCCACGGCCACGTCGGCAACCGTGAAGATCGTCAATTTCCAGTCCGGCGACCTGCTGTCCTTCACGCCGCAAAACGGCATCACCAGCAGCTACAACGCCTCCACCGGCACGCTGACGCTGACGGCCACCGGCACGCCGCTGCTCGCGCAATGGCAGGCCGCGCTCGAATCGGTGACGTACTCGAGCTCGCTGACCTCGCCCAATCTCGTGACCACCATGCGCACGGTCTCGTTCTCGTTTACCGACGGTACCTATTCGAGTACGGCGGCAACCCACAGCGTGCACATCGTCGCCACCGACCAGACGCCGGTGCTCACCGAGGGCGGCTCGACCAGCACCGGCTATCTGGCCGGCAACGCCGCCACGGCGATCGACAGCGGCCTGCAGGTCAGCGATGCGGACAGCCCCGGCCTGGCGTCGGGCACCGTGGCGATCAGCAGCGGCTTCGGCTCCGACGACACACTGGCCTTCAGCAACACCAATTCGACGCTCTACGGCGACATCACCGGCAGCTACAACTCGTCGACCCACCAGCTGACGCTGGTCTCGGCGAGCGGCACGGCCACCGCGCTGCAATGGCAGCACGCGTTCGACGCCGTCACGTTCGCCAGCTCGATATCGACCACGGGCGGCACGCGCGACATCACGTTCTCGGTCAGCGACGGCACCAAGACCAGCGCGCTGCTGCACCACAGCGTGGTCGTGACGGCCGGCCCGAACGTGATCACCGATTCGGGCTCGGCGGCGTTCGTGACCGGCGACAACACCACCTCGACGCCGGTGGCGATCGATCCCGGCCTGACCGTCACGGACGGCAACCGTGCAACGCTCGTCAGCGCCACCGTGGCGATCACCGGCAACTTCCAGGCCGCCCACGACCAGTTGCTGTTCACCTCGAACCCGGCCACGATGGGCGACATCGCCGGCGTGTACGACGCCAGTTCGGGCCTGCTGACGCTGAGCTCGGCCAGCAGCGCGTCCCTCGCGCAATGGCAGGCCGCGCTGAGCTCGATCCGGTTTACGAGCGACCTGGTCGTACCGTCCAGCGCCACCCGCACCATCAGCTACCAGGTCAACGACGGCGCGCTGAGCAGCCCGCTCGCCTCGCGCACGGTCACGGTGACCGCCACCGACCAGACCCCGCTCCTCGGCCACGGCGGCAACGCCGCCGCGTTCGTGGCCGGCGACAACACCAGCTCGACGCCGGTGGCGATCAACCCCGCGATCACCGTGACCGATGCCGACGGCGGCCCGCTGCAGTCGGCCACCGTGACCATCACCGGCAACTACGAGTCGACCGACCTGCTGGCGTTCCACAACACCAGCTCGGCGCTCTACGGCAACATCGCCGGCACCTACACGAACGGCGTGCTGACGCTGACCTCGAGCGGCAGCCAGGCCACGCTCGCGCAGTGGCAGGCCGCGCTGCAAGCCGTCAGCTACACGTCAACGGCCGTCACGCCGGGCACCGGCGCGCGCACCATCAGCTTCGTCGTCAGCGACGGCATCAAGTCGAGCGCGGCGGCCAGCTCGACGGTCACGGTGGCCGACACCGACCAGACGCCGGTCATCACCGGCACGGCCGGCGCGGTGACGTTCACGCAGGGCGACAACGCGGTATCCACGGCGGTGGCGGTGGACGCCGGCATCACGCTGTCCGATCGCGACAACGGCTCGTTCACCAGCGCCACCGTCACGATAGGCAATTTCGATGCCAACGGCGACGTGCTGCTGTTCTCGAACGACGGCGCGACGATGGGCAACATCACCGCCCAGTACCTGGCCGGCACGCTGACGCTGAGCTCGGCCGGCGGCTCGGCCACGCTCGCGCAATGGCAGTCGGCGCTGCGCTCGATCCAGTTCGACGATTTCGCGCTGACGCCGAGCGGCGCGGCGCGCACCATCAGCTTCACCATCAGCGACGGCACCAAGACCAGCACCGCCTGGCAGCGCGTCGTCAACGTGGTGCGGACCGACCAGTCGCCGATCCTCACCGACAGCGGCGGCGCCACCAGCTTCACCTCGGCCGACAACACCACCTCCACGCCGGTGGCGGTGGACAGCGCCCTGACCCTGTCCGACCTCGACAGCGCGACGATGGCCTCGGCCACCGTGTCGATCACCGGCAACTATCATGCGGGCGAGGACGTACTGGCGCTCGGCAGCGGCTCGTTCGGCGACATCACGGCGACCTTCAATTCGTCCACCGGCACGCTGACGCTGACCTCGGCCGGCGCCTCGACGATCGCGCAGTGGCAGGCCGCGCTGCGCTCGGTCACCTACACCGACACGGCCGCCGTGCCGCAAACGAACAGCCGCACCATCACGTTCAGCGTCAACGACGGCACCAAGCCGAGCAACGCCTCGTCCAAGCTCGTCACGGTGACGGCCACGCCCCAGACGCCGCTGCTGGGCGGCACCGCCAGCAGCGTGAGCTACCTGCCCGGCCAGGCCGCCATACCGCTCGACAGCGGCATGACGCTGACCGACCGCAACGTGTCCAACCCGGCGGCGCAGATCGCGCTCAGCATCACGGTGCAGATCGGCTCGGGCTTCCAGCCCGGCGACCATCTCACGGTCGGCAACATGAGTTCGCCGCCCGTCTACAACCTCAGCTACGACAACAGCACCGGCACGCTGACGATCAACAGCAGCGGCAGCGGCGGCACGCTCGCGCAGTGGCAGCAGTTGCTCGACAACGTCGAGTTCGTGACCGGCAGCAACGCCCCGCTGGGCGCGCGCAGCATCACCGTGACGGTCAGCGACAGCGTGCGCACCAGCCAGCCGCGCACCTACACGCTCGACGTGATCAGCTCGGCGCCGGCGCTGGCCACCACCAGCACCGGCAGCGTCGGCTTCGTGGCAGGCGACAACGTCGCCTCGACGCCGGTGGCGATCGATCCGAACCTGACGGTCTCGGACCCGCTCGGCGACGTGGTGACCTCCGCGACCGTCGCGATCGTCGGCAACCTGCATTCCGGCGAAGACGTACTCGGCTTCGTCAACGACGGCGTCACGATGGGCAACATCACGGCCATCTACAATGCCGCCACCGGCACGATGACGCTGAGCTCGGCCGGCGCCAGCGCCACCCTCGCGCAATGGCAGGCCGCGCTGCGCTCGGTCACCTACACCGACGTGGGCATCACGCCGAACACCGCCACTCGCCTCATCGACATCTCGATCGGCACCGGCACGCAGGACAGCAACGTGCTGCAGCGCACGGTCACCGTTGCGCGTACCGACCAGACGCCGTTGATCTCGACCGGCAGCAGCGGCAGCGTCGCGTTCGTGGCGGCCGACAACGCGCCCTCGACGCCGGTGGCGATCGACAACGGCATCAACCTGGCCGACCTCGACAACGCCACGCTGGCCTCGGCCACGGTGCAGATCGGCGCGGGCTTCCACGCCGGCGAGGACGTGCTCGGCTTCGTCAACGACGGCGCCACGATGGGCAACATCACGGCCACCTACAACGCCGCCACCGGCACGCTCACGCTGAGCTCGGCCGGCGCCAGCGCCACCCTCGCGCAATGGCAGGCCGCACTGCGCTCGGTCACCTACACCGACACGGCGGTCACGCCCAGTACGGCCACCCGCAGCATCGGCTTCACCGTCAACGACGGCACCAAGACCAGCGCCGCATATTCGCGCAACGTCACCCTCACCGACACCGACCAGACCCCGGTCCTCTCGACCGGCAGCAGCGGCCCTGCGTCGTTCCTGGCCGGCGACAACGCGGCGTCCGCGCCGGTGGCGATCGATAGCGGCATCGTCGTCTCCGACCTCGACAACGCCACGCTGGCCTCGGCCACGGTGCGGATCGGCACGGGCTTCCATGCCGGCGAGGACGTACTCGGCTTCGTCAACGACGGCGCCACGATGGGCAACATCACGGCCACCTACAATGCCGCCACCGGCACGATGACGCTGAGCTCGGCCGGCGCCAGCGCCACCCTCGCGCAATGGCAGGCCGCGCTGCGCGCCGTCACCTACACCGACACGGCCGCCTCGCCCAATACGGCCACCCGCAGCATCGACTTCACAGTCAACGACAATGCGAAGACGAGCGCCGTGTACTCGCGCAACGTGACGGTCACGGCCACCGACCAGACGCCGCTGATCTCGACCGGCAGCAGCGGCAGCGTCGCGTTCGTGGCGGCCGACAACGCGCCCTCGACGCCGGTGACGATCGACAACGGCATCACGCTGGCCGACCTCGACAACGCCACGCTGGCCTCGGCCACGGTGCGGATCGGCGCGGGCTTCCACGCCGGCGAGGACGTGCTCGGCTTCGTCAACGACGGCGCCACGATGGGCAACATCACGGCCACCTACAATGCCGCCACCGGCACGATGACGCTGAGCTCGGCCGGCGCCAGCGCCACCCTCGCGCAATGGCAGGCCGCACTGCGCGCCGTCACTTACACCGACACGGCGGTCACGCCCAATACGGCCACCCGCAGCATCGGCTTCACCGTCAACGACGGCGTGAAGAGCAGCACCACGCTCTCACGCAACGTGACGGTGGCCGATACCGACCAGACGCCGATCGCCAGCACCACCAGCACCGGCCCGGCCGCGTTCGTGGCCGGCGACAACGCGCCGTCCACGCCGATCGCGATCGACAGCAACATTGCGCTCGTCGATCTCGACAATCCCACGCTGGCCTCGGCCACGGTGCAGATCGGCGCGGGCTTCCATGCCGGCGAGGACGTGCTCGGCTTCGTCAACGACGGCGCCACGATGGGCAACATCACGGCCGCCTACAATGCCGCCACCGGCACGATGACGCTGAGCTCGGCCGGCGCCAGCGCCACCCTCGCGCAATGGCAGGCCGCGCTGCGCTCGGTCACCTATACCGACACGGCGGTCACGCCCGACACGGCATCACGCACCATCAGCTTTACCGTCAGCGACGGCGTCAAGACCAGCATGCCGCTCACGCGCGCCGTCAGCGTGGCCGCTACCGACCAGACGCCGATCGTCACGTCCACCAGCAGCGGCACGGCCGCCTTCGTGTCGGCCGACAACGCCGCCTCGACGCCGGTCGCGATCGACGCCGGCATCACGCTGGCCGACCTCGACAACGCCACGCTGGCCTCGGCCACGGTGCGGATCGGCACGGGCTTCCATGCCGGCGAGGACGTGCTCGGCTTCACCAACGACGGCGCCACGATGGGCAACATCACGGCCACCTACAACGCCGCCACCGGCACGATGACGCTGAGCTCGGCCGGCGCCAGCGCCACCCTCGCGCAATGGCAGGCCGCGCTGCGCGCCGTCACCTACACCGACACGGCGGTCACGCCTAATACGGCCACCCGCAGCATCGACTTCACAGTCAACGACAATGCGAAGACGAGCGCCGTGTACTCGCGCAACGTGACGGTCACGGCCACCGACCAGACGCCGCTGATCTCGACCGGCAGCAGCGGCAGCGTCGCGTTCGTGTCCGGCGACAACGCGCCGTCCACGCCGGTGGCGGTCGACGCCGGCATCACGCTGGCCGATGCCGACAATCCCACGCTGGCCTCGGCCACGGTGCGGATCGGCGCGGGTTTCCACGCCGGCGAGGACGTGCTCGGCTTCGTCAACGACGGCGCCACGATGGGCAACATCACGGCCACCTACAACGCCGCCACCGGCACGATGACGCTGAGCTCGGCCGGCGCCAGCGCCACCCTCGCGCAATGGCAGGCCGCACTGCGCTCGGTCACCTATACCGACACGGCGGTCACGCCCGACACGGCCACCCGCAGCATCGGCTTTACCATCAACGACGGCGTGAAGAGCAGCACCACGCTCTCGCGCAACGTGGCGGTCACGGCCACGCACCAGACGCTCGTGGTCAGCGCGAGCGACACGCCCCTTACCTACACCGCCGACGGCAAGGCCGCCACGGTGGCACGGGTGGGCGTCGGCATCACGCTGACCGACCGCAACGGCACGCCGCCCGTCTCGGCCACGGTGGCGATCGGCGCCGGCTTCGACCCGAAGCACGACCTGCTGGCCTTCAACGCCAGCGCCGCGACGGGCGACATCGCGGCCAGCTACGACGCCGGCACCGGCACGCTCAAGCTGACCTCGGCCAGCGGCACCGCCACGCTCGCGCAGTGGCAGGCGGCCATCACGGCCGTCACCTATCGCGACACGCAGCTCGAGAACAAGGCCGGCTCGCGCACGCTGATCTTCACGCTCAGCGACGGCACCAGCACCAGCCAGCCGCTCACGCGCACGCTGCAGATCCAGGCCAGCCAGGACCCGGTCGGCACGCCGATCCTGCCGGGCACGCCGGCCATCGGCCTGGAGCCGCCGGTGGGCGCGGCGCCGCCGTCGTCGAGCCGCGGCAATCCGCTGCTCGTCACCGACATCAACGGCCATAGCGACGGCGTCTCGAACCCGGTGATCGTGCTCACCGAACTCCAGGCACCGAACGGCTTCGGCGCGATCACGCCGCGCACCACCTTCACGTTCGCGGCGCACGGCCATCGCGACGCCTCGCTCGGCGACACGCACGTGAGCGCGCTCGACTCGATCGTGCCGGCCAGCACGGAAGCGCCGCCGGCCGCCACGCGCACGCTGCCCACCGCCGACGTGCATCCGCTGCAGCAGGCCGGCAGCCGCTTCGCACTGCCGGTCGCGCCGCTGGTGGGCGCACCGGCCGGCCGGGAAAGCGTGCCGGGCGCAGCCAACGAGGTGGCCGTGACGCTGGCCGGCGGCGCGCCGCTGCCCACCTGGCTGCACTACGACGCGGCACGCGGGGTGCTGAGCGGCACGCCGCCCGCCGGCGTCCGGTCGGTCCACGTGACGCTGCTGGTGCGCGACGCGGCCGGCAACGCGACGCGCCGCGACGTGGTGGTGCGCTTCGACGCGCCGGCCGCCCAGCGCGCGAGCGGCCACGCCCGTGACGCGGCGCAGCCGTCCTCGCGCCCGGCCAACCGCCCCGCCGTGACGGACCAGCCGCACGCCGCGCTGCCCGCCTCGAAGGCATCGCTGGCCGCGCAGTTCGCCAGCGCGCATGCCGTCTTGCATGTGGCCCGCTCCGACGCGGTGCCGTCCGAACCCCGGCAGGCCACCACGGAGCGCCGCTCATGAATCCCGGTTTCCTTACCCAACTCGCCCAATCCAACCAGAGATCCGCCGAAGTGAAAACCCTGTCGCTCCGGGGACGCGCACCGCGTCCCGCCCTGCTCGCGGTAGCGCTCGCCGTCGTGTGGCTGTCCGGCTGCGCCGTCAAGCCCGCCCCGTTCTCCGATGCCGAGCGCGCCGAGACGGCCCGCACCGATCGCATGACGATGTTCACGAATCAGCAGCCGGTGAGCGGGCCGATCACGCTCGACGAGGCGATGGCGCGCGCGATTCGCTACAACCTCGATCATCGCCTGAAGATGATGGAAGAGGCGCTCGCGCAGCGTCAGCTCGACCTGTCGAACTTCGACCTGCTGCCGAAGCTGACCGCCGCGGCCGGCTACACGAACCGCAATCACGAACTGGCGTCGTCCTCCGAAGGCCTCTTTACGCGCGAGGAATCGCTGATTCCCTCGTACTCGACCGACAAGAACAGCCGCACCGCCGACCTGAACCTGTCATGGAACATCCTCGACTTCGGCGTGAGCTACTTCGAGGCCAAGGAACAGGCCGACCACGTGCTGGTGCTCGAGCAGCGCCGCCGCAAGGTCGTGCAGCTGATGATGCAGCAGGTGCGCGAGGCGTACTGGCAGGCGGTGGGCGCGCAGCGTCTGCACGACCGCATCGGGCCGCTGCTCGAACAGGCGAAGGGCGCGCTCGACGATTCGCGCGCGGCCCAGCAGCAGGGCCTGCGCTCCCCGGTGGAAACGCTCAACTACCAGCGCTCGCTGCTCGACCTGATGCGCCAGCTCGAAGCCGTGCGCGACCAGCTCGAGCAAGCCAAGCCGCGCCTGGCCTCGCTGATGAACCTCGAACCGGGCAAGGACTTCACGCTCGCCGCGAGCGACGACTTCCGCGTGCCGAATTTCGACATGGCGATGCCGCAGATGGAGGACATGGCGCTGCAGCGCCGTCCGGAACTCGTCGAGGCCAGCTACAACGAGCGCATCAGCGTCAATGAAACGCACAAGGCGATCGCCAAGCTGCTGCCCGGCATCGAGTTCAGCCTCGGCGCGCACTACGACAGCAACAGCTTCCTGGTCTACAACACGTGGCGCTCGGCCGGCATCAGCGTGAGCTGGAACCTGCTGAACCTGCTCAACGCGCGCAACATCCGCGGCACCGCGCAGGCCCAGCTCGAGGTGGCGAAGATGCAGCGCATGGCGCTCAGCATGGCCGTGCTCACGCAGGTCCACGTCGCGCGCAGCGAACTCGGCGCCAAGACGCGCCAGTTCGACCTGCTCAAGCAGTTGAACGACATCGATCAGCAGATCCTCGAGCACACCCACAACGCCACCGTGGCCAACGCCCAGGGCCGGCTCGAGGAAATCCGCGTGGCCACCGCCGCGATGATGTCCGAGCTGCGCCTGTACCAGAGCTACGGCGAGCTCGAAAGCGCCTACGGCCAGATGCTGGCCACGCTCGGCCTCGATCCGGTGCCCGCCAAGCTCAACGGCAACGACATCGCTTCACTGACGCAATCGATCGGCGAGGAGCAGAAGCGCTGGGACGACATTGCCCGGCACGGCGTCCAGGCCGCCGCCCTCGCGCAACCGGGTCCGACGATCGCCGCGGCAGCGGCATTGCCGGCGGGAGTCTCGCAGAAATGACGCAGTACATGACCTACCGGGCAGCGGCCGCAGTCGCGCTGCTCGTCGCAGCACAGTTCGCGCGGGCCGCCACGGCGGCGCCCGCCACGCCTGCCGCGCGGCCGGCGCCCGCCCCGGCGCCGGTGGCCGCCCCCGCGGCGCCGGCCGCCGCGCCGGCGGGCCCGGACGGCAACGATTCGCGGATTCGCATCCAGCTCGTCTCGCGCGACCAGGTGGACGTGTCGAGCGAGATCGCGGCGAAGATCGCGTCGCTGCCGTTTCGCGACGGCGACACGTTCCGCGCCGGACAGACCCTCGTCACGCTCGACTGCTCGCTGTTCAGCGCCCAGCTGCGCAAGGCCCAGGCCGACGCGGAAGGCGCGCGCGAGCTGCTCGACACGAACCGCAAGCTGCAGGCGCTGCATTCGATCGGCGAGCTGGAAGTGCAGCAGGCCCAGGCCAAGCAGAAGGCCAGCGCCGCCGACGTCGCCTACATGCAGGCCACCGTGCGCAAGTGCGCGATCACCGCACCGTTCGACGGCCGCGTCTCCAAGCGCAGCGCCTCGCCCCAGCAGTTCGCGGAGCCCGGCAAGCCGCTTTTGACCATCATCGACACCAGTCATCTCGAACTGAAGATGATCGTGCCGTCGAAGTGGCTCGCCTGGCTCAAGCCCGGCCATCCGCTCAGCGTGCAGGTGGACGAGGTCGGCAAGACCTATCCGGCCAAGGTCGCGCGGATCGGCGCGCGCGTCGATCCGGTCACGCAGACCGTGGACGTGACGGCAGCACTGAACGGCGGTGCCCCGGAGCTGCTGCCGGGCATGAGCGGCTGGGCGACCTTCGCGCGGTGATGCGATGACGCAAACGCAACGGGCCGACGACGCGGCGCAGCAGGTCCGCATCGACGGCCAGCAGCTCGCGGTGCTCTGGCAGCTCTCGACGCGTGCGCGGGCCGCCGCGAGCGAGGCCACGCTCGGCTTCACGATCGTCAACGAGACGCTCGCGCTGGTGCCCTACCGGCAGGCTGCCTGGTGGCGCGGCGACACGCCGGGCCACGTCGCGGCCGTCTCCGGCCTGCCGCAGAGCGACCCCAACGCCCCCTACGTGCAGTGGCTCGCCGCGCTCTGCAAGGCGCTCGCGCAAGGCCTGCGCGGCACGCCGCCGAAGGACGCGGCGGCCCACGTGGAAGGCCACGGCGCACCGGTGCTGCCGGCGCGGCCGAAGGTGCAGACCTTCACCGCCGCCGACCTCGAGGCCGAAGCGCCCCACGTGGCCGCCGAATGGGAGGCCTGGTGGCCCGCGCACGGCGCGTGGCTACCCTTGACCGACCGCGCCGGCCGCCCGGTGGGCGGCGTCGTGTTCGCGCGCGACACCGCCTGGAGCGCCACCGACACCGCGCTCTTGACCGAGCTCGGCCAGGTCTGGGCGCATGCGTTCGAGGCGTTCTCGCCGCGCGCGAGCTGGCTCGAACGCGCGCGCGCCGTGCTGAGGCCCGGCCGCCAGCAGCGCCGCGTGCTGATCGGGGTGGCCGTGGCCTGCGTGATCCCGATACGGCTGACCGTGCTCGCGCCGGCCGAGGTCACGCCGAAAGACCCGTTCGTGGTGCGCTCGCCGCTCGACGGCGTGATCGACCGGCTCTACGTGAAGCCGAACCAGGTGGTGCAGGCCGGCACGCCGCTGCTCGGCCTCGACGCCACCACGCTGCAGTCGCGCTACGCGGTGGCCCGCAAGGACTACGACACCGCGCAGGAGGAATTCCGCCAGACCGAGCAGCTCGCCGTCACCGACGACCGCACGCGCCTGGACATGGCCGAGCGGCGCGGCAAGCTCGACCAGAGCCGCGTCGAGCTCGACTACACGGCGCGCCAGCTCGCGCGCGTGAGCGTGAATGCCGCGCGCTCGGGGGTGGCCGTGTTCAGCGATCCGAACGAATGGACCGGCAAGGCGGTGGCCGTCGGCGAGAAGATCCTGGTGCTGGCCGACCCGGCCCACGTCGAGGTGACCGCCTGGCTGCCGGTGGCCGACAACATCGACGTGCAGCCCGGCACGGCGCTCACGCTCTATCCGAAGAGCTCGCCGCTCACCAGCTACGACGCGCGCATCGATTCGATCGCCTGGCGTGCCGAGCCCACCCCCGAGGGCGTGCTCGCCTACCGGGTGCGCGCCAGCTTCGACGCCGGCGACCCGGGAGCCCGGCAGGCGCCGCTCGGCGCGATGGGCACCGCGCGCATCCGCGGCCCGTGGGTGCCGGCGATCTATTACGTGCTGCGCCGCCCGCTGACGCTCGCGCGTCAATGGCTCGGCTGGTGACGCCACGCTTGCCGCCATGCCAAGACTTCCGCAACTTCGCCAGGAGCTGACGCTCTCGCCCGGCGCGGCCACGCCCGACGGCGCACCGACCTGGATGCTGCACGACCCCGCCGCCAACCGTTTCTTCCAGATCGGCTGGCCGGCCTTCGAGATGCTCTCGCGCTGGCCGCTCGACGACGCGCAGGCGATCGTCGAGGCCGTCAATCGCGAAACCACGCTGCACGTGACGCTCGACGAGCTCGAGGCGCTCGCGCGCATGCTGCGCCAGCAGAACCTGCTGGTATCCGCGAGCGCCGCCGACACCGCGCGGCTCGAACAGCACGACGCCGCGCAGCGCACCTCGCACGCGATGTGGCTGCTCAAGCATTACCTGATGATCCGGATTCCGCTCTGGCATCCGATGCCGCTGCTGCGCGCCACCGAACGCTACGTGCGCTTCGCGTTCCGGCCGGTGTCGTGGATCGTGGTGGCCGCCGTCGCGCTGATCGGGCTGATCCTCGCCTCGCGCCACTGGGACGAGTTCGTTCACACCTTCCACGGCTACGCCGACTGGCGCGGCCTGGTCGGCGTGGGCATCGCGCTCGGCTTCGCGAAGATCCTGCACGAGTTCGCGCACGCCTACACGGCGCAGCGCCACGGCTGCCGCGTGCCCACCATGGGGGTGGCGCTGCTGGTGATGCTGCCGGTGCTCTACACCGACACCACCGAGGCCTGGAAGGTGCCGGCGCGGCGCGACCGGCTCTGGATCGGCGCGGCCGGCATGTTGAGCGAGATCGCGCTGGCCGCGTTCGCGACGCTGGCCTGGAGCCTGCTGCCCGACGGGCCGCTGCGCGGCGGCGCGTTCATGCTCGCCACCACCACCTGGGTGGCCACGCTCGCCATCAACGCCAGCCCGTTCATGCGCTTCGACGGCTATTTCCTGCTGTCGGACTGGCTCGACATGCCGAACCTGCACGACCGCGCGTTCGCGCTCGGCCGCTGGTGGCTGCGCGAGTGGCTGTTCGGCTTCGGCGACCCGCAGCCCGAGCCGTGCCGCGCCTCGCGGCGGCGCTTCCTGATCGCGTTCTCGTTCGCCACCTGGCTCTACCGGCTGGTGGTGTTCATGTCGATCGCGCTGGTGGTCTATCACGCGTTCTTCAAGCTGCTCGGCATGCTGCTGTTCTGCGTCGAGTTCGGCTGGTTCATCGTGCGCCCGGTCTGGCGCGAGGCGACGCTCACCTGGCGGCGCCGCGATGCGCTGCGCTGGTGCCGCGAGACACGCCGCAGCGCGCTGCTCGGCGCCGCGCTGCTGGGCTTGCTGGTGCTGCCGTGGCATGCCGGCGTGAGCGCACCGGCCGTGCTCGCGCCGCAACGCGCGCAGGGCCTCTACACCGTCGCGCCCGGCTATCTCGCCGCCACCCCGACGCCGGCGCGCGACGGCCAGCGGGTGCGCGCCGGCGACACGCTCGCCGTGCTGGTGTCGCCCGAACTCGACGCGAAGCTGGCCGCCGCCAGCGCCGACGAGGCGATGCTGCATTGGGAAGTGGACCAGCAGCCGTTCGACGAGCGGCTGCAAAAGCAGGGCACCGCGCTCTCGCATCGCTGGGCCTCGGCGCGCCAGACCGTGGCCGGGCTGCAGGCGCAGATCGCGCAGCTGACGATCCGCGCGCCATTCGACGGCACCGTGCAGGCCAACGACGACGCGCAGGCGCCCGGCACCTGGCTGCCGCGCGGCGAACGGATCTACGACCTGATCGCGCCCGGCGCCGTGAAGGGCGACGCCTACGTGGGCGAGAACGACGTGGCACGCCTGAAGGCCGGGCAGTCGGCCAGCTTCGTGGCGAGCCTGCCCGAACTCGCGGCGCGCCGCTGCCGGATCGACGCGATCGACAAGGTCAACCTGGCCACGCTCGACGCGCCGTCGGTGGCCAGCACCTACGGCGGCCCGATCCCGGCCGAGCAGGACGCGAGGACGCATCAGCTGGTGCCGCTCGCCGCCACCTGGCAGGTGCGTTTCGGTGAATGCAGCGGCGGCGACGGACTGGGGCGCGAGGTGCCGGGTACGGTGCAGCTCGGCGCGGGGCGCGAGAGCTACCTCGGCCAGGGCATTCGGTTCGTGGCGGCGGTGCTGCAGCGCGAAGCGGGGTTTTGAGGGCGCGGCGGCGCCCGCTGGCCTTGCCGCCGGCGCGGCCGCGAGCTCCGGGGCCGCGGGCGGCCGCGCCGCCGGGCGCGGGCCGGGCCACGCTCAGAACCGCTCGATCATCCCCAGTTGCACGCCCTTCACGGTCGCGCCCGGATACGCGGGCGTGAGCCCCGTCACGTTCACGCCGCGCAGCGTGAAGCTGGCAGCGCCGCGATTGCGCAGCCAGCCGGCGCTCGCATAGAGCAGCACGCGCGGCGAGAGATCGTATTCGGCCGCGGCGCTGAACTGGTCCGCGTCGTTGCCGCCGCCCGAGCAGTCGCGCAGGAAGGTATAGCCGAGCGAGGCACCGAGCCGCGAGCTCATCGCGTAGCGCATCGACACGGCCATGCCGTCGTCGTGATAGCGCGGCGTGCCGCCGTCGCCGTTGAACATCGAGACGAACGCCGTGAGCCGCCCGAGCGCCCAGGACACGCCGCCGAGATTCGCACGCAGCGCCCCGGCGCCGTTGGTCTGCTGATGGGCGAACGCGATTCGCAGCGGCCCGTGCCGGTACGCGACGGTGGCGATGCTGCCGCCCAGTCCGTTCGCGCCGCCGCCCGACGGATCGCGCAGCGACACCATCAGCGTGGTGGTGAAGCCGTGGAAATCGGGCGACAGGTAGCTGACCGCATTGCTATCGTAAGGCGTGATCTTCGACAGATTGTCGAGGCCCGAGGCGATCGTGCCCGCGCCGAACGCGTCGATCTGGCCTTTGAACGGGATGTAGATCGGCGAATACTGGCGGCCCACGCGCAGCTCGCCCCACGGCGCGCCCAGCCCGACCCAGGCCTGCCGGTTGAACAGCGTGCCGGCCGTGGAAAGCATGCCGTCGTTGGAGCCGAAGCCGCTCTCAAGCGCGAACAGCACGCGCAGCCCGCCGCCGATCGGCTCGCTGCCGCGCACGCCGATGCGCGAGCCGCGATAGGCGCCCGAGTCGAGCCGCGGCACCCAGCCCGAGCCCGGGTTGGTCACCTCCACACTGGTGTCGAGCAGGCCGTACAGCGTGACCGAGCCCTGCGCGGCGCAGGCGCCCGCATGCAGCCCGAGCGCGAGCCACGCCGATGCGGCGGCCGCGCGCCGGCCGGTGCGCGACGCGGCCATCGGCGGGGAAGTTGTGTTTGCAACGAAATCGGCAAGCATCGATGAACGGCTCCGGCGGCCCGCGGCGGCCGGCGCACCGCGCGCCCATGCGGGCACCGGCATCGCGCGCGCCTGTCGGGCCGAAACGAACGGCAAAGACAAACTCACAGTAAAAAGCCGGTGCGACGGCAGGCCGTTCGCACCGGCATGGGCGGCACCGGCCAGGCACGGCGCGCATCCGCCGCACCGTACCCCGCCATGGCCGATCGCGGCCTCGCGGCCGGCTTACTTCGTGTCGGGCAGCGCGTAGGCGATGATGTAGTCGCCGAGCTTGGTGCCGAACGAGCCGTGGCCGCCCGCGGAGATCACCACGTACTGGCGGCCGTTGGCCTCGTAAGTCATCGGCGTGGCCTGGCCGCCGGCCGGCAGGCGCTGCTGCCACAGCAGCTTGCCGTTGTCGGTGTCGTAGGCGCGGATGTAGTTGTCCGCGGTCGCGCCGATGAAGAACACGCCGCCCGCGGTGGTGGCCGGGCCGCCCAGCATCGGCATGCCCATCCGGAACGGCAGCGGCACCGGCGAGCTGTCGCGCACCGTGCCGATGCGGCGCTTCCAGACGATCTGGTTGGTCTTCAGGTCGATCGCCGACACATAGCCCCAGGCCGGCTGCTTGCAAGGCAGGCCGAGCGGCGAGAGGAACGGGTTCAGCGTCACGCCGTAGGGCACGCCGTATTGCGGCTGGATGCCCGATTCGGTGCCGCTGCCCTTGGCGCCCGGCTCCGGCTCCATCGGGTTGCCCGGGCCGCGCGGGATCAGGCGCGAGACGAACGGCAGCGCGATCGGGTTGGCGATCGCGATCTGGCGGTCGGTGTCGACGGCGATGCCGCCCCACTCGAACATCCCGAGGTTGCCCGGAAACACCAGCGTGCCCTGCTCCGACGGCGGCGTGAAGGTGCCTTCGTAGCGCAGCTGATGGAACATCACGCGGCACACGAGCTGGTCGAACATCGTCGCGCCCCACATGTCCGCGTCGGTGAGCTTCTGCTTCGGACGGAAGGTGAGATCGGAGAACGGCTGGGTCGGCGAGAGCCGGTCACCCTTGGCGGGGCCCTGCGGCACCGGCAGCTCGGGGGCCGGCACCACCGGCGTGCCGGTACGGCGGTCCAGCACGAAGATGTTGCCGGTCTTGGCCGGCGCGTACACCACGGGCACCGTCTTGCCGTTCTTGTCGGTGATGTCGGCGAGCGTGGGCTGCGCCGGCTGGTCCATGTCCCAGAGATCGTGATGCGAGGTCTGGTAGAACCAGGCCAGCTTGCCGGTGGACGCATGCAGCGCGAGCACGCCGCTCGCGTAGCGCTCCTGCTCCGGCGTGCGGTTGCCGCCCCAGATGTCGGGGGTGGTCACGCCCATCGGCAGATAGACGATGTCGAGCTTGGCATCGTAGGCCGACGGTGCCCACGAGTTCGGCGAGTTCCAGGTGTAGTGCTGGCCCGGGCCGGGAATGTGGTTGGGATCCTTCGCGCCCGGATCGAACGCCCAGACCAGCTTGCCGGTGCGCACGTCGAAGCCGCGGATCACGCCGGACGGTTCGCGCGTCGAGAAATTGTCCTCGACCGCGCCGGCGACCACGATCACGCTGTTCGTGACGACGGGCGGCGAGGTCGGCTCGTACATGCCCGGCGTGGTCACCGGCTGGGCGTGCTGCAGGTCGAGATCGCCGTTGTTGCCGAAATCGGCGCAGCGCTGGCCCGTCAGCGCGTCGAGCGCATAGAGGTGGCCGTCGTTGACGGGCAGATAGATGCGGCGCGTGCAGGCGGCCGGCGAGGCTTGCGCGGTGGTCGCGGCCGGGGCCGGAGCGGCCGGCGCGCTGGCCGCGGCATCGGCCGCGCTGGCGTCGCCAGCAACCGCCGTGCCCGAAGCGGGCGCGGCGGCGGCCGTCATGGCCGGGGCGGCCGGCGGCGCGGCAGCCGCCTGCCCCCCCGCCGACAGGTCGTGATACGACACGCCGCGGCAGGTCACGTGCTGGAACGACGGGTCGTTCTTCAGGCGCGGGTCGAACTTCCAGGCGAGCTTGCCGGTAGTCGCGTCGAGCGCGAACAGGATCTGGTGCGGCGAGCAGAGGTAGAGCAGATTGCCGACCTTGATCGGCGTGACCTCGGCCGTGATCTCGCCCGGGTCGTTGGGGCCTTTCATGTCGCCGGTGCGGAAGGTCCACGCCACCTGCAGGTTCTTCACGTTATCGGGCGTGATCTGCTTGAGCGGCGAATAGCGGGTGCCGTCCTGGGTGCGGCCGTAGGCGGGCCAGTCGGCGTCGGCGATGCCGGGCACGGGCGAGGTTTTCGCGGGCGCGGCGGCCGCGAGCGTGCCGTTCAGCTCCTGCGGATCGTTGAAGTTCGCGTACCCCAGCACGCCCGCCCAGACCACCAGCGAGGCGGCCAGGGCCCAGCCGTTCGCGGCGCGCGCGCCGTCGAGCTTGCGCGTGACGAGCAGCAGCAGCCAGACGCCGAACACCACCAGCACGCCCGAGCGCGGCGCGAGCGCCCAGAAGTCGAAGCCGGATTCGCCCACCGCCCAGATCGCCGTGCCCACCAGCAGCAGCGCATAGACCGAGAGCGCGATGGCGCGGCGGCCTCGGATCAGCCAGGCGAATACCAGCAGCACGAGGCCGGCTACCACGTAGTATGCCGAGCCGCCGATCGCGGCGAGCCAGACGCCGCCGACCAGCAGGTACAGCCCGGCAAGCACGGCGAACAGCAGCGTCAGCCCGCGGACGACACCGAGCGACGAGGATTGTCTTGACATGATCCCAACCTTTTTAAGATGGTTAATCCACAAAACTGCGCAACCGAGGCGCGCAGGTCATCCTCCATCATTTTTTTATATCGGCCACGAAGCCGCGAGCCACGCAATGGCCGGTGCATGACGCGCGCCCATGGCGGCCGCCGCGGCCGCTACGCGCAATGCCGGCGGCGGCACGCGCCCGCGCGGGCGCGAACGCAAGGGGGGAACGGGGACCGGGCCGCGCGGCCTGCGAGGCGCCGGGCGACTTCGCCGGCGCCGAGCGCGGCAAGGCGATGCGCGGCCGCGCGTGCCCGACAGCGGCCCTCGCCTCCCGCGCGCGGCGAGGCGGCACGACAGGCGCCATGACACGCGCCCCCCGAGCAAACATCCGGAACGCCCACCCGGCTTGCCTGCCTGTCACGCCCGTCTCACCGTCTGAACGCTGGGCATGCAGGTCGGCTGCGGCGCCGCGGCATGCCGGCCGTCTCGGCGTGACGGACGCTGAAACTTTCGGCTCCTTTCAACAGGGTCGCAAATATATCGCCTTTTGCACGAGCCTGCACGTTCGCGCGGCGGCAAATCCGGCGCCGGCAGGCAGCCTCGCCGCGGCGGCGGGCCGCTTGCGTGAGCGCACGGGCGCGCCGCCGCTCAGTGATAGCCGGCGTCGCCCTCGCGCACCTTGCCGCGGAACACGCGGTACTGCATGAAGTTGTAGACGAGGATGACCGGCAGCACGATCACCGTGCCGACCAGGATGAACCACTGGCTCTTGGCCGGCGAGGACGCCTGCCAGATGCTCAGCGAAGGCGGCACGAGATTCGGCCAGATGCTGATCACGAGGCCCGTGTAGCCGAGGAACAGGATCGCCAGCGTGAGCACGAACGGATGCGTGTCGCGGCGCCGGTGCACCGCGCGCACGATGCCCGCCGCACAGGCGAGCACCAGGATCGGCACCGGCGAGAACATCAGCAGGCGGCCGCCGCCGAACCAGCGGTCGGCCACGGCCGGCAGCCCGATCACGGTCCAGGCGCTGACCAGGAAGATCGCGCCGAGCAGCAGCAAACAGAGCGGCTTCATCAGGAAATAGGCCTTCGCCTGCAGCGCGCCGTCGGTCTTCCAGATGATCCAGCCGCAGCCGAGCGTGGCGTAGGTGATCAGCAGGCAGAAGCCGCAGAACACGCTGAACGGCGAGAGCCAGCCGAACGGATCGCCGGCGAAGCTGCCGTCGACGATCCTCGTGCCCTGCAGCAGCGAGCCGAGCACGACGCCCTGGCAGAAGGTGGCGAGCGTCGAGCCGCCGATGAACGCGAGATCCCACAGGTTCTGCGTGCGCACCGCCTTGGCACGCAGCTCGAACGCGGCGCCGCGGAAAATCAGCCCGATCACCATCAGGATCAGCGGCAGGTAGTTGGCCGGCAGCAGCGTGGCGTAGGCCACCGGGAACGCGCCGTACAGCACCGCGCCGCCCAGCACCAGGAACGTCTCGTTGCCGTCCCACACCGGCGCGACCGTGTTGAGCATCACCTGGCGCTCGCGCTCGGCGTCGAAGAACGGAAACAGCAGGCCGATGCCGAGATCGAAGCCGTCGAGCATCACGTAGAGGAATACGCCGAGCCCGACGATCAGCGCCCACAGCACGGCAAGGTCGAGAACCATCGTGTCACTCTCCGTCGATCGAATCGAGCGGGCGCGACAGCGCCCGGGCATGCAGCGCGGGATGGGCGGCCTGCGACGCGTCGTGGCCGGCCGAGGGGCCTTTTTTCATCAGCTTCAGCATGTAGTAGACGCCGGTGCCGAAGACGAGAAAGTAGACGATCACGAACAGCAGCAGCGTGACGCCGACCTGCTGGCCGGTGAGCGGCGATACCGACTGCTCGGTGCGCAGCACGCCGTAGACGGTCCACGGCTGGCGCCCCACCTCGGTGGTGATCCAGCCGGCCAGCAGCGCCACGATGCCCGACGGCCCCATCCACAGCATGAAGCGCTGGAACACGCGCGACTCGTAGAGCCGGCCGCCGCGCCGCAGCCACCAGCCGAGCAGCACCGCGAACAGCATCAGGAAGCCGAGCCCCGCCATCACGCGGAAGGTCCAGAACAGGATCGGCGAGTAGGGCCTGTCCTCGGGCGGGAAGGTCTTCAGGCCGCGGATCTCGCCGTTCCAGCTGTGGGTGAGGATCAGGCTGCCCAGATGCGGCACGCGGATCGCGTAGCGCGTGAGCTCGGCCTGCATGTCGGGCAGCCCGACCAGGTTCAGCGCGGTGCCGCCCGGCTCGGTTTCCCACACGCCCTCGATCGCCGCGATCTTGGCCGGCTGGTATTCGCGCGTGTTCAGGCCGTGCGCGTCGCCGATCGCGATCTGGATCGGCACCAGCGGCAGCAGCAGCCACAGCGCCATCGAGAAGCTGCGCTTGACGGCCGCATCGCGCCGCCCCTTCAGCAGGTGCCATGCGCCGCAGGCCGCCACGAGGAAGCCCGCGACGATGAACGCGGCCGTGGTCATGTGCA